>JAIBCI010000041.1 GCA_019694255.1 Saprospiraceae bacterium
CATCAGGAAATAACTTTTGGAATTCAAAAATGCTCAAACTATCAAACTTTTTTTCCATTTCTTGTTTATAATTTGCTCTAAGTTAAGCATTTATTACGTATTTTACAGGCCTAATTCAGTAAAATTATTGCCTTCATTGGTCAATTTTTCATATACATTCGTCAAGATGACGATACTTACTTAAACCTTAATGGTTAACGTACTATTTTTACCCGTAAATAAATTCATTTGAACATGAAGGTATCAGTTTGCATTTCTCTGATTTTGCTTTATTTATCCCAGGGATACACGCAACAAATTGATGATTCAATCTCCATGTTTCAATTGCAGGAAACAGAGATCACTGGTGCGCGCAAAATTTCTGAGGTCAAGAGATTAACGGGTGTGGAAGGCGGATTTATTTTCTCTGGCAAAAAAAGTGAAGTAATCGATTTGAACCGTAAAGCCTTTAGTGTGGCTGAAAAATATGGCCGACAAATTTTTGCCAAAGTTCCCGGTGCGTTCATTTATGATATGGACGGAACCGGCAATCAAATCAATATTTCTACACGCGGGCTGGATCCTCACCGCGGATGGGAGTTTAATATCCGTAAGGATGGTATCATTACCAATTCGGATATGTATGGATATCCCGCCAGTCATTACAATATGCCAATGGAAGCCGTGGACCGGATTCAACTGGTGCGGGGCACTGCGTCATTACAATATGGAGCGCAATTTGGCGGCATGATCAATTACATCAGCAAACTTCCAGACAGTACCAGAACATTCTCTATAGAATCTGTCAATTCTGTCGGTTCTTTTGGAATGGTGAGTACTTATAATTCTGTCTCCGGCCGAAAAAACAAATTCCGATACATTGCCTGGTTTAATAAGAAAAGTTCCGAAGGTTATCGTAAAAACAGTCAGTCATCATTTAATGCAGAAAACATTTCACTTTTTTACGATCACTCTTCTTCACTGCAACTGAAATTTGAGTATACCCACTCCAACTATCTGATAAGACTCGCGGGACCGCTCAACGACAGCATGTTTGCCGCTGATCCAAGAAGCTCCACGCGTTCCAGAAATTATTACAATCCGGATATTCACATTCCTTCTTTGACGGTCAACTGGAAAATACTTCCGAGCACCCAACTTTTCTTTAGTCTATCCAAAATCATTGGATCACGCAACAGTGTAATGTTTGACAAACCGGCTACTGTCAGAGACAGCATCGTAACTTCTACCTTGCAGTATAATAACCGGCAGGTAGACATTGATCACTTCAACAGTCTAACCTCAGAATTGCGATTGATTCATTCCTTTAAAGCCGGCAGGCAGGTCCATGAACTTTGTACCGGAATTCAATTGATGGATAATGATCTGCACCGACAGCAACTGGGAAAGGGAACCACCGGATCAGATTTTGATCTTAGCCTCGTGCAACCCGGGTGGGGCAGAGATCTCCATTACAAGACATTGAATATCGCCGTTTTTGCGGAGCAGCGCGTTCATCTGACTTCCAGACTTTTACTTTCAGGAGGTTTAAGGTTTGAGTCCGGAGAAAGCAAGATGAGCGGTAAAATTATTTATTATTCCGATTCACTGCTTCCGAATAACATTCAGCACCAATTTTTACTGGGGGGAGCCAATCTGCAGTATAATGTGAATTCTTCAACCAATTTATACGCCGGAATTTCTCAATCCTACAGGCCCGTCATACTCAAAGATATTATTCCAGCTTCTACATTGGAATTTGCCGATAAAAACCTCAGGGATGCCAAAGGTTACAATCTGGATGCAGGTCTCAGGGGCAAATGGCATTTTCTCAAATGGGACTTTAGCGCCTTTATGTTACAATACAATAACAGGCTTGGCACGATTGCGCAAACGGATAATCTGGGAATGACTACTATTTTCAGAACCAACATCGGTGATTCGAGAACAAAAGGTCTGGAAGGATTTTTGCAAGCAGATGAATATCTCAGTTCCCATTGGCAATTGTCCGTCTTTACTTCCACATCCTATATGGATGCAGTATATCAGCATGCGAGCATTCGTTCGGGAAGTCATAACGTCGATATCAGCGGTCACCAGGTAGAGTCTGTACCTCACTGGATAAGCAGAAACGGGATAACCGCAAGATATAAATTTTCTACCCTGAATATTCTGCATAGTTACGTTTCTTCAAGTTACGCAGATGCTCTCAACGCATCATCACCAGATATCAACGGTGCTACCGGACTTGTTCCAGCCTATCATCTTTGGGATGTCAATGTGATGATTGCATTGCCTCATCGGGTCACCGTCAGACTCAATATGAATAATGTCTTCGACAAACAATATTTTACAAAGAGACCACAGTTCTATCCAGGCCCCGGAATCTGGTCTTCAGACGGAAGGAGTGTGTCGGCTACGTTGTCTTTTAGAATCTGAAATTATTTCCGATCGTTGACAATGAAGTTTTAATAATCTTTGATTGGTTATTTGACCGATGCAATGGGTCATTGCATTTGTAATGCCTATTCTCCACAGACCGATATATCAACAATTGATTTCAATTATTCAGTAGATTCTACAACCGGAATGATGTTTGGTTATCACATTTGGTTTTTGCATTGCGTTTAATTCTTACTTCCTCAATAGACGAGACATGAGCCTGCAGCAAAAACAAGCACTATTTTAAGAATTTTCAATCCGGAATAAAATCATCTCCACCCCATTCCATTGTGCAAAGCCTGATACAAAAATATCAGTTAATGTAATGAATAGCCCGATTAACGCACCTTGAGAATATTCTTAACCTGTTGATAGATTCCGGTTTGTACACGGATGTAATATATTCCTTCCGGCACTTCACCCATTTCGACATCCATCTTGTAAGAACCTTCCGGCAGCTCCCCTTCATAAACCTGGCGAATCAACACGCCTTCATTGCTAAAGATTTGTACGATGGAATATCCTCCTTTGGATTCGAATTTGATCGAAGTCCTGTCCACAAACGGGTTCGGATAGGCATAAACCAGATTTTCTCCGGCTTTATTGTTTTGTTCATGCGTATAGGTCGGTATACAGTTGCCGGTATCCAGTAAAGGCAGTGGCTGGAATTTATGCAGCATTACACTTTCCAGATCAACTGATGGCACGCAGAACCAGTCTCTCAGTATGCTGGCATACACTGATCTAAAATCATACTGCATGGCCACATTGGAGTTGACAGTCGTATTGGGATCAATGGTTGCGTTCTTACCCAGTATGCCTGGAATTATTTTCTTTCCAAACACAAACATCGGTTGAGCAGCACCATGGTCTGTTCCGCCTGAAGCATTACTCATCACCCTGCGTCCGAATTCAGAAAAGGTCATTCCGAGAATTCTGTCTTCAAAGCCTTGCAGACGCATATCATCCATAAAGGCATAGATTGCATCAGAAACCCTACCTAGCAATGTGGCCTGTGTTCCGGTCGAACGGTCTGCCGCATTCGTCTGAGAAGAGTGGTTGTCAAAGCCTCCCATGTTGACCCAGTAAATTCTTGTCTTCAGGCCTCCAGAAATCAGTTTGGCGACGATTTTGAGTGCGTCAGACAGCGAGTTACCGCTCGCGGTATAAAGTGTCGACATGTTGACACCTTTTTTGCCTGCGGCAGAGACAGCATCACCGAATTTGTCGGTCTGACGCTGGATCTCGCGGACGAAAGCAACCTCCTTCCCGAGGCAATCTGCGGATACGGGATCCTTGTAAATATTGCCCGTCAGGTTGAGCGGATCATTGGTGTTATTGATAGAAATACCCATGTTGAGGTTGTTGTTCTGCAACCCCAGGCCAACATTCGATCCGATTCGGATGGCGGGCGGATCCGGCATGGTTGGATTGGGAAACCCCACAGGATAATTTGGATATTCATAGTTGACATAACGGCCCAGCCAACCTGAGTTGAGATCTTCCTTGGCATCGGAACCTGACACCCAAATATCAGAGGCTCTGAAATGCGAAAAATTGAACGATGGATATCCTACACCCTGGATGATGGCAAGTTGATTTTTGTCATAGAGCTCCTTGAATCGATACATGGCCGGATGTATACCCGTAGCGCCTCCGTTGCCTGACAAAGTCAATATTTTATCACTTGGCATCAGGAGGTTTGATCTGAATTTGAGTAAGGTATCATATTGGTCCAGTGGAAACACTGTATTCAATCCGTCATTGCCTCCATTGAGTTGAACCACGATGAGCACGCGGTCCGTGTCATAGAGTGATTCTGACAGCGCACGTAACATGGGGCTGCTCGCATAGGCGGTCATTGTCATTCCTCCTACCGCAACTGGAACTGTGTGTATAAATTGTCTTCTTTTCATTGCTTCTTGTTTAAAGTTGAAGGAATCAGATCAAATTGAATTCAGCCGCACCAACCATATCGATATAAAGGTCGCGCAGGATCCCTGGCACTTTTTTGGCATCGGGATCTGTGGTATTCGGATTGGCAACATAGGCATTGAATGCATTGGTCCAGTAGTAATCTGTGTTTTGACCCTGGAGCAGATAATTTTTCTTTAACTGATCCTTGACAGATTGCGAAATGGCCGCACCGAAAAGCAATCTGCTCGATTCGTCAATCAAAACATTGGGGTCGGAGGGCTTGCTAAATGTCTTGGCAAAAGCGACAAAGTCAATCAAGAACTTCAAATTCTTGCTGACATCCTCATAGAAATTTGTACCGGGACTGATACCGTTGCGCATCAGTGATTCGCAGTAGTTCTTCCTGTTGGGATAGGTTGCCGTATCAATCCACATTTCATGAAACTGTGGTGTCTGGTAATAAGCAGGCCAACCGGCGACATCCGGCGCATCAATCAGATCCTGGGCCATCGTTGCGGTATAGTTTTTCAACAGCGTGCCCAGATAATAATACGCTTCGAGCTGGGTCGGTAAAGGTTTGCTCATTCCGAACTGTCTCATCACTGAAATTGTCAGTACCGCCGGGCTCTTAATCATTGCACCACGTACGCAGCTGTCGTAGAAAGCAGCGGAAGTAAACAGACTTTTCAACATCTGTTTTGTATTGTATCCGCTTGCCTTATAATCTGCCGCCAGTGGTTCTATTAAATTCTTTTCTATGTCTGATGTAACATTATAATGCACAAAATAAACATAGAATCTTCTGACAATATATTTTGCACATTCATCTGTAGCAAGGATCATGTCGATCAACTGATCCAGTTCTGCCTTCATCGTATCGTAATTGACAGGACTCGCAGCTGCAATGGTCTTGTTGCCGTAGAAAGAAGAAAATGTTTTGGCTGTTATGTCATGATTACTAGCCCTTGAAGTCTTTTCATTTGGCGTCGCCGGATTATTATTCGGTATGGTGCGGGGAATACCTTGCTTTTTGTTGTCTACATAGTCTGTGGTAATAAAGCTCCATCCGGTCAGTACGCGTGCAGCTGCCTTGACATCATCTTCGGTATAACCTGAGCCTGCACCTTTTCCGATGGCAAAAAGTTCCTGCAGCTCCCGTCCATAATTTTCGTCCGGCGCTTTGGAAGTGTTGACATAACCGTTGAGATATCTCAACATGGAAGGGCTCAGAGAAACGTTAATCAATATTGTCCTGAGGTCAGACAAACAGTTGTCCCGAAGCATTTTGTTATGCCTGTAGGACATCAAAGAACTTTCCTCCCTAGTATCGGTAGAAAAATGATTATGCCAAAAGAGCGTAAGTTGTTCTCTTAAGTTCCTGTCCTGGTTGATCATCAGCATAGTTCTCCAGGATTTGTAACTTTCCTTGCGGTAGCCGTCGGGTGAAGTTGCCTGGTTATTGATGGGTGTGTCCACCCAGGTTTTTCCAAATTGCACTTCGGTATCGATTGCTGTCGGATCGAGGACATTATTGACTTTGACAGAATACGTTTTGACCGGTGGAGGAACATCCGTGGTAAAAGTTAGCAATAAGTCAACCACCTGATCCATGGTTTTGCCCTTAAAGGCATCGAGGTCTGCATTGTTGACACCGAAGAGTGTCCTTCGCAGGAGGTGGAGTAATTCGGGTTGTCCAAAAGTGCCACTGTACTTTGGTACTGGCATGGCCTTGTAGTTTTAATGTGTGTTGTAAAAATAATCAATCCCCTCAAAATTCAGTCATGAATTGCGGGTATTGCTCAAAGGCCACTTCAAACCGGCCTCATCACTACCCGGATTCAACGATTCTATAACAGTGTGACCGTCATAACATGGTTGGTGTTGCTTGGGAGACAAAAAATATTAGAATTTTCTATTTCACGAACCTGAAGACCTGCCGAATACCCTCATCTTCGAGCAACGCTTCGACAACATAGATACCGGGTTTGAATCCGTCAGGCAATCTGAAAGGCAGGGACACATTCTTTTCCAATAACAGCACGCGTCCCTCCAGGCCAGAAACGCTGAGTTCAGCCACTTTGCCAAAATTATGCGAACAAATGGACTGCCCGCATTGGTAAAGCGTCATGTTTTCCGCTGATTCCCCTTTGATTTTTATCACATTGGAATAATAATGTTTGCCATCTTCTCCTTCCGCGAGGATGCGATAGAAGTTGAGTGCACTTTCAGACGCAGGATCCCTATGCGTAGAAATTTCTGGATTATCGCCGATATTGTAAATGGTGAACCAGCGAAATTGATCGTGTGAACGCTGCAGCATGATGCTTCGGAATCGACGTTGATTAACCAGGTTCCAGTTTAATTCAATCTCTTTGTCTCTGCGCGTGGCGTTCAGTTCAATAAGTTCAAGATCAAGTGTGAAGTCAACATTCATGACAAAAAAACCATGACTGATGTCACTGGCAAGTATTCGACCAGATGGCAAGTAAGGGTAGACCCCCCAGGCACCCTGGTATCCGTTGTAATCGGTATTTCCGGGTTCGGTATCATAATACGCGATCTGCTGTGGTTGCGTCGGATCCGAAATATTGAATATCTGAACTCCATCATGGTAGTATGACAAAAAAACATTGTCATCCCTGATAAAAGGATTGTGCACGATACTCATGGTATCTTTTGGAGCCAGCAATGCAGACCGGAACAGACTCTTCAGTTTTGGTGAAAAAATATTACTGATGTCATAAATCTTCAGACTCGTATTGTGTGTCTCATCTGCAAAGACAAGATACTTCCGGTTCTTGCTCACCCAGCTGCTGTGGTTATATCCCTGCTGTGGATAAGTTGTAATAGAACTGAGCACATTGAAGTTGCCCACACTATCCAGGGCATAGATGTACATCCCGTTGTATCCGTGAGAACAGAAAGCCGTATCATTATAGACATGCACATCATGCACATAATGTCCGGGCAGGCTTATTTTTTTGATGAGTTTCGGTGCTGCAGGAGCGGCGTGAAGATCATACATCATCAGGTCTACATTCTGGTGATTGGACTGCGCCCCGGCAAGAAAAAGATGTCCGCGGGCGGTATCAATGAATACGTTGTGCGCTGTGTTGAATGTCGTGTCATCTCTGCCTATGAAAAGGATTGAATCCGGTGCATACTGCAGATCAAAGACCATCAATCCTTCGCTGCCCTCGTCCGCAACAGCGTAGGCGTAATGCGAATACGTCTTAAAGTCTCTCCAAATTGAGCTGTATCCACCTTTGAACACATTGATTCTACGGAGTCCTGCGCTACAATCCGGCATCACTTCAAAAAAATATACCGAATCGACAGATCCAAAGATTCCGATCTCCTTTCCTGTGGATGTAACATAGCCCCATACATCATTGTAAGCAACCGGGCCGCGAAAGGGAAGGCTGTCATTATCATAATTGGTGCAGAGCGACATATTCCAGGTCTGCCCGTACAGTATCATGTGCGCGTTGATCATGGCAAATAACCAAAATGCAGCGATCTTCATTACATTTGCATGAGCTACAAATATATCAATAAATGTCATATGAGAAGGTGTTATCCGGAGATCCCAGGTTGCGGGATGTGATGCTGCAAATTCCATCAGAGCACATCTACAAAATATCTCCATCCAATCAGGTCAGGGAATACCTCATCAAATCGATCGTCAGTCAACAGCTTTCGGTTAAGGTTGCGCCGATCATTCTGGACCGTTTCAGAAAGATTTATGGCAGCCGATTCCCTTCCAATAAAAGTATTCTAAATACAGACATTGAGACACTGAGGTCTGCAGGATTATCCTATCAAAAGGCAAATTACATTCGCAATATTGCCGAGCATTTTGAAGTCAATAAATTAAAAAACAGTGACCTTGCGTTACTTGAAGATGAAGAGATCATCGCCAGACTAACACAAATCAAGGGCGTTGGTCGCTGGACCGTAGAGATGGTACTGATGTTTTGCATGGGCAGACCCGATGTCTTCTCTCCGCTTGATTACGGCATCCGCACCGCCATGGTCGACATCTACAAACTTCGTCAGGAGAAAAAAGAGCTGGAAAAAAAACTATACGCGATCGCAGAAAAATGGCGACCTTACCGAACGACCGCCTGTCTCTACCTCTGGGCTTATAAAGACTTAAAAAAACAACCATGATCAACAGCGAACTACTTGACAAGATCATCGAACAATTTGAGACGAATCCTGCAGGATTTGATTTGACGTTGGAACAAATCGAAAAAGACAACATCCTCTGCTTTGATATTCTCCTCGGCTCGCATGCCGAGTTGTTGACGGATGAAGAGATGGACTATTTGGTATTTCTGTATGTCATCCTGTATGAAGCCATCCAAAGAACTACTGCTGTTGCACAGCCCGATGAAAAAACCGTAGAACAGACCGACGAATCCACCTGGGATATCGTCAACGAACACAAGGATATCGAAGCGTGTTTTGACACCTTCGTCAACCTAACAGGCAATGAGGACCTCGTAGAATTTATTTACTCCTCACTGGATCCCGATGAAGAGTCTAGCCATCATTTTTCGGATACGGCGAGGGTAGTGATGATCTCTGTGTTGATCAGCGAGGTTAGATTGCTGTTGCCTCAGAATTCAGCATCACTTTAATTACATTTTCAACTTAGCCGGAGTATTAATTAAGGAGAATTACTGTCAAGGCCGAATAATTTACAATTTATTATTTACTATTTACTTTTATCCCTGGCGGCATTTTTGCACGAAGAATGCAAAAATGATGACAAAAATGACACTGGATCACTTACAAATTATTCGACGCGTATTTTTCTTCCCACAATCAGGATTAATGACATTATCCTTTTGTTATTAGATCTTCAGACATCGCTTCCGCAGCAATCCATGCGCCGGTCCATGCAGCTTGAAAATTAAAGCCACCGGTCAGTGCATCAATGTTGAGTATTTCGCCGGCGAGAAATAGTCCCGGGTGCAGACGACTTTCGAACCTTTTAAAATTAATTTCTTTCAAATCAACGCCTCCCGCGGTCACAAATTCCTGCTTGTAGGTTGACTTGCCATTGACCTTATAATGATCCTGACAAAGAACACTTGCCAATTGCCGCAGATTCGAAGCACTCATGGACTGCCAGTTACTTTCTTCATTCATTCCGCTGCGCCAAAGAAGCATCCGCCACAGTCGTTGCGGCAAAGAGAATAAAGGCGTATTCAAAACCAGTTTGGATGAATGCTGTTGCCGAATATTCTGCATCTGTTCCAGCGCGTGTTCCAGCGATAATGCTATCCAATTGATGTCAATGTCAAACTTATAAGCAAGTTCCATCAGTTCTCTTGCCGCCCAGGCGCTTAGCTTGAGAATGACGGGACCGCTCAGTCCCCAGTGCGTGATCAGCAGGGGCCCCTCTGCCTGATAATTCGTGTGACGGATGCTTACCTTCGCCTTCATTACACTGATCCCACTGAGCTCATGTAATGCCTTTTCGCTGATGTTAAATGTGTAAAGCGACGCTACGGGGGCGATCATGTGATGCCCCATGGAAACCAAAATATCCCAAGTGCGCCGGTCACTTCCGGTTGCCACCATCAATGCATTGGATAAATATGCTGCCCGTGAACTTTTTACGAACCAACCTATGTCCTCTGGTCTAAACAATTCGACACGTTCGCTACAGTGTATTTGAATATTGTGATCCCTACAACATTGCTTAAACAGCTTAATCACCGCCTCCGATGTGTTGGCTCTTGGAAACATGCGTCCATCTTCTTCTGTCTTCAGCGGTACACCGTGTGATTCAAACCATTGAATGGTCTCTGCCGGTCCAAATCTGCTGAAAGGACCTCTCAATTCCTTTTGACCCCTTGGGTAATGTTGAATCAGTGCTGAAGGCTCAAAACAATGATGAGTAACATTGCACCGGCCTCCACCGGACACGCGCACTTTGCCCAACACATCATTCGAAGATTCAAGAATAAGCACCGCGGCACCGGGATTCTTTTCAGCAAAACAAATGGCCGTAAAAAATCCTGCCGCACCTCCTCCAATGACGATGAGATCGAATTGTGCTGAATTGGAATTTGAATTCAATGTTCAGGCCCTGCTTTTATAAAACTCTTGGTGTACATTTTTTGACTTTCGGAAGCGAACAGATTGATGAAATAATGTCCTGGTGGAAAATCATCCAAACTGAATTGGAATTGCTCCTCATCATTCGATGACAAATAATATTCACAACCGGTGATATCTGAAATCCTTATTCTTAAAGGTTCTTTGATTCTGTTCCTGAGAATTAAAAAATCACCGGCCGGATTCGGATAGACTTCAATTTCCGGATCCTGACCCAGGAGATCATTATCGTTGATAAGTTTTCCGGTTAATTTAAACCCATCAAGTGCCGCTTTCAGACTGATCGCATATTGAATGGAATCCGGATCATTCCACAGATGAATGACAAAGCGTACATGCTTGCGCTCAATATTGCGCACATCCAGTGCATAAGATGATTTTCGGTTAAACTGTCCGCTGAGGTTTTCGTAGATCTGTTCAAGTGGCCATCGTTGCTGATCAAATTCAAGATAACACTCCTTGACCGAAGAGTCCCATCCACCGTAGGCCCAGACATCATAGGATAAATCAATATCACTGAACGCAGACAAATCCATTTCCGGAGACTTCAGCCAGTGATGTCCCGCTACATTTCTTTCCGAAAATTCGTCGCTGAAATTATTCGTATACAATGCGACACGTCCAAGGTCTGTCGCGATATCCGCAGAAGGATAATTGGATGGCGGAGGAGAGAGTTCGCTGAAATCACCTCGCTGCCATTGTAGTGCCACCGTATCAGGAATATTGATCCAATCTTCCGCAATATTAAACTGATCTTCATAACCATCTTTCATCACGGCATCGATGCGCTGCGAAGACCCCAGGTGAACCAGCGGAACCGAGTAATGCAGACGGCCCCATTTCGCCAGCTGCAACTTATAATCGCCTTCCACAATATTATTCAGGACCTCGTAACCCTGAGCGTTGGTAACCGACTCATAACTGAAATTGTCATTCCACAATTTGATCCTGATCCCTTCTTCTGCCGCCTGATCTGATTCATGCCGGGCATAAATCTCGACCGAATATTTCTCAAGAGGTTCCATGGCAATATTCATCATCGTCGTGCTTCCGGACACCAGCTCAATGTCCAAATTTAAATCTTTATAAGCAGGAGCAGAAAATGTCAACTTCAGTTTTCCACCCGTATGAAATCCGGTCTGATACATACCTGAAAAATTGGTCTGTGACAGTACGGTTTTGAATCCGTCAGAAAAACTGACTTTTACGTTTGAAATTGGTAAGCCGGTCTTATTATCGGTGACCAAACCTTTGACTACAGTGCCGCGTGAAGGGTTAAATTGAAGCACGAACAATCCGTTCTCAATATCTGAAGCCAGCAGAATATTTGATTTGAAAAATGCATAAACATTCCATACTCCATGGAATCCCGATTGTTTCTGCGGATGGGTATCATACCAGGCCACCTCGGTAAGATTCGTTGGATCACTGGCATCCAACACGCGTACGCCTTCCGTATACCAGGAGACAAACAAAAACGAATCCCTGAAAAAACAATTGTGCGGAATACTTTCAGGGTCTTCCGGCGTATTCGTTCGCCAGGTGCCAAGACGGCGGATTCGATGTGGATCAGACACATCCCAGCTCTCTATGATCGCACCATTGCGCTCGTCCGCAGTATAGAGCACTGGCCTGACAGGCTCCCGCCATACAGAATGCGAAAATCGAAAAGCTGTCTGCTGGGTGTTCAACCGTACAGGATTCATTCGATCCCTGATATCCCAGATTACAAATTCGCCAAAATAAATCGAAGCGCCATACAAGGTGTCCCTGAGAACAAATACCTCATGATAGTATTCATCGTCATACCCGTTGATCCATTGTGGATTCAGCGGATCCTTTTGAAGGTCCAGAATCACAAATCCGGAATGATTGTTATTGGCTCCCGCAAAGTAGAGATATCCTTTTTCATCAATAAAAAGCGTATGCGCGCGGGTGATCGCGTGTTCTACTGAATCTCGGTCAACGTATACTGAACGTTGATGTACGCTGATATTTCCAAGATCTGAAAGATCGATAATGATCAGGCCGTCATCACATTCGGTGACGACATACACATAGTCTTTCCAGGTCTTGAGCTCACGCCACACACAATCATGACCCTGAAAAAAAGCCAGCGCTGAAGGATGTACCGGATCAGCAAGATCGTATATCCGCAGACCAGCCGTCGTACCTACAAGGGCCAGGTCCCTGCCACTGCTGTGGGTGAGGCCCCAGACACTACTCAAATGCTCGGAGGTAGTTACCCTGCTGAGCAGTTCCAGGCCATAATGGTCCTGTGCACCAGACCGCTGAAGCCCGAATATCGTCAAAACCAGGCAAATTAATCCGTTATATATTTGTATTTTAAATGAATACATATATTATAATATATACATATGATAACTGCTCATCGTTCAAAATTACATAAACTTTAACAGCGCAGGCCGGCCGGAGGCGCTTATCTTTGTCCTCTTGTAAATACATTCCAAGATGAAGTTATTGATCCGTACCCTGACGGTTTTTGTATTGATCTGCGGATACCAGATGAAGGCGCAGCCGCTGGATTTCTTTGATATTCGCGACAGTCTCCACCTGACTGAAGTTGACGCCCATCAGACGGCAGATTTCGGATGGCTGCACGTCGGGCTCACGGCAGATTCCGCGCTGATGTTTATCAAGTATGACTACTGCGGCGATATTCGTTACATCAAAAAATTCAAAATAGATACGGCAACTGCAGTATCTGACCTGCACAGCAGTCATACCCAAATCAACAATGCAGATACGATTTATATTGCCTGTGTCTATAATTCATCAACTGGTAGTGGTATTTACTGCCTGTCCCTCTATGCGAACAAAGGAGATATTCAATTTCCCAAGTTGACAAGCCTCCCGAACACGAGCCTGTATTACAATCCAACACTCATCGGCAATGATAATGACAGGTTACTTGTATTCAATGCAGGCTCCGATGAAAAAGATTTGACCGGGTATGTATTGAAGATGGACAATCTCTTTCAGGTCAATGCAGATTTCAGGTTTCCCGACACGACACAAATCAGAGGTGTCCTCAGTCTCGGACAGGACGGTTACATGTTAACCGTTGGACGCAATAGACTGGCCAAGATGTTTAAAACTTTGCAATTCGATTACGTTTATACGCTCGACAGCAATTTCACTCATTTCAACCGCGGTATCGTGCCTTATGGCAATAACCAACTTGCGCTAGCGGGTGACTATGACAAAGATCCTAACCGTTCCTATTACGCTGTTGTGCATTTTGATCCTGCCAGCCGTAAAGCAGATGCTTTCAATCGCCTCGTGGCCTATAACCGCAGCCTTCGGCCCCGCATGATCTATTACCGCCATCCTGAATTTTTTACAAATAACATTGTCGTGAGTTTTCTGTACACGACGGGTGCCAATCGTTCGCTGCTGGCGAACAGTGTATTCATCAACAAAAATTACGGCAATACCCAGTTTCTCAACACACCTATGCCCTATACGGCGCTGAGTGTTGGACTGGATTATCTGCCCGCAGAAAATAATTTTACAATGGCCGGATCATTGGTAGATACATTCCGGTATTTTTCTGCCAAGCTGAACAAAAATGCAAGGCTCAGCGATTGTTTCTATTTCAGTTCATCCGACACGGTCGCTATTTCCAATTTCGGGATTGACACTTTTGCCCGCACGAAGGTTGAGCCATTTGCGTTGCCGAATGTCAATTCAACTGTGCGTTATGACACTGCCAACTTTAAGCTGAAGCGTTTATGCAGCTATTTTGATTTTAAGCAAGGTACTACCAAGCTGGATTATTGTGACGGCGTCCGGGATACTGTCTTTGTAGTCTCCGCGGTAGCGATGGATCCCGACAGTTACAAAAATCAATTTGTGAGGTATAAATGGAGTACCGGAGCCACCACCCAGACGATCGAGGTACGTTACCCTTACGATCCTGTTACCGTAGAAGTAACCTATTGCAGTGAGGTAAGAACGTTTACTTATAATTTCAATGCCAAAGATTGTACCCCACTGGTACAGATCGCCAACGTGTTTGCGCCGGGAAGCGATATTCAGGATAACAAGGTGTTTGCGCCTTATCTCAAAGAACCCGGCAAAGTAAAGTTGATTGAATGGAAGATCTACAACCGATGGGGTGCTGAAATATTTGCTGCCAACAATGTCACAACTTCCTGGGATGGCAATTACAAAGGCAACCCGGCACCCGCTGATACTTATACTGTTCAAGTTATTGTGACGGATATCTACAACATGACGAACAAATACTCGAAGATGTTTACGCTGGTGCGCTGATTTGAATTCAAAATCAATCCTGATGATACGCTTTTGGTTCAGATTTTGCATTGCCATGACGCTGAGCATACTCAGCTTGATGCAAAAAGTCCAGTCGCAGGGATTTGAAGATTTTACGGTTGACAAGGATGTAAGCATTTTTCTCGATAAAAACTTTTCTGAGCTCAAAAATTTTCAGCTTGGCATCAAAGGCTTCAATGAAGACAACCAGCTCTATATTGATTCTATAGATTATTCTCCCTGGTTCGTTGGCGACTTTAATGATGACGGTCTTCTCGATCTTTTTGTTCAGGGCTACAAGCGCAAGGAGAATCAGGCGTGGCTGATCATGGCCACCGAAGATCCAAAAGCATTTAATCTGCACGAAGTGAAGCCTTCTTTTGTGGAAGGCGATCTCAATTTTCCGGTGATCGAAGAGACCAAAAACGGACCGTTGATTATTTACAAACAGTTTATGACCAAGAAGACTACCAAGATGGTCAAAGGTGTTGAAGTCACTTTTCCAAAAAATTACAACAGCTGGTACGGCATGGGTTTTCTCCGCAAAGACACGCTGATATACAAACATAACGCCATTATCGAATACAACCCCAACCCAAGTCATTCGCCGATCCGATTTATGCAAATCCACCGCTACTGTCAATTTGGAGGATGCCCGGATTACAAATTAAAAATAGACAGTTCTGGCGGGATGATTCTTCAGAATATCCGCAACACAGAACTTGAACCAGGCGTCTACAAAGCTAACTGTGATGCGGATCAGTTTCGCATTCTCAATAACATGCTCAACTATCTGCGCCTGCCTGAATCGGACAAGCGATATGGAGACCGCAATGCCGATCATGTGATTACGATCTGGATTAAAAGAATGGACGGTACGGAGAAGAAAATCATGGATTTTGATCTTCAGGGATCCCTAGGGCTGATTCAACTATACGATCAGATCGAAGAAATCCGAAAAAAGACGCTCTGGTAGAATCCGGATTTTTTCCGTAAAACAAAACAAATGAATTATCTGACGCTCGAAGATGTAAGCCTGCGATACGGAGAAAAAGTACTGCTTGACAACATTAATCTTAAAGTAAATCAGGGCGACAAGATTGCGATCGTCGCCCGCAATGGCAGCGGCAAGACCACGCTGCTGCGCATCGCTGCGGGTACCGAACACCCCGAAGGAGACCACTACAATTACTGGCTTAACAAAGAGATTCGCACCGCATATCTTCCACAGGAACCGGAAATCGTGGAAGGGCACACCGTACTGGAGACCATACTTGACAGTCAGGATGAATCCCTGCAACCGCTAAGGGCTTTCTACACTGCACAAAAATCTCACGACGAAAAAGAAATTAACCATGCCCTTCAACTCATGGATGAACACAAGGCATGGGATATGGATAACACGGTGAAGGAGCTGATGGGGAAATTCAAACTCCCGGACTTTGATTTTTTTACCGAAAAGCTTAGCGGTGGTCAGAAGAAAAGGCTTGCTCTTGTGAAAGTATTATGCAGCAAACCAGATTTTCTGATTCTCGATGAACCTACCAACCACCTCGATCTCGAAATGGTCGAATGGCTTGAAAAATATCTCAGTCAATCTTCCATTAGTCTGCTGATGGTAACGCATGACCGCTATTTTTTGAATAATGTGTGTAACCAGATCATTGAACTGGAACATGGCAGTCTGATCAAATACCAGGGAGATTATGAAGACTACCTCGAAAAGAAAGAGCTTCGTATGCAGAACCTCGCTACGGTCCGTGACAAGACCAACAAAATGCTGCGCAAGGAATTGGAATGGGTGCGCCGCATGCCCAAAGCGCGTACGACCAAATCCAAGTCGCGTGTAGACCGATACTATGAGGTCAAGGAATCTGTCCAAGGTCCTGAAGGCCCCGGAGAACTTGAACTTGAGATTGATATGCAAAGACTGGGTACGAAGATCCTCGAGCTCCATCATGTGTGCAAATCTTTTGGAGGTAAAAAGATCATAGAACAGTTTAGTTACAAATTCAAACTGAAAGACAGGGTGGGTATCGTCGGACCCAATGGAACCGGGAAGACAAGCCTCCTGAAAATGTTTACGGGACAATTGAAGCCCGATCAGGGTAAAGTAATTATCGGAGATACTGTTGTGTTTGGATATTATGAGCAGGACGGTCTCATGTTGCGTGAAGACAAACGCGTCATTGAAGTCGTGCGTGAAATAGCCGATTACATTCCACTCAAAAAGGGCAGGAAACTTTCTGCCGAAAGTCTGCTTGAAAAATTTCTCTTTACAAGACCTCAACAACAGGTGTTTGTATCACAACTCAGCGGCGGTGAAAAACGCAGGTTGTATCTTCTGACTATTCTGATCGGCAACCCTAATTTTATTATTCTTGATGAACCAACGAATGATCTTGATCTGATCACACTCAATATTCTTGAAAATTTTCTGATGGAATTTGAAGGTGTATTACTGATCGTATCACACGACCGTTTTTTTATGGATCGGCTGGTAGAGCATGTGTTTGCGTTACAACCTAATGGAGAGATCAGAGACTATCCTGGTAACTACTCAGACTATCGCAATGCACTGGAGAAAGAAAAATATCTTCGAGCACCTTCTTCCACAGTTACGGGCCAAGCTGCCCCAAGAAAAGCAGACGATGCTCAGCGTAAGGAAATGCAAAAGCTGGAAAAACAGCTTGACAAACTTGAAGAAGAAAAAAAGAAATTGCTTACCTATTTCAGTGAAAGCAGTTTTGATCATCCTGATTTCCAGGTTAATCAGCTTCGGCTGAATGAGATTGAACAGCGAAAAGAGGAAACAGAACTTCGATGGATGGAGCTCGCTGATGGCATGTAAATGCCTGTAATTAAATTATGAAATAATTGCGTTTTCCGTTGCAGACATATTTCATGCAAGATCAAACAGGCCTTCAGGTAAGCTGACTTTTATCCGCTTGTTCTTTTTATCTATTTTTACAATAAAATCCGGATGAAGCGGAATCATAATTTTCTTGTCATCAAGCATTACTTCTGCCATAAGTTGTGAAGGATATTCTTCGACGGATTCTATGACTGCTTCGCGTTGAGATTGCACATCTTCGAGAATGAACCCCGTCAGTGCATCAGCCTCAAGACTTTCTTCCAGGGCTTGGATAATCTTTTTCGGAAGTCTTGAGCGATCAGCAAAAAATGGTTTATGCGAAAGCATACGGGCAGCTTCGGGTGTTGTTATTTCTTCGAACCTGAAGAAAATTCTTGCATCATTACGAATTTCCTCCAGCCAAAATGGAACCGGCGTTCCGTCCACATAAAAAAATACAATTTTTTCTTTTTTGATCCAGTCCAGGAGGATCTCGTCGACGTCCACTTCTATCTCACCTTTCACGCCATGTGGTCTGAAAGTCTGACCTGCGGGTATCAGCGCTATGGAATTCACTTCATTCACTTTATCCTCGACATTTTGATGATCGCGCCAAAGTCAGCCTTTACCGTCCAGGGCAGGCTTGGATCCGCATTATCAGAACTCAGCAGCCAAAATTCACGGTAGACGGGACCAACATCTTCAGCATATCGGACGGATGAGTATATCCTGTTGAGGTCATCAGTATAATTGACCTCTTCCACATCCAGTATCTTGTCATAGAAGATATCGTTGATCTTAACGTCATTCAGTATATCCGTGTAATAATATGATTTTCCGCTCCAATAGGCAAAAGGTTTAAAGAATTCACCGTTAAGCCTGATCATATTTTCCTGACTGATGCGGATATTACCATTCCATGACTTGTTTTTGATGACTGGAAAAACAAGTTTAATAAAATCAAGACCTCCGTCCTGTCTAATAATGCTGGAGGGTGTCACGGTCAAGAATGCATTGTCGATTAGCTCCCAGGGTCTTGTTTCATTTTTTCGGTAGAATATTTCAAGATTGTAGAAAGGATTTCCTTCCGGATCACGTGTCGAATCAGTGATTACTTCCATAATCTCGCAGTGAACTGTATCGCCTTTGACTCCGTTGGAGCGTTGGTAGAGAATCGAATCACATTGGTATTTCCATTGCAGTCCGACGCGAATCGGGAAGTAGTGATACCCGAGCTGATCATCAGTCAATTCGGCTTTCTCCGGTTGACATCGCATGAATAAAGACAGCGCTACGGCACAAATGATTACGCAATCTGTGATTTTCATGCTAAAGGAATATTCTGTAATGAAGAAGCAATTATTCCACCGCAGACCAGATCCTCACCATCATAAACTACAGCGGACTGCCCCGGCGCAATTCCCTTGACGCGGCTACTGAATTGCACATTAAGCTGACCGTTTATATGTTGTACGGCAGACAGGTGTCCTGCATCTTTGTATCGAATCTTTGTAATCAGTTCTATCTCCTCCGGAATGTGGTCGTATTTATGCCAGTTGAGCTTTCCAACAGTCATTCCTTGCCGACTGAGATCTTCTTCATCACCAAGCACCACGGTATTGGTCTCCGGGTAAATATCGGTGACAAACATTGGCTTCCCAAATGCCACTCCGAGGCCTTTACGTTGTCCAATAGTATAAAACGGATATCCGTGATGCCTTCCTAAGAGTTCACCGCGTGCATTGATAAAATATCCACCTTCAACTTTATCTTCGAGGCCATCCACCCTTCGTTTGAGAAAAGCCCTGTAATCGTTGTCGGGTACAAAACAAATTTCGTAACTCTCCGCTTTTTTTGCCAGGTTGTCATAGCCCATGTCACTCGCCATTTTTCGGACCTCAGACTTGAGCAGTTCCGACAGTGGGAACCTGCTTCTGCACATGGCTTCCTGTGAAAGTCCCCACAATACATAGGACTGGTCTTTATGCAAGTCTTTGGCTTTGCTGATATAATAACGATCATCGAGCTGATGGACTCTTGCGTAGTGCCCTGTTGCGATGAATTCGCAATCCAGACCATCTGCGCGTTTGAGCAGGGCGTTCCACTTAATGTGGGTATTGCATAACACACACGGATTGGGCGTTCTTCCTGCGATATATTCTTCTACGAAGTTTTCGATGACAGCGTCCCCGAATTCATCTCTGATATCCAGAATAAAGTGATGAAAACCCATATCGACCGCCACTCTTCGGGCATCCTGCAGCGAGTCCAGGGAGCAGCAACCGGTCTCTTTGGTGGAGGCCCCGGAGGAGGCATAGTCCCAGGTCTTCATGGTTATGCCGACCACCTGATAGCCCTGCTCATGCAACATAGCAGCGGCAACCGTGCTGTCGATGCCCCCGCTCATGGCTACCAGAATTTTTCCGTGCTTACTCATTGATTATACAAAAATAATATATTAAGACTTATTTTAATATGATTTATGTCTTTTTTTTACCCATGCTGTGGTGAACATTGGCAATTCAGATCTTATATTTGCAGCCCCAATCGGTAACGACCGAAAAGAGGAAATAAGTAAACGGCTGATAAAGTGCTTTTGTTTTATTTTGTAAAACATTAATTTTCAAATGTTTACATTTTCAAAGACCACAGAATATTTTGTTTTTTGTCCAAGCGTGTACTATGCACAACCGGTGATTTTTTATTGCCGAAGGATTCAAACAAAATTTTGAGGATTTTGGACCTGCTTGTTCATTGCAGCAAAGCGTCGAGTAGCAGGTGCATGAAGCTGAAAATGTGGCGTCAGTTCTGATTGGAAGAGTTTATAGGTAGCAAATGTTGATTTCTCAGAAGTGAGAAATAATTATAAGCAAGAGTTTTAGTTCAAAAGTTTACTTTTTAGATTTGACTATTTATTCTTTACTTTTTACTATTTACTATTTGTACTGCGGGAGTAGCTCAGTTGGTAGAGCACGACCTTGCCAAGGTCGGGGTCGCGGGTTCGAGTCTCGTCTCCCGCTCAAATTAGTTGTCAGTAGTTAGAAATCAGAATTCAGATTTTAATAATTAATGACCGCTAATTAGAGTTAAATAACACGATTAATGAAAACACCATGTTTAATGAAAAGTATCGGATCCGAACTTTTGATTTTGCATTAAATGTTTTGAAAACTTTGAGGCAAATTAGTGATAATCAGGAATCTAGAATATTGAAACATCAATTAATCCGATCTTCCACTTCAATTGCCTCCAATTTTAGAGCAGCCTGTGTTAGTCGTTCTGAAAAAGAATGGTTTTCTAAAATTAGTATTGTAATTGAGGAAACAGATGAAACACAGTTCTGGCTTGAACTTTTTGTAGGCTTGTATTCAGAATATAGGCCAGGATTGGGTTTACTTATATTGGAATCGTCAGAACTTCTTAAAATATTTTCAAAAGCAAGGGGTAAACTTAGTTCCAAATAATATCTTTACTACCCTTTTTATTACATAGGTAATAAAAATGCAAGTTTAAAGTCCATGATTAGCATATTAGTTTTACTGACTATTAATCATTGACTCCTAACTACTGAATTGCCCAGGTGGTGGAATTGGTAGACACGCAGGACTTAAAATCCTGTGGCCAGAAATGGCCGTGCGGGTTCAAGTCCCGCCCCGGGTACAAAAATCAGAGCGAGAATCGGAGCGAGAGCGCAGATTATCGTTCTGATTTTTTCTTCACGCTCGCACTCATTCTCACACTTACACCCTTACACTATGTTCGATTTTCAGAAATTGGAAGTTTATCAAAAAGCAAAATTATTTCATACTGATATAATTACTTTAATTCGAGATGCTAATATTCACAAAGCAACCGCTGATCAATTATTCAGAGCTTCTCTCAGTATTCCTTTAAATATTGCTGAAGGTTCCGGTAGATTTTCTAAACCGGATCGTAGAAATTTCTTTGTTATTGCCAGAAGTTCAATTTTTGAATCAATATCTATTATTGATATTTTAAAAGACGCCAACTCCTTATCTGATAGCCAATTTCAAAATTTTTTAGCAAAGGCTGAAGAATTATCAAAAATGCTCTTTGCAATGATTCGAAATCTTGAAAAATAGCGAGAATCGGAGCGAGAGCGCAGATTATCGTTCTGATTTTTTCTTCACGGTCGCACTCTTTCTCACACGCACACCCGTACACTATGTTCGATTTTCAGAAATTGGAAGTTTATCAAAAAGCAAAAAAAATGTATCCGTCCCACGAAGTACCTAGTATAGTTTTTTTTCCCAATTCTGGGGCAATAGCTCATCGATCCTGTTAATTGGATGATCATTTATTCTATTGAACACATCAATGAGCCACTCGGAAGGGT
>JAIBCI010000006.1 GCA_019694255.1 Saprospiraceae bacterium
TGGCATCGCCATCGGCTTTTTTGTGACTTTTTGATTTTTTAATTCAGTTTTTCTGAAAGGGCTTTGCCTGCTTTAAATCTGACCACCTTTTTCTTAGGGATCTTGATTTTCTTGCCGGTAGCCGGGTTTCTACCTTCTCTTGCTTTGCGGACTGAAACAGAAAAAGTGCCGAATCCCACCAGCGTTATTTTGTCACCTTTTTTCAAAGATTTTTCAATTGAGGTCAATACCGTATCCAATGCGGTAGATGCCTGTACTTTAGTCAATTCTGCAGCTTTTGCTACATTTTCGATTAAATCTGCTTTATTCATTTTTTATAAATGTTTAATTTATTAAATCTGCGACAAATATATAAATAAATATTTAAATATGTACTTATTTATTAATAAAATCCTCGGAAAATATCATATTTTAAGCGGTTTGAGCCGTATTTGAGCTAAATCGTATATTTTTGACGCCAATATTTCATAGTAGCGTGTTGATAAATAGTTTGATACGGCGGGGTGCGCAGATTGTTTTAGCGTTAGTTTTCATCACTATACTTCCTTCCTGTCACCGCGGTACCGGGTGTCCTGCTGAAAATGCTAAGCCAAAAGTTGATAAGAATGGCAACCCAAAAAGTAAGCCTAAATCCGGACTTTATGACAAAAAGGGGAGAATGAATTCAAGTGGTTACAAGAATGACCATCGCAAACCTAAAAAACACACCAATTAAGCCTGATCTGATAGCGCCTTCTTCAGATAGTCAATTACTTTGACTTCTACTGCATCCACTTGATTTAACTGGGCTAACATCACGGTCGCAAAATCCGTCAAATGAACCAGATAAAGGGATCTACAAATCAATGAATTACCTTTTGAATAAAGCTCAATGCTGGTTCCGCAATAGTGATTTACAATTTCTTTTGTAAGTTCTATTCTTTGCTGATTTCTTGGATAATCGTCTGAATTTCGGAGAAAAATAACAACTTCATTTGATGCATACTCTCTCCATCCTACCAGCTCATTGTGGTTCATCTCCGGGATAACGTGATGCCAGCAAAGTCTTTTTGCATTTTCATTGATTTGTTGTCTAAACCTAACCGCAACAGGTTCTATTCTGTCTGTAGCATAAATGATAGATCTTTTATTGAATAAGGTGTCTGCAAGATGTTTTGCTTTTTCTTTTATTGATTGACTTTCTCCCTTTAGTAAATCAATTGCCTCCCTGAGATCATTTTCAAAACCTTCATCGATAAAACCCAATTTTTTTAATATGAATAACTGCACCACGAGGCTGAATCCAAGGCAGGCTCTAGGAGAAGGCCAATTATCCGGGAGACGAACATATTCAAAGCCATTTTCCATGGCGAGCTGAATGACCTTCCCGCCTGAAGCGACACAAATAATCCTTGCTCCCTGCGCAATACATGAATTCAGATTGGCCAGCGTTTCTTCTGTATTTCCAGAATAGCTTGAAGCTATTACAATCGTATTTTTATCTACGTAGGATGCTGTCTCATAGGATTTGGATACCAAATAGGGAACACGGCAATGACCCTGAATAAATTTGCTGACAAAGTCAGCACCGATTCCGGACCCTCCCATGCCGGTCACATAAATTTTATTGATTTCAACCGCTGGCCTGATTTGCGCGGCTTCTCCGATTTGCATCGCCTCCATTAATTGATCCGGAAAGCGTTGCACCATTTCCATCATTTCCATCTTCAATACTTCTTTTTTGCAAAGGTAAGATACAATAACCGATACTTACGAAATCGTATCGTTGGTACCTATTGTTCTGTATCTCAATAACTTTTTATTACACGGTTTGCTTTTATTGATTGACTACAAATTAATCTTACTGAATATTTTTGATAAAATCTTTGAAAAATGTTGATTTTTGCAAAGACACTTAAATTAATATCCTATGCATCACCACCTTACTCTGGGCAAATTTGGAGAAGAACGAGCCAGTGTTTTTTTAATAGATAAAGGCTTTATCATACTGGATCGCAATTGGCGTTTTAGTCATGCTGAAATTGATATTATTGCAAAAGACCGGAATACGCTGGTATTTATTGAGGTTAAGACGCGATCCTCTGTCGAATTTGGGCGTCCTGAAGAATTTATTTCCAATAAGAAAATGTTGCTGATTCAGGATGCAGCCAATGAATACATGAAGAAAAATCAACATGATTGGGCGATAAGATTTGACATCATTGCTGTAATTGCAAAGCCGGACGGAACAGAATTAATATCTCATTTTGAAGATGCCTGGTGGTAATTCATCAAAAGATAAAATATCGCTGGAACTGAATATCAAAAACCAGACGTAAGTAGAAGATCAAGATTGGTATACTTAATCCCAAACCTTTCACTCAGGTATTTATTGGTAAGACAACCCTTGTAAGTATAGATCCCGTTTTGGAATCCTTTATTGGTATATAATAATTGTTCTATTCCGCCTTCTTCTCCAGCTTTTTTGAGTATTGGCGCAATAATATTGCTCATACCAATAGATGCTGTTCTGGATACCTTAGATGCAATATTTGGTACTGCGTAATGAATTACACCGTGCACCACACGGGTAGGATTATCATGTGTGGTGACCTTACTTGTTTCGATACACCCGCCCTGATCTATGCTTACATCAATGATCACACTTCCCTGCTTCATTTTCATCACCATATCTTCTGTGATTACCACCGGAGCTCTACCGGCTTTACTGTGAATTGCCCCAATTACGACATCAGCAGATATTAATTGCCTGACAAGTGGCACTGGATCCAGCGTAGACGTATATAGTTGCCTTCCAATGGCATTCTGAATTCTGATAAGTTTATGAATTTCATCGTCGAATATCCTCACAGATGAACCTAACGCCAACGCAGCTCTGGTTGCAAACTCGGCTACCGCACCCGCTCCTAGTATCAATACCTTGGCAGGAGGCACCCCTGAAATTCCCCCAAGCAGGACACCTCTTCCCCCCGACGAGCTGCTGAGTAATTCAGCTGCCGTATGTATTACTGCCAGTCCTGCGATTTCGCTCATTATTCTGACCAACGGAAAACTTCCGTCTTCGGATTTGAGGTATTCCATCGCTATTGCCGTTACTCTTTTCTGTCTGAGCGCTTGTAAATAGTCAGT
Organism: Saprospiraceae bacterium; assembly: GCA_019694255.1. GTDB lineage: Bacteria > Bacteroidota > Bacteroidia > Chitinophagales > Saprospiraceae > Vicinibacter. Next base: position 3,130 of record JAIBCI010000006.1, read on the forward strand.
ATGGATTAAGGGCATTTGTAATGGAGAAATGAGAACCTGATTGCTTTGAAAAAGTGATAATTCTTCCAGCGTAGGCGGAATAACTTTTATGATGATGTCACTCTGGAAGATTTCCTCCCTCGACACTGTAACTTCAGCTCCTGCTTCAGAAAAATCAATATCACTAAAGTTCGCTCCTTGGCCTGCTCCACTTTCAATTAATACGCGATGACCCATGGCAACAAGCTTGTAAATCGAATGTGGAACCAAAGCAATTCTGTTCTCATTTAAGAAACTCTCTTTAGGAATTCCGATTTTGAACTTCATTCGCGCTTTATTCATTTCGATTATCTGCATTTTGGTTTGCACCAACGAACTTTCACCGGCGCTGAATATTTGTGGACTCATGAATGTGTATTTTCCAGTTTATAAATTCTTTTGTTTGTTCCGCTACCTTCTATCTGAATTGATATCACGGATAATCCTTGTATAAAGGGTAGAATTAATTCCGGCCATTCAATAATACAACGTGCTCCGTTTTCTAAGATTTCATCTATTCCGATATCTATTACTTCCTGTAAGTTGTGCAATCTAAACAGATCGATGTGAAACAAATTGTTGATTCCAAATTTGTTTTCATTAAATCTGTATTCCTGAATTATACTATAACTTGGGCTCGATGTCTCCTGTTCACTTCCGATCACCCCGCATAATTTTCTTACTAATGTTGTCTTGCCAGCCCCCATTTCTCCTTTCAAAAGCCAAATTTGGAATGGCAAGAGCTGTTCCAAAATTTCTTGGACATGTTCTTCCATTTGAAGTTCATCAAGCAACCAGGATTTTGTCATTGTTGCTTTAGGTTTTCGATAATTCCATGAAGTTCTCCCAATGTATTGTGCAATCTCTTGTAGTTCTTTGCTCCTATTATTTCCTTCCACCGTGTAGATATTTCTTTTAAAATATCCCTCGATGTTTCTATCAATTTCCAACCTTTATCAGTTAATCTGATCAGTGTAGCGCGTCCATCCAGGGGATCCTTTTGCTTGACCAGGTATTTTTTCTGAATAAGCACTTCGATGCTGGCACCAACACTTTGCTTGGTGATCCCAATGGCCTGAGCCAATTGGGTTTGCTGTGATCCAAACTCACGGTCAACAGCAAATAAAATCATCAGCTGCGTGTCACTCAGCTGATCAACATGATTACCGGATTGGCGCCTCAGTTGTTCAATCATAAAGAGTGATGGGGCGCGCAACAGTTCAAATAAATCTATACCATCGTAGCGGGCCATGGACTGTTTTTTGCAAATATAGTAAGATAATCTGACTAAAAAAAGCATATCGTAAATACACTTTATCATTTTGATAAACTTAGCTGGCCTTAAAATACCGGCACAATGAGCATTAAAACTGCACCCGTTTTAATTCCGTATCGGTCTTTGAATTTAGGAGTTTTCAATTGGTTATCTGGCCTTGCTGCTGTATCTTCGCACATCATTTTCAATCGAATTTATGAATCAAAAAGGCAGCGATTACAGCGCAAGCAGTATTCAGGCGCTTGAGGGTCTGGAAGCAGTACGCCGCAGGCCGGGGATGTATATTGGAAGTACCGACACCAAAGGTCTTCACCATTTGGTATGGGAAGTTGTGGACAACGCTATTGACGAACACTTGGCTGGTTATTGCACACAGGTCGAAGTTCGCATTCTCAAAGACAATTTGATTCAGGTTAAAGACAACGGAAGAGGTATTCCGGTAGATATGCATCCAAAGTTGAAAAAATCTGCTTTGGAAGTAGTTATGACCGTACTCCATGCCGGGGGTAAATTTGACAAAAACAGTTATAAAGTCTCCGGGGGACTACACGGTGTTGGGGTATCCTGCGTCAATGCATTATCCAAGTATGTTCGTGCCGAGGTGTGCCTGAATGGAAGTCAATATATGCAGGAATACGAACGGGGAAAGCCATTGGCAGATGTCAAAATTGTAGGCAGTTGTTCGGAACGTGGCACCACGATTGTTTTTGCTCCTGACCCTGAAATTTTTGAGACCCTGGAGTTTAATTATGATGTTCTTGCACATCGCCTTCGGGAATTGAGTTACCTTAATTCTGGTCTGAAAATCGACCTGTTTGATGATCGAAACGAGTTAACAACGCGTCATGATTACTTCTATTCAGAAGGTGGATTGCTTGAATTTGCAAAATACCTTGATCAGACAAGAACTGCCTTGTGTGAAAATCCCATTTATGTAAAAGGTAAAGAAGAAAATATCGAGGTTGAGGTGGCCCTCCAGTACAATACCGGATACCAGGAAAATGTATTTTCATATGTTAATAATATTAATACCCGGGACGGTGGAACCCATGTCAGTGGATTCAGACGCGCGCTGGCGCGATCTTTTAAGCAATATGGCGACGAAAACGGACTTTTTTCAAAACTTAAAGTTGAAATAAGTGGGGATGACTTTCGAGAAGGACTCACTGGGGTCGTATCTGTTAAAGTTCCCGAACCGCAATTTAAAGGGCAGACAAAAGGTGAATTAGGCAATTCTGAGGTCGTTGGTGTGGTCTCCAGAATCGTTGGAGATGCATTGTCCTCTTATTTAGAACAAAACCCAAAAGAAGCACGTCGAATCATTGAAAAAGTAATTCTGGCAGCAACAGCACGTGAAGCGGCACGAAAAGCCCGAGAACTCGTACAACGAAAAAATGTACTTTCTGGTGGAGGCCTTCCGGGAAAACTGGCCGATTGTTCCTCTCGCTCCCCGCATGAATCAGAACTATTTCTAGTAGAGGGTGATTCTGCCGGCGGAACAGCCAAACAAGGCAGAAATAGACATTTTCAAGCAATTCTGCCACTAAGGGGTAAAATCCTTAATGTAGAGAAAGCTTTGGAGTATAAGATTTACGAAAACGAAGAAATAAAGAACATCTTTACAGCTTTAGGGGTCCATCTTGTGGAAGATGATGAAGGAGTACGCAAACTCAATCTGTCCAAACTGCGCTATCATAAAATTGTGATCATGTGCGACGCTGATGTTGACGGATCTCACATTACTACGCTAATTCTGACTTTCTTCTACCGCTACATGCGCGAATTAATCGAAGAAGGCCATTTGTTTATAGCCAGACCCCCTTTGTACCTGGTTAAGAAAGGGAAAGAACAGCGTTATGCCTGGAATGAAAAGGAAAGAAAAGATATAACCCAGGAGATCGCCGGTGGAAAGGAAGACAGCGTCAATATTCAGCGATATAAGGGGCTAGGAGAAATGAATGCTGAGCAATTATGGGAAACGACAATGGATCCTGCACGGCGAATTCTATCCAAAGTAACTATTGAAAACGCCACAGAAGCGAGCTACTATTTTTCAATTTTGATGGGTGATGATGTGCCTCCAAGAAGGGAGTTTATTGAAACTCATGCACACTATGCCCGAATAGATGTTTAGAAAAGGAGAATGCTCAGGCCCAAACGTATTGCTTTTTATTTAATAGCAGCGCCTCTCCTGCAAAAGTCTGTTCTCCGGTCTCCACATCAATAATGGAACATTCATATAAAATACGGTTTTTCTCCGGAAATATCTCTTTGACGGTAATTACTGCTTCGTATTCCGTGTCCACAAACATTGGTTTTAACCATTGCATGGTCTGCTTGAGATAGACATGCCCATCTGCCTTCCACAACGCCCCAAAGATTTTTGTAAAAACTGACCCTCCCAAAAAGCCGTGTATTATATTCCTTCCAAACATGCTGTTTTTACCTGCATCCGGATCAATGTGAAGTGGATTGGTATCGCCTGAAACCCTGGCAAAAGTATCTACATCATGCTGGGTGTATTGAAACATATGCCTGAATTGATCTCCCTTTTGTAGCATCTTAACCTATATTAATAATTTATTTACACTGGAGCGGAACCCCTTGTCGTAACTTTGCGTCACAATTTTACTATATATTTTTTAATCAAAAGTAAAGATTATGTCAAATAAAGAAAAAAGCAGCAATTTCATGAATGAAATGATTGATGCACAAACCCAGGTAATGGACCAGGTTGTAGAATCTGCCAAAAATCTGACCAAAAATGTACCTTTCGTAAGCGAAACACTTGATAAAGGTCATAAACTTTTTCAAGAAAGCGTTACGAAGTCAAAAGAATGGGCTTCCGATCTAAACCAGAAAATTGAACAAACAGAAAAAAATATGAATACTGCAAGCAACGATGCTCAGAAGTTTTTTAACCAATGGTTTGAGAACCAGATGACTTGGGCTAAAAATATATTTAACAATGCCTCTGGCGACGCCACATCGGGTCACAATCAAGATTGGATGAAAGCTTGGAATCAGTATATGAGCCAACAAAATAATTGGTTCAATCAAATGAATACCTATTGGAACCAGTTCAGTCAGAATAATCCATGGATGCACAATAACGGGACTGTTCAGAATCCGTTCGCACATATGATGCAAAACTTTATGAATCAGCAGGCCAATGAGCAAATGAACCAATGGCTAAATCAAGTCAAAGAATATTCCAAAACCATGTCTGCTGCTTATGAGGACTGGGCAAAGCAACTCAATGGCATTTCTTCACGTGATGCGTTTAAAGGACTTAGTGGTTTGCAGGACCATATTGGAAAGTTTTTTGAGCTTTGGGCGCCATTGTTTAAATCTATTAATGATAAGACCTTTCAGTCCAACAGGCTCTTTGAAATGATGAATGCAGATAAGTATAAAGAATTTATGGATTCATTTTTCAAATTTATGCCGGAAGAACATCAAAAGAATATTCATCAGGCCAGTGAGCATTTTTTTAATCTTATGAAAAATGTAAACGGCAACTGGGGTGTGGCAATGAACCAATTTTCAAAGCAAATGAATTCCTATATGCCTCAGGCTGGCGTTAATCCTTACAATAACGTATGGGAAACTTATTCCACTTGGAAAAATGCGATGAATGATGCAGTTTCTCCGTTGACAAAGCTCATGGGAAATAATCAGCAGGTTAAAGAGGCTCAAGTATGGTCTGAACTTAGCGATATGATGACTGCTTTTCAAATTAAGAACAGCGAATTGCAATACATGATCTATCAAAATGGAGTAAATGTAATGAATAAGCTTTCTGAAAAGATTTCTGACAAGTTATCAAAGGGTGAACAAATTGAGAGTGTGGTCAATTTGTACAAGGATTGGCTCATGCTGGGTGATGAGACTTTTACACAATTATTTAATAGTGACGCTTATAGCAAACTAATGACGGAAGTAAGTAGCCTTCAGATGAAAATAAAACAAAGGGTTGACCAGCAAATGGAAAATACTTTCTTTGCTAACCTGCCGTTGGCTACAAGAACTGAATTGGATGAAGTTTATAAGAATCTGTATGATCTGCGCAAACTGTATCATAACCTCGAAAGAATGATACAGGGTAATGGTCAATTTCAGGAACCCGTAGCAGAATCTTCAGCAAAGAAATCCAGTAAGAAGTAAAAATTAACTATTGAAAATAAAAGCCCGGATAAATCCGGGCTTTTTTATTTTTACGCACTTTTCAAAAAAGTCAAAAATGATCAATTCATCTTCAATTATCCAGGAAATGGTGAACCTGGCCAGCCAGGCAAAAAACACTTATAGTTCTCTTAAAGAAATGCCGGAAGTTAAAATCGGCGATTCACCGAAAGAACTGGTCTGGTCATGTGATAAAGTGAAAATGTATCATTACACCCGTAAAGATTCTGCAAAGTCAAATATTCCGGTGCTTGTATCCTTCGCAATAATGAACCGGCATGATGTGCTTGACCTTCAGCCAGACAGGTCCTTGATGAAAAAGCTGATTGAAGAGGGTTTGGATATTTACATCATGGATTGGGGTTATCCTACGCGCGCCGACCAGTATCTGACCATGGAAGATTATATCCTTGGATACATGAATGATGCGATAGACTTTCTTCGACGTAAGCATGCCGTTTCCAAAATTCACAAAATGGGAATTTGTCAAGGTGGTTTGTTTAGTATGATTTATGCCTCCATTTACCCTGAAAAACTTAAAACGCTTACGACTTATGTTGCTCCTTACGACTTTCGAAATGCAAACTGCAACATGCTTTATAAGTGGACTAAATATGTCGATGTAGATACAATGGTTGACACCCAGCGTATTATTAAGGCTGATATGTTAAATAATGCCTTTTCAATGCTAAAACCAAGCATGGACCTGGCTAAGTATTTCGGAATGCTGGATATGAATGGTGATAATGACAAATTGTCCAACTTCCTTAGAATGGAAAAATGGAAATCGGATTGCCCTGACCTAAGCGGTGAAATGTATCGCAAATACATCAAGGATCTTTTCAGAGATAACAAACTAATAGCTGGCACATTTGAGATGGATGGTAAAGTCGTTGACTTGAAGAAAATGACAGTGCCGTTTCTGAATGTTTATGCAACAGAAGACAACATTATTCCTAATGAATCTACCACTTCTGTAATGGATTTTATCGGGAGTAAGGACAAAAAGCTGTATGCGTTCCCTGGAGGCCATATTGGTGTTTTTGTTGGCGCAAAGTCACAAAAAGAGCTGGCTCCTAGTGTTGCTGCGTGGGTACTTGAACGCAGTTAATCTTATCCGGCTTCGACAAATAGTTTTTTAATGGTTGCGTTCCTTCCATAACCCCGGATTCAACGAACATTGTTTGTTTAATTCCAATAAATTAAAGAATGTATCGGCATTTACTGGTTTTGCGCCCATTGAAACTAGATGAGGGGTAATTTGCTGACAATCAATAAACTGATAATTAAGTTTGTCAAGTAATTGACACAAGTATATCAATGCAATCTTTGACATATTGGACTCCCTTGCAAACATAGATTCACCGCAGAACATCCGACCAATAGAAATTCCATACAAACCACCTACCAATTCACCATGGTGAAAGACTTCCACCGAATGTGCCAAGCCAAGTTCATGCAAATTAATTAACGCTTCTTCCAGATCCTTGTGCAACCATGTTCCTATTTGACCTTTCCTTTCAATATTTGCGCAGGATTTAAGAACCTCTGAAAAATAATTGTCGTATGTAACTAAGATATTCCTTTGTCGAATGAATGACCGCATACTTTTGCTGATATGCACCTCCCGTGGATAAAGTAATAATCTTGGAACCGGGGACCACCACTGTAAGATTTCCCCATGGCTATTCCAAGGAAAAATCCCGTTACTATAAGCATTTATGAGTCTTTCAGCAGATAAATCACCACCCACAGCCAAAAGACCGCTCTCATGAGCCTGCGAAGGATGAGGAAAATCTATATTATCTGTGCTAAGCCTGTAAACCGGCAAACTAATTCTACGCTAGACTTTAATAGATTCGATTACCGCGCTTAGACCTCTTTCACAAAGGGCGTCTTTCATTGGCCTGAGCACTGTCATGGCGCCCACTTTTACACTGGCTCTGCCTTTGAAATGTACAATATAAGACAATTGTTCCGCCTGTTCCTGACTATGCTTGCAAATTTCTATAAGACACTCGATAACCCAATCAAAAGTATTTACATCATCATTAAATACTACGATTTCAGAAATTTCTCCGTGGTGTTCTTCAAGAAGCACTTCGCTTTCCAGTGATTCCCAGTTAATACTACTTTGAAATGGCATAACAAACTATTTAAGTGTTTCTAATAACTTTTGAATAGCATCAAAGTTAGGCAACTCCCCTGCATTTTCCAAAATTTCCTCATACCTGATTTCTCCTTCACGGTCAATTACAAATGCAGATCTTTTACTGACTCCCTTTAATCCCAAGGCAAATTCTTCATAAAGACAGCCATACGCTCTGCTCACTTCTTTATTAAAGTCCGACAAAAGTGTGAAATTAAGTTCGTTCAATTCCTTATACTTAGCAAGGGTAAAATAACTGTCAACAGAAATTGCAATAACTTCAGCGTTAATATGGGCATATCGTGCTATATCATCTCTCATCATGCACAATTCTTTGGTACAAACGCCAGTAAATGCCATGGGGAAAAACAGTAAAACAACTTTTTTGCCCTCAAAATCGCTCAAACTAACATAATTTTTTTCTGTTGATGGTAGTCTGAAACCAGGTGCCTTATCTCCTATTTTTAATATTTTCATTGGCCATTCAATAAAAAGCATGCAAAATTAGATATTTGTAACCTAATTGACTACTTATTTAACTATTAAATTGCGTTGAACCAAACAGTCAAATCCTATATTCTCATTCATATCTCCGTCTTCCTTTTTGGCTTTACAGGAGTTCTAGGTCAAATCATATCCTTGCCTGCAATACCACTGATATTATGGCGTTGCGTACTGAGCTCTTTCCTACTCTATCCTGTTATCAAAATTTCGAAAGCGACGATCTGGCCGGACCAGCGCAAAATGCTTAAATTTATAGGGATTGGCTTACTACTTGGATTGCACTGGCTCTGTTTTTATGGCTCGATCAAGCTGGCCAACGCATCGGTAGCAATGATTTCTCTTTCGATGATTTCAGTATTTACTGTGTTTTTTGAAGCATTATTCAACCGTGCAAGGTTGGTTATTCAAGACCTGGTTACAGGAATTCTTGTAATTCCTGGCGTTGTACTTATTAATCAAAGTCTTTCTACAGATTTCAAGTTAGGATTTTGGGTCGGTATTTTGTGCGCTGCACTATCTGCTATGGTGGCCCCGCTAAATAAAAAGTATCTTAAATATTCAGATCCGTTAACCATTAGTTGGATAGAGATAACTGTTGCCGCTTTTTTATTTGCATTATTGACTTTGATTCTAAGCGTTTCAGAATATTCTTTATTCTGCTGGCCAACCCGACAAGATTGGATTTATCTAGTCATACTTGCTTCATTCTGTACAGTAATCCCTTTATCACTTGCATTGGCGTCAATGAAAAGCTTAAGCTCGTTTAGCACGATGTTGGTTTTTAATCTAGAGACTGTGTATGGAATACTTTTATCAATAATAATTCTTAAAGAACACAAACAACTAAATCTGCAATTCTATCTTGGCGTCATTCTAATATTAGCAAGCGTTCTTGCATACCCACTTGTAAAAACCTCTAATTTTAAATATCTTAAAAATTCTAAAACTATCTAATAAATAATATTAATGCCTGACATGAATTACAGGCTTGTGACGCGAATGTCGAAACTTAAATCACCTTCCTCAAAAAGTTCCATGGCCACGCCATCTAAAAACGGAGTCTGAACAATTTCGTCTGCTAAAACCTCATTACAAATAACATCATTAAACTTTGCCAATGCACTGGAGAGGCGTTGATCTTCCTGAACTATTAACTGAATTCGATCTGTAACATTTAATTCTCTTGTCTTACGAAGATTTTGTACTCTATTAATAATTTCTCTTGAAAGACCTTCATCCAATAATTCTTCAGTAATAGTAATATCGAGTGCAACAGTTATGTCATTATCAGTAGCTGAGAGCCATCCTGGGATATCTTCAGAATAAATTTCAACATCCTCATCAATGATTTCGTACATTCTATCTTCAATCTGAATTTTTGTAGGGTTGCCTGATTCCAATAATGCTATTGTTTCCTTATTAAAGGCCTGTATAATCGCGTTTGCAGCGGGCATATCCTTACCAAGTTTCTTCCCAAGTGTTCTAAAGTTGGGTTTTACTTTTTTATTGATCAGGTTATTTTCACTGTCGACATATTCAATTTCCTTAATATTGACTTCTGTTTTGACAATGTCTTCTATACTTTTCAAATCCTCCATGTATCCTGGATCAAGAACCGGTATTAGAACTTTCTGAAGCGGTTGCCTGACTCTTATTTTTTGAGCCTTTCTCAAAGAAAGAATCAAAGAACAAATTCTCTGAGCATAATCCATTCTTTTCTCGAGTCTTGGGTTTATGTCTGTTTGGCTGACTTTTGGAAGATAGCTAAGGTGCACAGAACAATTATCTTGTGTCTTATCTTCATTTTTTAAATTGCGATAAAGCCATTCAGCAAAAAAAGGAGCAAATGGTGCCATTAACTGAGAAACACAAATGAGACACTCGTACAATGTCTCAAATGCCGCTCTCTTATCCATTGAAGAGTCCGTCTTCCAAAATCTTCTCCTGGAAAGTCTTACATGCCAGTTTGAAAGTTCATCACAGACAAACGTTTCAATCAGCCTTGCTGCTGACGTCGGTTCAAATTGGTCCATGGTGCTTAAATACGCCTGTATTAAAGTATTCAATTTAGAGAGAATCCAACGATCAATCTCTGGTCTTTTATCAGATGATATCGCCGTCTCTGGATGATACTCAAACTTATCTACATTAGCATATATTGCAAAAAAATTATACGTGTTGAAAAGTGTACCAAAAAACTTATTTCTTACTTCAGTAATTCCTTCGAGATCAAACTTTAAGTTTTCCCATGGATCAGAATTACTGATCATATACCAGCGGGTTGCATCAGCTCCATACTTTTGCAATGTCGCAAAAGGGTCAACGACATTACCCTTGCGCTTGGACATTTTTTCACCATTTTTATCCAACACAAGCCCGTTGGATATTACGTTTTTAAAAGCCACGTTATCCTTGACAAGTGTAGCTATTGCATGCAGTGTATAAAACCATCCGCGCGTTTGATCTACCCCTTCGGCAATATAATCGGCTGGAAACTGATCAGGACCAAGAACTTTAGTATCAAAAGGATAGTGCCATTGCGCAAATGGCATAGCCCCGCTGTCAAACCAAACATCAATCAGGTCTGGTTCTTTAAGTAGTTTTTGACCTGTTTTTGAAACCAAAACGATTTCGTCGATATACGGTTTATGCAAATCGGAAGGAACGATCTGTCGCAATCCAAAGGCTACGTTGGCTTTTTCAATTTCAAGCGATAGTTCTTCAACAGAGCCAATACAAATATTTTCTTCGCCATTTACACTACGCCATATTGGAAGTGGTGTGCCCCAATATCTGGATCTGGATAAATTCCAGTCTTGAATGTTCTCCAGCCAGTGACCAAATCTGCCAGTGCCGGTTGACTCTGGTTTCCAGTTGATTGTTTTGTTTAACTCAACCAATCTGTCTTTAATTGCCGTAACTTTAATAAACCAGCTATCCATCGGATAGTAAAGTATTGGTTTATCGGTCCTCCAGCAATGTGGATAATTATGTTGATATTTTTGAGCGTTAAATAGTTTTCCTTCAGCTTTTAATTTAATTACAATTCTTTCATCAACAGATAAATACCTTGATAGGCCGAGTCTCCGTGTTTCTGATTCTTTTTCTTCTGTTGTTAAATAAGCTTCTTTTACGAATTCGTGCGCGAAGTCCGTTACACGATTATCAAATTTGCCACTTCGATCTACAAGGGTTAGAGATCCTATTCCATTCTTCTTGGCTACCCTCATATCATCCGCCCCAAAGGATGGTGCTGTATGCACTATGCCTGTTCCGTCCTCTGTGCTCACAAAATCACCAACAATAACCCTGAAAGCATCTCCATCATCCGGTCTTGCATAATTAAATAATGGAAAGTATCTAAGGCCTTCCAATTGCTTTCCTGTAAATTCCATCGACAGAATTTTATATGGAATTTGCTTTTCATCGGTCAGATAAATATTGTCATTAGAGGCAACAATATTTTCTGGTTTAAACCAGCGGCCAATAAGATCTTTCGCAAGAATTATGTGTGTTCTTTGATGGGTGTACGGGTTAAATGTTTCTACTACCGAATATACAATCTTTTCACCTAAGCTTAAAGCCGTATTGCTTGGCAAAGTCCATGGTGTAGTAGTCCACGCTGATATTCTTAGGTTTTCCAGATTTTTAAGTGAATTAATCTTGCTTGTAATTGATTCCTTATCTACTTCAAAAAGAGCAACTGCTGAAATGTCTTTGACCTCTCTGTATGCACCTGGCATGTTCAATTCATGTGTGCTTAGTCCAGTTCCAGCAGCAGGTGAGTAAGGCTGTATTGTGTACCCTTTATACAAATAACCTTTTTGGTATATTTCTTTTAACAAATACCAAACTGATTCAATATAGCTATTTTCAAATGTAATATACGGATGTTCCAAATCTACCCAGTACCCCATCATTTGTGTCATTTGATCCCATTCGTGCTTGAACCTCATGACAGTTTCCTTGCATTTGGCGTTGTATTCCTCCACTGTAATTTTGACGCCAATATCCTCCTTGGTGATGCCAAGTTCTTTTTCAACACTTAGTTCAATTGGAAGACCGTGGGTATCCCATCCGCCTTTTCTACTGACCTGTTTGCCCAGCAAAGTATGATATCTGCAAAAGATATCCTTAACTGTGCGACTCATCACATGATGAATTCCCGGCTTGCCATTGGCCGACGGGGGGCCTTCATAAAATACAAAATGCCCGCCCTGAGAACGCGATGTAATACTTTTTTCAAAAATCTTATTTTGCTGCCAGAAATCAAGAATTTCCCGGTCTATTTCAGGCAAATGAAGCGATTTTATTTCTTTAAACATATAATAATTATCTAAATTCTAAGGGTGTGCAAAGATAAGAAACACTTGCGTTGTCAAATCCTAATTTCCTGCCTCCAGCAATGCATGATTTTGATTTTATATGATGCCTTATAGGTGATTACATCAACTATTCTATACATTTGTACTGTTTCTCTTCATATTCAATGCCCGGACTAATTTATAGCGAACTTTCAGAGCACATTCAGCATTATGTTTTTATCATTAACCCAGTGTCTGGAACGAGGGACAAAAGACAGGTTGAACAACTTATTCGCAATCAATTTAATGATCGATCCTATGAGTTGCTATTTACGCAGTCTCCGGGCCATGCAATGGTGCTCGCTTCTCAATTCAAAAGCAATAAAAACACTTGTGTCATTGCAGTTGGAGGGGATGGAACAATCAATGAAATTGCGCAAAGTATAGTTAGTCATCCGGTTAAGCTTGGTATAATACCCAGAGGGTCTGGAAATGGATTCGCCGGTCATGCACTGGGTAATAAAAGTATAAAGGATTATCTTCAAACCATTAAAAACCCCAGAATTGCTTCATGCGATGTAATACTTATCAACGGACAGATTTGTTGCAATACCGCTGGCTTTGGATTAAGCGGGTATGTAGCAAAACTATTTAATGAAAAAGGAGAAAGGGGATTATTTAATTATGTGCGGCTCGGGTTAAGGGAATTCAAGAACATCACCAAATTTAATGTCTTGGTTGATGATTTGATGCTAACCGATCTGATCAATATTGAAGTTGCAAATTCCTCTCAACTTGGGAACAAGGCCTTTGTGTCTCCAAATTCTTCTATACAAGATGGTCTGGCGGAATTGGTCATGCTTAAGAAGCCACAATTTTCAAAAGTGCCGGGGATTATTCTAGATCTATTTACTAAAAATTTACAACATCATTCCGCTGTGCAAATCATCAGCAGATCAAGCGCAAGAATTGTTTGTAAGGAACCCTATCACTATCATATTGACGGCGAATATCGAGGTACAACTGATCATATCGATTTTAAAGTCATAAACAATGCTCTTAATTTGATAATATAGCGGATCTGTTTACCTTGGTTTTTCTTGATATAAATACATTTCTACTTTTACATAGGTATAATTGCAATTAATAAATTTAAATATTCACAGTTTTGGAAAAAATTAATTTAGGGATAATTTTTGGTGGACGATCTACGGAACATGAAATATCCGTGCGCTCAGCAAGAAGTCTGATAAAAGCTATTAATCCATCAAAATATAATATATCGCTTATTGGTATTGACAAAAGTGGCCAATGGTTTCTTCACGATACTTCAAAATTCATCGCTGCTGAAAATCAACAATCAGCGGCCGCTGATAATATTCATTCTTTGGAAATATCCATGGTCAAGAGAGATGAGTTCACCGGTGCCGTAAGTACCAAGACAAATTTACCTCTCCAATCACTTGATGTTGTGTTTCCTGTATTGCACGGCGCATTTGGAGAAGACGGTACTATACAAGGTTTGTTCCGTATGATTGATATCCCTTTTGTGGGTGTTGATCTTTTAGCTTCTGCCGTTGGTATGGACAAAGATGTCACGAAGCGCCTTTTGCGAGACGCTGGCATCTCCGTAGCTGATTTTGTGTGTATAAGAAAATCCTCTCTTTCCAACGAGCTGTTCGGTCAGGTCACTGAAAAACTTGGACTGCCCTTATTTATCAAGCCAGCCAATGCTGGTTCAAGCGTTGGGGTATCTAAAGTAACTGACCCTAAGGGCTTTGAAGAAGCATTAAAGCTTGCCTTCGAATTTGATAACAAGGTACTTATTGAAGAGGCGATTATTGGAAAAGAAGTTGAGTGTGCTATTCTTGGTAATGAAAATCCAAAAGCCTCTGTAGTAGGTGAAATTGTTCCACGCACTTCATTTTATTCTTATGAATCCAAATATATTAATGATAGTGGTGCGGATTTAAGAATTCCTGCTGAAATCGATCCGGAGATCGCTGATAAAATCAGGTCTACTGCCATCAGAGCATTTCAATTAATTGAGGGTGAAGGATTATCTCGGGTGGACTTCTTTTTAAAAAAGGACAATACTTTTGTATTGAATGAAATTAACACTATGCCTGGATTTACCAGTATCAGCATGTATCCCAAATTGTGGGAAGCGAGTGGTCTTTCTTATTCTGATTTAATTGATGAGCTCATTACTCTTGCTATTGCTCGACATCATAGAAACCGAAAATTAAAAACATCAATTTGAACCATAGTTGAATTTGAAGCGATCAACATTAATAATCCTTTTTCCGTTCCCAATAATTATGTGCTTTGATTTCCTCAAGAATTGACAAATAGTTACGATATCGATAAAAGTATAGTTGTCCGTTTTCAATGCGCTCTCTGACACAGCAGCCTGGCTCATCCTGATGCGTACATCTTCTTCCAAATTTACAATTTTCAGAAACTTCAAAGAATTCTCTGAAATTATGGGCAACATCCAGAATTTCCAGATTATTGAACGTCAGTGTTTTTAACCCTGGTGTATCAATTATAAATGTGTCTCTTTCTCCTCTTAACATTTCTGCAAAAGTTGTGGTGTGTGTCCCTTTTCCGGTATAACCCGAAACAAGTCCAGTCTTCTGATTTAATCCAGGGATCAGTGCATTGATAATACTACTTTTTCCAACACCTGATTGCCCTGAAAACAAACTTATTTTTGATACTAATCTTTCTTTAAGTGCTTCTATGCCAAGTTTGGACTTGCATGAGATGCTCAACGTGCTATACCCAATTGACTCGTATATTGTTTGAAGTTCTTTATATTCTTCCACATCTTCATCATTGTAAAGATCTGCCTTATTAAAAATAATGAGCACTGGAATATCCTGTGGTTCTGTTGTCATTATAAAACGATCAATAAAACCCTGTTTAAAATGTGGCTCGCGTAAAGTTGTAATCAGTACTGCCTGATCTATATTGGAAGCGATTATATGAACTTGATGTTTGTTTTTGGGGCTCTGTCTGGCGATATAATTTTTCCTGGGTTGAATATTCTGAATAATTGCGTCGGAATTCTGAGAAACTTGGATGTCGACTTTGTCGCCGACCGCAACAGGGTTCGTTAATGTTGATTTGTTTAACTTCATTTTGCCCGCCAGGCGACAGGCCAGTACTTGATTGGTTTGTTCTACATAAACATCATACCAGCTTCCTGTAGATTTGAGAACCAGACCTTCAATATTATGCATCTTTTTGATTCGCGAAATTATACTCCCTTGCTACTCCTGTTAATTCGACAATAAGGGATGGGTCTTTCTCAATTGCATTACCAATTACCAGTATATCTGCACCTGCTTTGAATAAAGATATTGCCTGGCTTCCGCTTTTAATTCCTCCACCGGTAATGATAGGAATTTTGATTAACGCTGACACTCTTGATATCATTTCCGGATTTACGGCTTTTTGAGCGCCGCTTCCTGCATCCAGATACAAGAGTTTAAATCCCAGCAACTCTGCAGCAAGACTGGTGGCCACTGCAATTTCAACTTTATCCGATGGAATTGGCATTGTCTGACTAATATATGCAGCAGTATTGCTGTTTTGCCCGTCAATGATCATATAGCCGGTTGGAATTATTTCCAAACTTGTCATGTGTAATTTTGGAGCAGCTTCAACGTGTTTGCCTATAAGATATTCAGGATTGCGTCCAGAAATAAGACTTAAAAATAGTAACGCATCTGCATATTCGCTAATCTGGAAACAATTACCCGGAAAAAGAACAGCAGGAATTGATGACCGCTCCCGTATCAGACGAAGGCATTCATCCATTCTGTCCTGAATAATCAGGCTACCTCCTACAAAAAAATAATCAACATGCTGCCTGTTGGCAATTGTAAGCGTTGCTTCGAGGTTGGCGAGTTTATGATGATCTGGGTCGATCAGTACGGCTACTGACTTTTTGCCTTGATTCTTATTATCAATAATCTGATCGTAAACTGACTTTCGCATCTTCAACAAAGATACTGGTCATTTTAAATTAAATGCATTTGCTAACATATTGAATTTGTATGATCGCAAAAGAATTTCCTAAGGCTGGATTCCGGCAGTATCGATGACTACTTCTATTGCTTTTAACACACTGATATACTCTGAAGTATCGATAATAGTTTGATCAACGATGATTTCATTGGTTGAAAATACTTTTTCTTCCGGATTTGTTTTTGCAGCATCTAATGAATAATTATTTTCAGCCGAATCCTCAGTTTCCAATCTTTTTTGAATTTTATTTTGGCTGGCAACAGTTTTTTTCTGTGTTTTAGTATCGTGTTTTGACGGTGACAATGTTAAAGCGTTTTCCTTCTTCATTGTGCTTGTTTTTTGAAAGTACCCGGTAAGTCCAATTAGGGCGGAAAACACTAAAATTATGGGTGTAACTTCTAATCTGACTTTTTTATCACCTGTAAACATATCTAACCGTTTCCTATTGGACACCGTCTTTTTACAATGGTAAAAATAGTTCGGTCAAAATTTATGTTAAAGGTGGAATAAAAATAGTAGCGTGGGGGAGGCTTGAACTCCCGACCTTGCGATTATGAATCGCACGCTCTGACCAGCTGAGCTACCACGCCTAAGAATTCAGGCTAAGGGCCTTAGAGGACCGCAAAAATATATCTTTTTAGGATTTTTCACTGTCTTTATTCTATTTTGTACATCCAAGGCGATCTAAACCAGACATGGCTTTGTGGTGCAAACTACGACCATATTGTGGTGGATCCATGCGCAAGACTTTTTTATAATACATGCACGCTTCAATTTGATTACCTTCTTTTTCCAATATGTTGCCGGTAAAGAGGATTGCCTGACATTGAAAATCCTTATTTTCTCGATACGCTCCGTCTATAATATCCCTGTAATAGCTAATTGCTTCATTATTTTGCCCTAATAATTGACAAATTCGTCCCATCCTGTACCTGTATTCTGGGAGATCTTCAGGGTAAAAAGTAGCGGGGGACTTTGTTGAAAGGAGATGATACCCTCTAGTGTAATGCCCGCCGTCAAAAAGTAGCCTTGCTTTGAGAAGATTTATATCCGGTTCCGCCTGTTTACTTGCATCCAAATAGGCTGCTTTGTCCTCATCTGTAATTAAGCATCCTTCATCTAAGCACTTCTCCATACATTTTTTATATCCCTCCCGATCCCCGCTTAGCAGTTTTGACCAGGCAACTTTCTGCCAGGCCTCTTTAATATAATTTATACCCTGGTGTTTTGAAAGGAAAATGATCAGTTCATTACTGCCTCCAATATCCAGATTTTGCAATTTTTGAAGACCACTTAAATAATATAATAATGGAAACTGATTTTTTTCCTTGTTTGTTAAATTATCTGTGATAATTCTGACACTTTCAGCATCTGCTCCTCTTTGCAATATTCTAATTGAGAGCATTTTTAATAGCGGGCCCTCCTGGATATTTAGTTTTTTGTTTTTCCAAAACGCTGCTGCCTCTTCTGTCTTGTTTTCAAGATAGGAAGTTATAAAAGCCAGTGATGCCAATGCTTCAGTTAAAAAAATATCATTACCTGGTTCCGCATAGTCAATAAATTTTCTGATTTCATTTTTGCCTTGGTTTATGGACCCTTCATAACCGGCAAGCCTAGAGATCCAGCCAAATTCACTCGGAATGGTACCAAAGAGCGCATGAACGATTCCTATTGACTTATAGGTATAAATAAAATTCCCATACTTTTTTTTATTATACTCAAGCAGGTCTATGGCTTCTTTCACATCGGAAAAAGCTTGAAAATTATCGTTATTTTTTAATTGAATAAGTGCCCAATGAAGTAGTATTTCCGCCTGAATAAAATTTCTCCATTGCTCCTCAAGCCCGGATTTCCGAATCGTTTCAAGGCGCA
>JAIBCI010000049.1 GCA_019694255.1 Saprospiraceae bacterium
CACCAGCAGGTGCAGGATCCACTAATTCAAAACTAATCCAATTCGAATAGTAATATTACCTTAACCACCAATTCTTCCGGGTCGTTTGCCACGACAATTTTTTTCGATTTCGCGAAGTTCTTCCACTGTTGTAACGGTCACTGTTGTTCCGTCTTTAAGTATTACATTAAACGGAAACTGAATCGTCACGTTAACTCTTCCGGTTGTTGCTCTTCTGAGGGCATTGAGCTCTTCAATGCTGTTGACCGTCTTGGTTGATCCATCCGCCAGTTTTACGGTTAATGGAAAGGCAAGTTTGTAGCAGCCAAATTTGAGTGTATCCCGTCTTACGGTATCTCTCTTGTCGCCGCGACAATTTTTCATAATCTGCTTCAGGTCTTCATCATTGTTTACTACGACGGTCTCACCTGTTGCTACCAATTTCACAGAATAAGGGTAAACCAGTATAACCCTTGCGCTCGTAGGATTGCGTTGGTTTAATTTAGCCAATTCCTCCGGTGTGTTAACCACTACTTCCTTATCGCCAACTTTTACTGTAAGCGGGAAAACCAGTGTATAACACGGATTGCCATCTTCGGCAGTGGAAGGATCCACAACCATATAATCAACATTTGCAGCTGCAGTGAGGGCCAGTGTGGACTGTGTCTCCTGCGTTGCATCCTGTGAGCAGGAATTCAGATACATTACTGAACCTGCGAGGATTGCCATTCCCAATAAACCTTTCAAAACTTTCATAAAAAAAAATTTAAAATATTTAAGTTATAAATCTGTAACAGAGTCTAAAGCATGTAGAAGGATCTTTGTACTTAGGTCTCAAAGAAAAATTAGAAAAATTTTCAAAAAACCAGCAATTTTGGGCTTTCATGAAAAACGAATCAGCCGTTTGGGATCAACTGAGAGAAGGCCGACAGTCCGCGCTTAAGGAAATCTATAATGCCTATTTTGATGTACTGATCAATTATGGTATGCGAATGTCCGCTCGCCACGAGTTGGTTGAAGACAGCGTACAGGAACTCTTTGTTGATCTGTGGAACATGCGCTCCGGTCTGAGTCCTACCGATAGCGTTAAGAACTACCTTATTTGTTCCTATCGCAGAAAATTGATTCGCAAATTGAAAATAGGACCCGAGCAAACCGATGAAACAATACTCAATAATCAGGAGAGCCCTGAACCGGATTTTCTCAACTTCCTCATTCAGGACGAAGATGCAGGTGCGTTACAGCGCAAACTTGCGGCAGCCATGGATACTTTAAGCAGCAGGCAGAAGGAAGCCATTTTTCTTAAATATAATGAAGGTATGGATTACGATCAGCTCTGTGAAGCCATGGACCTCAAATACCAGTCCGTGCGCAATCTTATTTCCACCGGCATCGCAAGGCTTCGAGAGCAAATGCTTTTTCTGATAATTTTTACTGTGTGGTTGAGTACAAGCGCCTTTGCAATAACTTTAACCTTCAGGGAGCCATGAAAAGTAATTACGCTACATATCAATTCAACGATTTCCTGATGGATCAGGACTTCCTGGATTTTGTGAAGGATCCCAGTCCGGAAAGACGACGCTATTGGGAAGGGATCCTCGAGAGCCATCCCGGCCTTCGAGAAGAATTCGACCTGGCCCGACAATCGGTGGAAGTGTTGCGCTATCAGCGCCTGAGGTCTGGTTCGGGTTCAAAGGGTGAGATTTGGAATAGAATTGAACACGAGATCGACGCTGCCAAAGCTGAGAATAAACCGGGTGTTCTGAGAAGGTTTTGGCCTTATATGGCGGCCGCCGCGTCTGTTTTGGTGCTTGCAGTTTATATGATCTTCCTCCGGACGGATATGGTTTTGGAGCAGACTCCAATGGCACAAAGCCGAATGATACGCCTTCCGGATAGCTCCTATATCACCATCAATGCAGGCTCAGAACTGAGTTATGACCGATTGCATTTTGCAGCAAAACGGACGGTTCATCTCAAGGGAGAAGCTTATTTTCAGGTGCGGAGGGGTTCTGAGTTTGTGGTTGAGACGGACCTTGGCAAGGTTCGTGTGCTGGGCACAACCTTTAATGTATATAGTCGCGGGGCCATCATGAATGTGAGCTGTCTGACCGGCAAGGTGGGTGTCGTGTTCGCTCAGGCTGCCAGGGAATACATTCTGACTTCAGGCATGACCGTAAGCACCGAAAATCAGCAGGTCCGATCCACTACTTTTGATATTGAGTCCTATAAATCCTGGAGAGAGGGATTCTTCTATTATGACAACGCCCCCCTGGTTCAGGTGGTAGAAGAACTGCAGAGACAATACAATATCAAGGACCTCGATTTGTCCAACAATGCACTCAAATACAGATATACAGGATTTTTCCGGAAGGATAACCTCGCCGACGCCTTACAATCTGTATTTTTACCCTTGAAACTAAGGGCTGACCTCCAAAACGGGGTCCTTAGTATTAAGGAACAACAGTGAAATTATTCACCTTACTATTTATAGCCAGTACTTTACTTCCAGTCCATTTGTGCGGACAGGATCTAGCGGACAGGCCTGCAAGCAATGCTGGAATGAATCTGGATCAAGCTTTCCAAAAAGTAGAGAAGGTTTTTAAAGTACACCTGGCCTATAATCCTGAGTTCTGTCAACGCTTTGAGCTTCGGGCCTTGAAAGAAAAAAAATCAGCCTCCGAAACGATTGAAGCCATACTTGCCGATCTGCCCTTTAAAATCAGTCAGCAGGATGAAAGCCATTTTCTGATCGTCTATGACGAAGATAAACTTCGCAGATTGGAAGCGGCTAAACCTATACGTACCCCGGTTGAAATGTCCGGCAGAATTGAAGATATGTACACCCACGAACCGATTACTGGTGCGCTTCTTGTATTAATGCCAGATGGCATCACGGCAGAAACGGATACTTCTGGTAAGTTTATTCTGCGCTGTATGTCAAAGCATGAGAACCCATGGCTTGAAGTTAGGTATATAGGATATCAGACCCAGGTATTGGCCCAGGCGTCCAAGATGAGACATTCGCTGAATCTCAAACTTTTTCCGGATATCTCTGAGTTGCCGCCGGTGACGATTTCAAGTGTCAGGCCAAGCCTCAACATGGAGCGAATCAATAGTACAATCAGTCATTATGCCACCAGCTTCGAATACCGAATCCAGTCAAATCCGTTCCGGGATGTAATCCGTTATGTGCAACAGACAACGGCGGGTATCAATGCCACAGATGACCGAAGCACAGGTATTCAAATCAGAGGCAGCAATGCGGATGAAAACCTTATCAGACTCAATGGTCTGACCCTGTTTAACATCGATCATTTTTACGGCGTATTCACCAGTATTAATCCCTACATCATTTCTTCCATTGACCTTTATAAAAGTTATTTTCCAGCTCAATTTGGAGGCCGGACTTCATCCGTGATTCAGATGAAGTCACCTGAAGAAATCACCGGATGGCATGGCGGTGTAGACCTCAACCTCATCACCGCGAATGCATACCTGCATGCCCCGGTTTCCGATAAAATAAATCTGGTTGCAGGTGCGCGCACAACAACTTTTAATCTGGGTAATTCCGGCACTTTTAGTAGTCTGCTGCAGAATAAAAATTCGACGATCGACCCATTAAAACTCACTGATACAACTGAACTCACGGCCATCAACCCAGACTATCGCTTCAACGATCAGTTTGCCAAAATTGATATCCGGCCTTTTTCAAAAATGAAGTTGAGTACCTCCTATTTTGGTTCTTATGACATCATTGAATCCGGTTATTATAATACGGAGCTGCTAAGCCAGGTTCGTGAAGGAGATTATAAAGAAAAATCCGAATGGACTACGCAGGCATTCAATGTCTCTTTGCATTACGACTGGTCGAAGCAATTCAGCAGTGAACTCAGTATGGCGCGGTCAACTTTTGATTTTGGACAAACCATCTTATCCAGGGTGAGATTAAGAACGATAGTTGTTAACGAAAACTCCAACGTCAGCAACCGATTTATCAACAGAAATTACCGCCTGGACAATAAATATGTATATAACAATATAGTCTTCAACTTTGGTGCAGAACTCAACAATAATGACAGCCGCGCCATCAGTTCGTTCAACCAATTCAATTTCACGCTGGATACGGCCATCAGGAATGAGATCGCCGGGTATATTCAGGCAGACTACCGTGTTCTGGGACGGTTGACCCTATCGCCGGGTTTGAGAACAAGTCATTATGGAAGCGAATCCAAGGCAGATTTTTCGCCGAGGTGTGCTGCAGTGATGCAGTGGAACGCAGCACATCAGACCAGCCTGCATTACGGTCGGTATTATCAATATGCGCGACAGTCAAGATATGAAGACCGGTTTGGAAGAGAATATTATTTATGGGTACAGAGTGATGGACGAAAATATCCAACGCTGGTATCCGATCAGTATGAAATTATTCAGGCATTCAGTGCCCATCGTCATACTTTCAAAACGGAATTTTACTATAAGGCTGTTCAGGGAATTGTTGAAAACCTGGCGATTATTCAAACACCACCTCCCGGTAACAACGAACCGCTCAAGGTACGCAATGAATTTCTGGTGGGTAAAGGAAGATACTATGGTGTTGATCTAACTTATGAATATCACACAAAAATTTATCAGGCATATCTGATCTATTCCTATAATCTCTCGGAGAATAGCTTTCCGCCTCTTGATGCCGGGAAGTATTATCGCAAAGCTTATGCACGGCAACATCAGGTCAAGACCAGCCAGCAGTTTCATTACGATCGGTGGGACTTCTCGCTCAACGCAGTGTATGGCAGCCCACAACCTTATAACGACATTGTGTCGTTTGGCTCACAGTCCAGGGACCGGCGACCTCGTCAGGAGACGCGCTATCTTGATGACTATTTTAGGGTGGATGGTGATTTGCGATACACCTTATCGTTCAGGAAAAGCAGGTTGGAATTCAGCTTTTCAGTGTTGAATATTTTTGACCGGAGGAATACGAAGTATGTTCAATCATTATTCACTTTTACAGATCAGAACAACGCTTCCTCAAAATCCAAAAAATATGTCGTTGGTGCGGAGGTGGAGACTCTGCGCCGAACGCTCAACGCAGGCATCGGATTTCACTTTTGAAGGATCCGGAAGAGGCGGCATATTATCGCGTTAGTGCCCTTGTCCAATATCAGAAAGAAGGCTTACATTTGACCCTTAATCAAAAAGAAGATGAACAGTCACGAAATAGATTACAAAATTTATGGCGAGGAACTTCAATTTGTTGAAATTGAGCTAGATCCGGGGGAAACAGCGATTGCGGAGAGCGGTGCTTTTCTCATGATGGAAGAAGGAATTCAGATGCAGACCATGTTCGGTGACGGATCGCAGAATACCGGTGGGTTGCTGGGTAAGATGCTCAGCGCGGGCAAAAGGTTGCTTACCGGTGAAAGTTTGTTCATGACTGCATTCACAAATAGTGGTTTTGGCAAGTCCAGGGTAAGTTTTGCTGCCCCCTATACCGGTAAGATCATAGCCCTTGATCTATCGCAATATGAGGGCAAGATCATTGCGCAGAAAGATGCATTCCTGTGCGCAGCCAAGGGTGTCAGCATCGGCATTCAGTTTCAGCGAAGGCTGGGTACCGGTATTTTCGGCGGCGAAGGATTCATCATGGAAAAGCTGGAAGGTGACGGGATGGCTTTTGTCCATGCCGGAGGATATGTCATAAAGAAAGAACTTGCCGTTGGAGAGACCCTGCGACTGGATACCGGTTGTGTCGTAGCTTATACCGGTCGGGTAGATTTCGATATCGAATTTATCCGCGGTCTGAAGAACTGGATGTTTGGTGGTGAAGGATTGTTCTATGCAGTACTTCGCGGACCGGGCACCGTATGGATCCAGTCACTTCCCATTTCAAGGCTTGCAGCCAAGATTGTTTCTTATGGGGGTATGGGAGGCAGAAGGGAAGAAGGCGGTATTCTTGGCGGCCTTGGCAATCTACTGGACGGTGATAATTAGGATCAATTTATTTTATCATATTTAAATCAAATCATTCATGAAAAAATTATTACTCATAGCATTATTTGTTGCGGGTCTGCAAAGTCTTCAGGCGCAGAAGGTTTATGCCTGGTGGGATGCAGGTGTGAAAGCATCTTACGGGCTCACAGGATTTCTGAATTCAAAACTGATCAATGACAAGAACTACAGTTACCACCTCAACAGCGGGGGTGCCGTAGGGGCCAAATTTGGAATGTACTTTGGTCTGTATAACGGGATCACTTTTGATTTTATGTATAGCGGGTACAAGCAAGGATTTGATTATGATCTCGCCAATGCGACCATCGATCACAATGTGATCTGGAAGAATTATGATCTGGCATTGCTGTACAGACATCAATCGAACGGTTCGTATATTGAACTGGGTCCGCAAATGTCCCTCGTACGTTCTGTGAAGAACGAATACAGCAACAATGTCGACAACGGTGATGTAACTGGTTCGTATAACAAAAAGTATTACAGCGCCATATTTGGTGTCGGTGGATACATTTTTGGTTACGAAAATTTCACGTTGATGATGGGGTTGCGCCTTGGTTATGCTTTGACCGATTTTGTCAATGACAGTGGCAAGACACTCAACTTCCCAACGCCTAATCAGGCTGCCAAGACTGCCAAAGACGCCAGCACCAATCCGGCATTTGTACAGCTTGTACTGGAAGCCAATCTGGGACTTGGACAATATGCAAAAACTTCCTGCTCCAAAAGAGCACACCTCTTCAGCAGTTTCTAAGATTTATTCTACATAAGAGTTATAGATTGGGGACCAATCAGTTAATACTGGTTGGTCCTCAGCATTACAAGGGTACAGGCTTCTACGGTCTCTATGCCATGCGCATTGGCCAGACGGACAAGTTCTTCGTTTTCAGTGCCCGGGTTGAAGATGAGCCTTTCAGGATGAAGGCTGATAACATAATCATAAAGGTTTTTCTGGATCGAAGGATTGACATAAAGCGTGACACTGTGCAGATGGTCAGGATAAATCCTTGTCGATTGAATATCAACATCCCCTATTTTTCCTTCCCTGTTGCCAAAAGCATAAACATCATGTTGGTATTCCTTAAGCATCTTAATCGCTTGATTGGAATAGCGCTCGGGATTCTCACTTGCACCAATGACCAGTGTAGGCTTATTCATACAATTATAACAAACTTGACCTTTAAATGGTTTTTAGCGTAACCAGGATGCTGATTGATGGCGCAGGAATAAAATTTCCGGGTTGCAGACATTCCCTCAAGTTGGTGCACTTCAACTTTTCATTCGTATTGAACATAATTCAAATTCACCACAGTGCTAAAATTGCACAAATAGAAAAATGCAAGGTGATGTTGAGTTTATAGATTTCATCAATGAATATTCGCAAGAAAAAAGTAGCAACTAAAATACTATTTTCCGAAGTAAATCAATGTTTACTATTCCTGTTTAAAATTTCAAGTTTTTGGTATTTCAAAAACTGCTGTTCGGCGGAGCGCCGGGCAATCTGAAATCCCGTTCTCCCATCCATAAATCCCAACTTAAAAAAACAGACTTCTAAGAATTTTATTATGGATGCAAAATACTTGTAGGCGGGACTGAACTTTTTACCTTTCTGATACAAAGCTTCGGATTGCAATGTGGCATAATGTTCTATTTTGCGATAATGATCTTCTGCGCGTTCAAAGCTATAATGCAGAATGGGATTTTGAAGTGTAACCAACAAAGCCGAATCTCGCTTTGGTATTACGGTTTCATGCACGGTCAATCCACTCCACGATGCTTTATCTTTATTCCACAATCGAATCTTGCGATCGGGATACCATCCACAATGCCGGACCCAGTGACCACAATACATTGTCAATCGGGGAAATTCGTAGCAATCCGACATGTTACCGGATTTAACTATTTTTAATTCCTGTATTAGTTCCGGACTGAAGCACTCATCCGCGTCAAGGGACAGTACATAATCATACATGGCCTGAGATGTTGCCCATTGCTTTTGTGCACCAAATCCTTCGAAGGCATGCTGAATAAAGCGCACCCCTTGCCGCTGACAAATTTCTGCTGTGCCATCGCTACTGAAAGAATCCACAACAATGACTTCATCACAGATCGATTTCAGACTGAGAATGCAGCGTTCAATATTACGCTCTTCATTATAGGTAATAACAACACCAGAAATTCGGTTGTGCATGAATACTTTAATTAATATGAGCCCATTCGAAGAATGAAGTCCGAAACAATTCGCCTAAAAGTATTAATTTTTTTATTGATGATGATTTTTGATTATCAGAAAAATTAATTTCAATAAAATTCTGTAAATGCATTTTGTATATATCACACCACAATATAATTTGTAATCCTTCAAATATTTACTTTATGCGGGGTGATTGTGGAGGCTGCGGTGTGCGGAAATATTTATTTGTCAGGTGTTTATCTTTACGCATCACCGGCCAGGCTGTTGAACGGTCAGGTTTGGAATTTTGACAAAAAGTAAATGTTTATGCATACCCTCCGATTCTCCCAGTGCATGATAATTGTGTTATCAATTTTCTTAATAGGTGGAAATTCATTTTCACAGAAAAATGAAAATACACCTTTTGCACCAACTTTTCTGCATGCCCCTTGCGACAAGAACCCAAAGATCACATGTCCGCCCAATATTACTTTGTGTCCCGGGTCAGATACAGATCCCAGAGGAACGGGATACGCCAAGGGACTTCCAGGATCGCCTTCATGTGATCCACCTATAGTTGAATACAATGACAGGATTACAAGTACGGGGCCGTGTGATGGAGCCAAAATAATTCAAAGACTGTGGACTGCTGTTGATCCAACGGATCCATTACTCCGATCATTTTGCATTCAATATATAACCTTAGAAGATAAGACTCCACCGGTATTCTATAACTGTCCACACGACACTACCTTGCAATCCAATGAAAGTTGCTTTGCCTTCGTCAGATGGACGCCACCTCTTGCAACGGATGAATGTTCAGGATTTACTGTAAAAACATCGCACCCGAATGGAAGTAATTTTCCTACCGGCAAAACAACCGTCACCTACACCGCGACAGACGATTGCGGAAATATTTCGACCTGCAGTTTTGTGGTCACAGTCTTAGAAAACTGTTGTAACAAACCACCAATTATCCAATGCCCCAATGACTTTAAAGGATGCATGCAATCTGCCAGCACAAATATCACCGGCAAAGGAATCGGAACACCTGGCGGACCTTTGTGTTTGACACCTTTTGTGAGTTATCTGGATGATACATTGCATATGACTGCCTGTTCTCTTTACATCAACAGGGTGTGGACAGCAACGGATCCTAACAATAAGACGCTTCATTCGAGTTGCACCCAGCATATCGATCTTTCTGATCATGAAAATCCAAAGATCATCTGTCCGCCTGATATTACCGTCAATTCTGATTCGACCTGCATGGCTGTGGTGACATGGAATGATCCTGTCGTCTCAGACAATTGTTCTACCGTTAGGTTGGTTTCTTCTCATCCGTCAGGCACATCATTCCCGGTTGGAATAACCACCGTATTCTACACGGCTTATGATGATTGCGGAAACAATGCAGGATGTCATTTTACAGTAACGGTGATTGCGCAATGCTGCAACAAACCACCCGTATTGATTTGCCCTGCAGATTTCTCAGGATGTCCACAGGGAGCCGAACCAGCCATCACAGGAAGAGCAAGCGCACTCAAGAGCAGTAAATATTGTATGACCCCTTTGGTTAGTTATAAAGATGATACGTTGCATTATGCAGCCTGTTCGTTGAGAATACAGCGCAACTGGATTGCAGCAGATCCAAATTCAGGACAGAAGTCAGAATGTCAGCAGCTTATCGATATGAAAGATACCCAGGGGCCGGCTATTACAATTCATGGTGATATTGAGGTGCCATCTGGTCCGGATTGTTCTGCGATTGTGCAGTGGCCTGTACCGGGAACTTCAGACAATTGTTCGTTGGTTACATTGCAAGCGACACATCATCCCGGGGACAAATTTCCTTTGGGAGTGACAAAGGTGACCTACACTGCGACAGATCAATGCGGTAATATAAGTACGGCAAGTTTTAATGTGACCGTTACGGACCACTGTTGCGATGTTGTGCCGGTAATCCACTGTCCGCCGGATTTTACAACAGGTTGTCCAAAGTCGTCTATTGAGCCACAGATCACAGGTTTGGCTCAGGTTCTCAACAGAGGATCAGTTTGCAGTGGAGCAATTATCGGATACGCTGATACCATTCTTCATCAGTCAAGTTGTTCATTGCGTATTGTCAGAACCTGGACAGCAGTGGATTCCTTCAAGAGCAGTTTGAAATCAAGCTGCGAACAAAGAATTATTCAAAAAGATACGATACCTCCAGTGATCCATTGTCCATCGGATATTTCTGTTCCTTCTGATGAACATTGTGTCGCCGTGGTGAAATGGCAGTTTGAGGCCAGAGACAATTGTAGTCCGGTGAAGATTTCAAGTTCACATGAGAGTGGTGCAGAATTTCCGGTTGGCAGAAGAACAATTTATTATACGGTATTTGATGAGTGCAGTAATTCATCAGGATGCCAGTTTGACGTGACTGTTTTGGATAACTGCTGCAACGAAGCACCCGAAGTGAACTGTCCACCGGATTTTCACGGATGTCCTTTGCAGGGACTAATACCTTCTGCAACAGGAATGGCCACCGTGCATACCACTTCCCAATGCGGGCATCCCATATTGATTTACAGAGATGATACTTTATATGCGAAGCCCTGTTCTTTATTTGTCAAGCGATACTGGATTGGTATTGACTCCGTTCACTCAGAATTGCGCGATAGCTGCATTCAGTTACTCGAGCTAAAAGATGATGTATCTCCGACGATACTTTGTCCGGCGGATGTTACGGTCGCCTCCAGCGAAAAATGCACAGCCATAGTCAACTGGCACGAGCCTCAAGTCTCGGACAACTGTTCAGCGACTACATTGACGAGCACTTATCGCAGCGGTGATGAATTTGGCCTGGGTACTACGACGGTAGAATATACGGTGCGAGACCAGTGTAATAACATCACACACTGTAGTTTTAAAATAACTGTTGAAGAACATTGCTGTATTAAGTCACCAAAGATCACCTGCCCTCCGGATATAGTCGAATGTCCAGGGTCAGCTGATCCGGGCAGATTAGGTTTGCCGGGTGTTGTGAAGGGTAATCCTGCCTGCAATGCACCCTTGGTACACTACCGCGATGAAATTTTATATCAAAGTGCCTGTTCAACACTGATCAACAGAACCTGGATTGCAGAAGATCCGGATCATCCGATCTTGCGCGATTCATGTGTTCAGAAGATTGAATTATCTGATGTCTCGGGCCCGGTATTCAGCGGATGTCCTGCCGACATAACCATTGATCCCAATTATAACTGCGAAGCTTTTCCAAACTGGACGGAGCCTGTGGCTACGGATCAATGCCGACTCACCTCCGTAACGCGCACCCATGGACCAGGTTCTCGATTTGTGACTGGTGTCACCATTGTCAGTTATACAGCGGTTGACGCTTGTGGCAATTCGAGTGTGTGTTCCTTCAATGTGACCGTTACCGACAAATGTTGCGACAAACCGCCGATACTGGTTTGCCCTCCTGAATACAGGAGCTGCCCATCCACTTCGCTGGATCCTTCCGTAACAGGTCGGGCCACCGTGGACAGAGGTTCTTCAAACTGTCTTAACCCAATACTTACGTATACAGACAAGGTGACCAAATCGGGACCATGTCCTGGCGCGGCAACGATTGAAAGGACCTGGCTCGCCATCGACCCCAACATTCCAAAACTTGCCGTCACCTGTGTGCAGAAGATAATTTTGTCCGACGCAGAGGCACCGGTGATCAGCGGTATGCCAAAAGATATTACCATTGATGCGCACGGCGTCTGTGAAACTAAAGTGCAGTGGACAGCCCCGACAGCCAGTGATAACTGCAAACTGGTCTCGTTGAATTCAAATGTTGCAAATGGCAGTCTCCTTAAAGGTGGGGTAACCAAAGTGACATATACCGCAACCGATGCCTGTGGCAATTTTAGTACGGCATCATTCAATATAACAATTACCGGCACGGAAATTCAATTGGATTGTCCGAATGATACTTTAGTATACCGCACCAATCCTGCACAAAACGGAGTTGCGGTACAATGGCCGCTACCCAAGGCGCATTATTGCAAGGACTGTGTCGATTCGATCACCGGTTTTGTGTATATGGGAGAGTTTGCAGGAAACAGATATTTCTGTTCTCTTTCACCTTCCAACTGGTTTGATGCCAAAATCAGTTGCGCGCTGAATGGTGGTCAGCTGGCAGTCATCCAAAGCAAGGAAGAAAATGCATTCATCGCTTCGAAACTGATGGGGCAGATTGCCTGGATTGGGGCGAGCGATGAACGCAGGGAAGGTGCTTTTGACTGGGTGGATTTCTCTCCTTTTATCTACAAAAATTGGCGAGCAGGCAGACCGAGCAGTGCCAATCCGCTCCATGATTATGTCGAACTCAATCCTGACGGTACATGGAATGATCAGCTGGGAAGTATTTCAAGAGAGTACATCTGTCAAATCTCCTGTTATAAACTCAAGCAAATAGAAGGTCCTGCCAATGGATCGGTGATTCCTTGCGGTAAGACCAGGGTTAGTTATACCGCCTCTAAAGATGGTGTCAGCGATACCTGCAGTTTCAATATTGAAGTCAATTGTGATTCCATTTCGAAATATTGCAATAACCGCGCACTGAATACCGGTGTAATGTGGATAGATCGCATCACTGTCGGAGCCATCCATAATACTTCCGGCGACAACGGTGGTTATGCTTATTTCAATCAGCCTTGCGGAGTTTTCGAGAATAATAAGGTCTACGATCTTTGTGTAGAACCCGGATTCAAGAGCAATGTGTATGTCGTCTACTGGAAAGTATGGATCGACTTCAACAATGACGGAGAATTCCAGGCAACTGAGCTGGTATTACTCGGATCAGGTAGTACAGGTTTGTGCGGCAAGTTTAGCTTGCCACAAAATTATATGACCGGCAAGGTGAGAATGCGCGTGATCATGTCGTATGGTGGTTATGCATCGTCTGCCTGCAGCAGCGTCGTCTATGGAGAAGTGGAAGACTACTGTGTAGAGCTGACGAAAAACGGTACCATTATCCTTCAGACTTCTGAAAACACCTATCCCAGATCGTTGAAATGCGTGCGCAATTGTGAGGAGAAAGCGCAGGGTCAATTCGACGAAGGAAGCCTGATATCAAGGACTACTTCTACACTTTCCGGCTTTGAAGTTGTGCCCAATCCAGCGCGTGATGAAGTTAGCCTGTTTGGCAACACCAAAGAGATCAGTGGTCTGAATATTTACGACCTCAACGGCAAGCTCATCTGGAGAAAAATTGCTCCTGTGCAAGCACAGGAGATCATCGATGTGAGTCACTGGAGTGAAGGCGTGTATTATATCCTGGTCGAGTATTACAACAAGCCGCAGGCTGTTCAGAAGCTGATTGTACAGCGTTAATAAATTAAAATAAACCAACCAACCAAACCTAACAGAGGTATGAAAGGAGGTCGACCGATAAGGTCGGCCTTTTTTTTATTGTTCATTGCAAATGGTCAAAAGTTGACCAGATTATTCCTGAAGTCTCAAATCAGACATTTTATTTTCTGAGACAGGACATGATCTGAGACGTTCATTTTGGTGAGGTTGGTTTATTCAACTTGCCATATCCGACTTTTCTTTAAGCACTATAGGTCTGTATGGACCGGCAATGTTTATCTGATTCTACTTGAAGTGAAGGAGCAGCGCTCAGGAGTTGAAAGGGTGGTTCAAATGGGACTTATATAATTTCCATTTCATTGCAAATTCAACTACCTTTGGAGCGAGGCATTATATAATGCGTATCGGACGCTTTATGTTTTACTAGTAATCAGCGCCAATTCAACATCCTGCCACCTGGTTAATATTTATTTGGGTCTGGTAATTTATAATCAATGCCAAAGTGTTTTGCATATTCCTCTATGGGTTGCAAGCCAACGTTGGCCCGACGTACATTGACATTGATTTCATCTTCTATGGGATAAAAAACCCAGCTTCCTGTTTTTTTATCGGGAACAAGTTGCGAGCCATAGATCTGCATTTTATTTTCACGCATCAGGATCCTGTCTTGCAATAAGGCCAAATCGCAAGCACGAGATTCTCCGGCAGTCACGGATTGCATCATAAGCGGCAAATATTTTTTCTGCTTTTCGAGTGGTGCATGTTGAATCACCAGAAAACAAACGTAATTGCTGGTAGCGCCAAAAATACTTCGATCCAGCCAGCCATACCGATAAATCAATGATTCTACGATAATTTGGTTTGTACTGTCTATATAATCGGCAAACTGTATTGAGTCACCCTGGCTTCTTATTTTTTGATCTCGATCATAAATTGTTTTCAGTTGCCTGCGTATAGCAGCAGTATCAATCTTTTCCTGATAATTAAAAACCATTTTAGCAGGTGTCATAAATCGTGTATAATATACCCCGGAGTACCGGGCATTTGATTTAGGAGAGTACAAGTAAAGATAATCCGGAAAAGGAAATGTGGTGTCCCATACCGATTCGTGTGATTCAAAATAGCGTAATTCCAATCCTTTGCCAAAATTGGCATGGCAGGTTCCTTTTAAGTAGTCGTTGTTTAACGAACAGATTTTCTTGGCATCTAGGTTTAATTCTTTGTCCTGACGCAGGTATGTGATCATCTTATCCGGCTGATTGCTGTTGTGGGCATTGCCACTGAGCGTAATCATTTTCCAGGAGGGGTGAAGAAGATATTGTCTTTTTATTTTTGTAAACATAATGCTGTCTCTGGAATACTTCTCTTCTTCTCCCTTGGTGATATCGTAAAAGAAAATTTGGATTTTAGGATTGTCGTTCAGTGTAGCAATCAGGTTGGCCCATGCAAAGGAACCCCTTCCATCCTTAAAAGGCGGATTGGCAAAGAATTCAGATTTGAAAATACTGCTATCGGTATGCAACGAATCGTAGCATCTCATTAGCTCCGGCAAAATTTCTAATCCAACCGAAACACTATCTCCTTTACTCGTCAACAGTTGGGCCAGACCGGTTACCAATTGTGCAGGTTTTGAGGTGCCGTGCATTTCGCCAACCATCACAATTTGGAAGCAGGAAAGCAAGTTGTACACGCTATCAGAGAGGTGTTCCGGATTTTCTATGCGCACAGCACTATTGCGCAACAGAGTGGTCGCATCTTGTGCGGGGGAGCCAAGATACATCAGTGTCAAAGTCAGTATTAAAAAAGTATTCTTTGTCATGTAAAATCTAACAATTTTTTCGTCCTGTTACATTTGCGCTATGTTATCAGTCAGCAAGTAATCTGAGTCTGTAGTCAATAGACAAAGTTAATACAATTGATAAAAGTCGCGGGTGTAGTGCCGAATTCGCCAGAACGGCATTCCTCTTAATATTACATAGCGTGTAAATAAATTATTCAAATAAAAAATTCAAATGATTATATTCAATGGTGGGTATAGCTAATTGATTTACCAATTTTTCCAACTAAAAAGGTTGATGAAGCCCTTTTTGAAACATTAATAGGGGTGGAAAAAGAAGTAAAAAAGAAAAATGTCATTTTTATTAACTAAATTTGCTTTGTTGCCCTATAGATTAAGGATACCTCGGACCATAATTAATAAATAACAAAAGTGGATAAATCGAAGAATGCCGTAAAGAAGAATTTAGAAGATTTAGGGTACTTTAAATATGTAGCTCCTGACAATTTGGAATCCATCAAAGAAATTACGTTTCGAGATTACCAGAATGATGGGATTATTCAATTTCCGTGGGAAGATGGATTAAATAGAATGTTTGGTATTGACGCTGAATTCATATTTGAAGCTGAAGGGATTAAAAGCCAAATTGAAGGAATGCTCGAATTATTCAACGAATTAGGAATCAAGTTAACAATTGGGCGATATGTTGAAGATTTTGATATTTCTTCTGAATCTTATTCGACCAGAATAATTGAGTTAAACGAAATACCATACGATACATCCGGATCATCTGACTGGAATTCAGCATTTTTATCAGGGGTCAAATTAATCAATGAAATTTTAGTTCACTATGGTAAAGAAGACCGGGTGTACGGTTTAGTTATGGACGAATCGAGCTGGATGATACTATTAGATAAAGCGCTTTATGAGTATCTGAATGATCTGATTCCGGAGTGGGCAAACATTCGTCCCATTGATATAAGTGAACTGGATTGGCTTCAACAATGAATTTTCTGGCAAAACCATAAATCGGATTCGCGATATCGTTCCATCGTAAGTCGAAATTAGCTTATTAAAATAAACTGGAAAATTTGCAAATGCAATTAAAATGCGATCAGCTTTTAAATTGAATTCAGGTACAACCAATAGTAAAGACAAAATAACCTTTCAAGTGCTATAAGTAACCATCCATCTTAGTAGGTTTTTTGAGACAATAAAAGTCCGGATAAATTGTATCCATTCTTTCAACTCCTTTATTTGCATCAAGCTCTTTAGGGCTTTAATGTTGGTGGGAAAGAAGCAACGAAAAATTATCTTGTCCCGTATGGGACAAAACAAAGCCTTGCATATTGTTTGCCACCGGTATTTTGTGCCTAGCATCTCGATGTGCAAGGTGACTTTCTGCCTTCGAAATCGTTAACCGAGGTAGATGAAAAGACTCCCTAAATTGCGCCAATGCCATTATTCCGGTAAAAACTAAATGAACTTCGCCACCGAAAATATTGCCCCAATGCCTAGTTCATTCTACCGGCCCTCCTTACTTTTGAGTATGATTAAGACAGTTTTACATCTTCCGGCAAAGGTCTTCCTGCCGGTCTTTATCCTATCTTTAATTTTAGTTCAGCCGATATTGCACGGTCAGGGGCAGGTAGCCCTGGATGTCCGGGAGGCACAGCAGAGCCATCAGACCTTTACTAGTATCACGCTATTTGAAAAAGTAGCGTATCATAACCAATTTCTCGCGGGATCACAATTCATCCAAGACGTGGTGACTACTTTTCCAGTTACTTCTGTTTGTACAGGGCTACTGCGTAGCAAGCCTACTTATCTGGCTTTGGACCTTCCATTGCCGGATAACACGATTGGCCACCTGTTGCTGATCAGGCAAGAGGTCTATGGCCCGGAGTCCAGGTTGCTGACACCAGACGACCCGGTAGGCCAACCAATGCAGGGCGGCGTTTTTTACCGTGGAATCATTGAAGGGGATGAGCGCTCGCTCGTGGCATTGTCTGTCTTTGAAGACGAATTAATGGGCGTGGTATCCAACGACAGACTGGGCAATGTGATTATCGGTCGACAGCATATCCCAGGTCAGGATCGGAGTCAAACCCCTCATGTCATCTATCAG
Organism: Saprospiraceae bacterium; assembly: GCA_019694255.1. Lineage (GTDB taxonomy): Bacteria > Bacteroidota > Bacteroidia > Chitinophagales > Saprospiraceae > Vicinibacter. The sequence continues at coordinate 17,416 of JAIBCI010000049.1, forward strand.
GAGTCCGCACTTCCCATACGCGCACCATTTCAGTGCGGAACTGATGAATTGCCAATTTTGCCTAATGTGGCCGGTCTGAATCCCGGTGCGGTCAATACCTATCCAACACGCTGCAAATCGGTTAAAATATTTCTGGAGTGTAGCTACAGATTATTCACGGATCGCGGCAGTTCGCAAGGCGCGGTGCAGGCTTACATGACAGGCCTGTTTAACGTGGTCAAGACACTCTACGCCAATGAAAAAGTAGTTATTGAGATCTCGGATATCATGGTTTGGACTTCTCAAGATCCCTATCTCACCACGACGCTGGCAAATATCATCTACGATTATGCTAACCGCAGAAAAAACAATTTCAATGGGACGCTCGCTCAGTTGGTGACAACTTTTCCCATCCAACAGCAAGGCGGAATAGCTTTTGTCGACGGCATGTGCAAGACCTGGGATGGACAAAGCGGTCCCCTTTCCTTTGCATTCATCAATAACACCTACAGCTCATTGCCAACCTATTCATGGAGTGTTGAGGTGATGACCCACGAGATGGGACATAATTTTGGAAGCTGGCATACCCATTCCTGCGTGTGGGGTCCTAATCATGACAGCCAGATTGACAACTGTCAACCGGCGGACATCGGAAGCTGCAATAATGGTGTGGCGCCAAACGGTGGAGGTACCATCATGAGTTACTGTCATCTGACATCTTATGGTATCAATTTTTCGAAAGGATTTGGTACAGAGCCAGGAGATATTCTGCGGAATTCATTTGCAACGAAGAGTTGCATCCCTTCCACATTTACGCCGGTCGCCAGCCATAGCATCAAAGGACCTTACTTCGAAGGTGACAGTTTTCGACTTGCGGCCAAACCATACAACAAAAATTACAAGTATGAATGGTTGCACTATGATTATATCTTCAATAAAAACAATGATACTGCGGTCACATTAAAGACAGGAGGTATTTACACGCTGGCGATTTCATCTACAAATTGTACAGAATATTCGAAGCCTGATACCATTCAGTTTGGCGACTTCACCGTCAATCTTGGTTGTCCGGTCAATGCCGGTCACCGCGATTCTTTATATCGTTCAGTTACACTCAATGTTGACAATGCGGCATACACAGTAGATTCGTTAACAGTACCGGAAGGTTGGCTTGATAGCATTCCGTCGGGAGCACTCGACAGACTGGTTGAGTTGCAAATGACCATTACGCCAAAAGGGGCATCTTTTACCAGAAGCGTCGTCAGCCAATACGAATCACCGGCAGCAATCGGAATCAGCAATAACAGTTATACGCCGAATGATCAGGTGGCTTTTGGACAGAAGAGTCCTATGACATTTAGCAGGATTCTGGGAAGTTTTGATCCGAAGGGTGTCTGGAAATTTTCTGGCATCGATATTCGAAATGATGCAGGCATTGATGCCGTGGTACAATACAAGATTGTGTTGAAATGGAGATTCCGTGATACTGTTGTGTCTTGTGATGTGCCGTTATGTGATAACAGGACGCTTGTGCTCGATGCGGGAATACCCAATGCCAGTTACGTCTGGAATACAGGAGCTACAAGCAGATCCATTAGTGCCAACAAACCAGGACCTGTGGGAGTGACTGTCACCAAAAATGGATTTACTTCCAGCCATGAAATTAATCTGGTCAGCGTCAATACATCTTTTCCACGCAACATATCCATCTGCGAAGGTGATTCAATCATCGTCAAAAACAAAGTATACAAGAAACCAGGTGTCTATCGAGATACATTTCAGTCGGGCAGCGGCTGTGACAGTATCATCATCACAACACTGGATACAAGAGCTATTATTCATTCCAGTGAAACCCTCGCTGTTTGCTATGGTGACATCTTTCGCAATGTAAACCTCGTCGCAGACACCATCATTACTGTGAAGGATCAGGCCAGCAATGGATGTGACAGTCTCCATGCTATCCATTTTGAAGTGAATCCGCGAATTGTAGCTGAATTGCATTATGATCCCGCCTGTAATAATATCGGGACGGATCTGAACTGCCAGGGACGCGGAGGCAGTGGTACATTGCGTTATCTGTGGAGTACAGGGGATACCACAGCGAAGCTTACGCGAATCAAATCGGGAACCTATCGTGTCATTGTGAAAGATAATAATGGGTGTTTTGGCATTTTTGAACAGTTGGTTCAAAATTATGATTCGGTGGCAGCGGAAGCAGGAATTACTGATGTCAGTTGTTTTGGCGGGATGAATGGTCAAATCAAAATCAATGTCACCGGTGGAACCCGTCCTTTCTCCTATATCTGGAACAACGGCGTACGCGAAGATTTATTAAAAGACCTCGTCAATGGGACTTATCACGTGGTGATTATTGATGCCAACGGTTGCAGGTTCGAAGGCGATTACAGCATACATAGTCCTGATCTGCTGTTTGTCAATGCAGATGTCAAGCCAAGTTTTGGAAGCAATGGAAGTATCGAATTAATGACCAATGGCGGAGTGAAGCCATACCGTTATGCATGGAGTCAGGGCGATACCACATCATTGATAACCGGACTGACTCCAGGTACGTATACGGTAACCGTGACAGATGATAATGGTTGTTCCAGTGTTCAGACATATGATGTACAGAATAAAGTGTCCACTAAGAATCCTGTGCGCGATGCCGGCATAACCATCGCTCCGGTACCTGTGCATGGAATGCTTACCATCCGGTCGTCATCCTCATTGATTCTCGGGGTATCACTGACCAATGCGATCGGTCAGGAATTGCTGAGACAACCAGCGGTTGATGCTGATCTTGCGGTGTTGGATTTGTCTGGTCTGGATGCAGGTTATTACTTGCTCATCGTCACACTACAAAACGGCAGAATTGTCGAACGAAAAATTCTAAAATATTAGGAAGGAGCATCTGCTTCATTCCTGTTTGTAGGCTATGCAATCAATGCAAATAACCGAAAGATGTGGTTCTTTTGGCCTGGAGGAGTTTATTCCATAAATTACCTAACACAAGCCACTAATATTTTTTGTTATATATTTTTTTTATACTTAGATTTGGTTTATTTAATTTTATGATCTAAACCAAATTCAAACTTTATGAATACAACAAAATTACTATTGGCAACCCTGGGTGGTGCCATTGCCAGCTGGCTTTGCGGTTGGTTGATCTACGGTATGGTTCTGATGGGCCCAATGAAAGAGGCCATGACGGATGGTGCCAAAGCCATCATGAAACCAGATGGTACGGAGAGCATGATTCTGTACTTTGTAAGTTCGTTGTTTTTTGCTTTGTTACTCGCTTATATATATGAGCGTTGGGGCAATATCAGAACAATGCAGACAGGCGCAATGGCCGGTGCAATCATCGGGATATTGTTTGCGATGTCAATCGATACCGGAATCATGGCCGGATCAGATATGTTTAATAGCCATATGGTTTTAGTCTATGACGCGATGGGATATCTGGTGATGGGCGGTGTAACTGGCGCAGTTGTCGGATGGATTCTGGGATACAACAGGCAATAACAAAAGTAACTTATCCTTTGAGTGGCATTGGAGAATTTCTCTAATGCCATTTTTTTATCATCAATCAAAAACCATTTGAAATGAATCTCAACAGACTTTTCTTCGCAACGGTTATCGGTGCGATTGTTTTCTTTCTGTCTGGCGCATTGATTTACGGCATGTTTCTTCAATCGATACTCAATAAGCTTCTTACTGCCGAGGCGACTGCTGCGCTGCGTGCAGCGCCAGAACTGTCAGGTATTGCTTCTAGCTGTGTCATCTTTGCGTTTGCTCTGGCGTATATCTATGAGCGCTGGACTATGATCCGGAATTGGAAATCCGGTGCCTTGGCCGGGTCAGTAATTGCTTGCGCAATGGCAGTTTCAATTGACTTAGGACTGTCAGGCATTTACAACATGTTTGCGGATATGTCCTATATCATGTATGACGGAATTGGCAATCTGCTGATGGGAGCGCTGACCGGAGCTGCTATTGGATGGTATCTTGGTTATAATAGACAGGTTGGCTGACTATTACGAAAACAGATCATTTGATGTCCGGAAATTTAATATAAACTTCAAGACTGCACTTCGTCCAATGCAAACACCAATTCGCGTTCATCAAGATCTGCTGCGACAACTTTGACCCTGACTTTGTCACCTATTTTCCATTGAAAGTCTCGGATCCCCGACTGCGCTGACAGCCTGTTGCGATGAATCTCGATATCCTCCTGAAGATCTGCAATCGGAAGAAATCCTTCACATCGAGTGTCGATCAGTTCGACATAAAAGTTCTGATCGTTCATACCGGTAATTCGGCCGTCAAAACTTTGTCCGGTGAACCTGGACATGTAAAGAACCTGAAAGTAACGTGTGGATGCACGTTCTGCCTCCATGGCTTTTTTCTCCTGCGTCGAGATATGGCGGCACTGTGCTTCGAGCGCGTCGAGCCTGTATCTTTTTTCACCCTTGAGATTATCAGCGAGAATGCGATGTACGATGAGGTCGCTGTATCGTCTGATCGGTGAAGTAAAATGTGTATAATACTCAAAGGCGAGACCGTAATGTCCGATATTATCCGTCGTGTAGGTTGCTTTGGCCATCGTGCGAATCGCAAGTGGCTGAAGAAAATGCAGGTCTGCATTTTCACGAGCCATTGATGCCAATTGATTGAGCGAACGCGCCGTCTTTTTAGGGGTGCTCAAATCAAGCTTTACACCCATTTCCCGCGCAAAGAACATAAAGTCCTCCAGTTTATCCGGATCCGGTTCATCGTGGACGCGGTACACAAATGGCACCGGTATACCCTTATTCTTAAACGCCATAAATTTGGCGACGGTCTTGTTTGCCAACAGCATAAATTCTTCGATCAGCTTATGTGCGTCAAACCTTTCCTTGACATACAGCTCCAGCGGTTGGCCCTGTTCATCAAGTTTGAAGCGAACCTCATCCGTTTCAAAATCAATGGCGCCGTTTTTTAATCGGTCGGTTCTTATTTTTTTGGCCAGATTGTTGAGCAGTTCAAGCTCTTTCCTGAGTTTATGTTTTTTTCCATCGAGGATTGTTTGTACTTCCTCATAGGTAAATCGTTTGCAGGAGTGAATGAGAGTGCGCCCAATCCAGTGTTTGCGCACTTGCATTTCCTCGTCAAAGGTAAAAATAACTGCAAAGCAGCATTTGTCTTCATCCGGACGCAGCGAACACAGTTCATTCGAAAGTCTTTCGGGAAGCATCGGGATCACGCGGTCGACGAGATAGACCGAATTGCCTCTGCGCAATGCTTCTTTATCCAATCCTGAATCCGGCGCAACATAATAGCTCACATCGGCAATATGAACCCCTACTTCCAGTAATCCGTCTTTGGTAAATTGCACAGAAAGTGCGTCATCAAAATCTTTGGCATCCACCGGGTCAATCGTGAAGGTGGTGACCTTACGGTAATCCAGACGATGGTTCATGTCTGTCACTTCATCGCTGATCTCGGCAGCCTCGCGGAGTACTTCTTTGGGAAACTGCAGTGGAAAACCGCTTTCGGCGATGATGCTTTGCATCTCAATCTCTATGGTTTTTTCACGGCCAAGGTTGGAAGTGATCTTGCCGAATAACCTGTCGCCCGGCCTTTCTTTCCATTTCGTGATTTCAACGACCACGCGATCGAAATCCTGTACGGCGATATCAGGCGTTGTCCTGACTTGTATCTCCAGTACGTGTGGAAACTGATCCACGATGACAAGGTTATGATTTTTGTAGGCGCGGAAGATGCCGACAAATTGTGACGTGGAGCGGTTGAGGACGCGCACCACCGTACCTTCCGGCTTGTTGAGGTACACCCGCGTAGGACGCACCTGCACATAATCTCCATCCATGGCACCATTGAGGTTTTTGGCGCTGACAAAAATGTCCCGCTCCATTCCCTTGACGAGAATATATGCGAATCCTGCCCGGGCCATATCTACCGTACCTTCCAGCAGTGTTTCACTGCCTCCCGGTCCTTTGGCAACCAATCCCTTGTAGACCCATTTGCCTGGACTGGCTTTTTCAATTAATTTTTTGCGTTCTAACTGTTCCAGACAATCCTCCAGGTTGGCGAGTTTCTCCAGGTTCATTTTGCGTTTCAGGGCGCTCAGGCCATAAGCTTTGGAAGGATGATCAGCGAAAAACTTAAGGAGTTTGTGGGTGCTTAACAGTGGTACGCGTTTCTTTTTGCGTTTCATTGAATGATAAACGGCTGGCGCATCTATTTAGTTCAGTAATGACGTCTTGTGGGCCTTAATAATGCTTGACCTCCGGCCGATTTTTTTCGCCCACAAAGGGTATTGATTTTCAATATTTAATTTTAAAAAACAATAAATAATGCTCTGTTAATATTGTAATAAAAAAATATTATCAATAAAATAAAATAATATTTTGAATTTCACAAATAATTATATTTTTTAATCGGCCGAAGATCTTTTACCGAGCATAATGAGTACCTTACCCTCTGAATATCATTGCAAACCAAAAAATATAAATCATGAGCTCAAATCCCAAATTCATCAGGAATGTCGTTTTGCTGGGTCACTCACACAGTGGCAAGACCAGCATGATCGAGACCATGTTATTTGAAGCCAAGGCCATCACGCGGCGCGGTACCGTAGAAGCAGGAAATACGATTTCCGATTTTAGTGAAATAGAGCAGGAACGCAAGGGAAGTCTTTTTAGCAAACTCATGCATGTAAGTTGGAAAGATTCTAAAATTAACATTATTGATACGCCAGGCTCTGATGATTTTGTCGGAGAGATATTGTCTTCGATGAAAGTGGCAGACCTCGGTATCATGGTTTTGAACGGAGCGCATGGTGTGGAAGTCGGCACCGAACTGATCTGGGAATACAAAGAAAAACTGGCGCTTCCAGGGATGTTCGTCATCAACCAGTGCGATCATGAAAAATGTGATTTCGACAACACGCTGGAGCAGGCGCGCTCGCGTTTTGGTGCCAAGCTGATCCCCTTCCAGTATCCACTCAATCCGGGTCGCTCTTTCAATGCCATCATCGATGCTTTGCGAATGGTGATGTATGAATATCCTGAGGATGGTGGCAAGCCTGTCAAAAAAGACATCCCCGCTTCGGAAATGGATAAAGCCAAAGCCATGCACAACGCCATCGTCGAAGCTGCAGCGGAAAATGATGATACACTGATGGAACATTTTTTTGAGTCCGGCACACTCGACGAATCAGAACTCGCAGATGGCCTGCGAAAGGGTATCGCCAATCAGCAACTCTTTCCGGTATTCTGTGCTTCTGCGACTAAAAATATGGGAACTGGCAGGATCATGGGATTTATCAATGATGTATGCCCCAGCCCTGCAGACAGGCCTCCTGCAAGACTCACCAACGGGACACTCAAAGCAGATGAATCCGGTGCGCCGGTCATCTTCATCTATAAGACATTCTCTGAACCCAAGATCGGACGCGTCTCCTACTTTAAGGTTTATTCCGGCAAGGTCAAGACGGGCGATGAACTGATCAACAACACCAACCGCGTACACGAAAGGCTCAACCAGATCTATGTCTCCAATGGTAAAAACAGGGAACAGGTTCAGGAACTGGTTGCGGGTGACCTGGGTGTCGTTGTCAAGCTTAAGGACAGCCATACCAACAACACGCTCAGCATCAAAGGAAATGAAATCGAAATAGAACCAATTCCATTTCCAGAACCGCGCATAAGGACTGCCATCTCAACAGAAAACAAGAATGATCTCGAAAAACTAATCAAAGCGATACATGAAATTCAGGAAGAAGATCCTACACTGATTCTCGAGCAATCTGCCCGCCTTCATCAAAACATTCTGCATGGACAGGGCCAGATGCACCTCGATCTGCTAAAATACCGTATCGAAAAACTGTACGGTGTGCATATGGATTTCATCAAACCAAGGATACCTTATCTCGAGACGATCAACAAGTCTGCGGATACTTCCTACCGCCATAAAAAACAAACCGGTGGTGCCGGACAATTTGCCGAAGTGCATATGCGCGTTGAGCCATATCACGAGGGCATGTCGGATCCGGCAGGACTTACCGTACGACAACGCGATGTGGAAGAAATGTCCTGGGGTGGTAAACTGGCATTTTTCTGGTGCATCGTTGGAGGTTCCATTGATTCAAAATTTTCTTCCGCGATCAAGAAAGGCGTGATGAACAAAATGATCGAGGGGCCCCTCACAGGCTCTTATTGTACCAATATCCGCGTTTCGGTATTTGACGGCAAGATGCACCCTGTGGACAGCAATGATATGGCTTTTCAAATCGCAGGAATGAGTGCATTCAAAGAAGCCTTTCACAATGCTGCACCGCAGATCATGGAGCCGATCTATGATCTCGAGATACTTTGTGGCGATGATGTCATGGGTGACGTCATGGGTGACTTGCAGACACGCAGGGCCATCATCATGGGGATGGATTCCGACGGACATTATCAAAAAATCAAAGCGCGCGTTCCCCTTTCAGAAATGCACAATTATTCATCGACGCTGCGTTCACTGACGCAAGGCCGCGCCAAATTCAGCATGAAAATGGCTGAATATGCAGCTGTACCTCCGGATCTTCAGAACAAGCTGATCACTGAATACCAGGCCCACGCCAAGGATACCGAAGAATAGTTTTGTCTCCTGCCTACGGCGTCAGACATTGATGGAAAGGCGCAAGAATGATAAAATCCTCATGATCAGATTCAGCAATGAATTGGGCATATTCTGGAGTTAATCTGTGGTGAGTTTCGGCTAGATACAAGTGGTGTTTCATTTCAATTATTGCGGTAAATAAAACAGCGGTTACTACCATGAATTTACTTTGGTAATAAAATCTTGAAACCACAAAAATCAAATATTTATTTGATTCATTACCAGGTGAAAAAAATCATCTCATCGTAAAATGAAGAGGTCCGGTGGCGAAATGTGACATTCTTGTATCTCAAGCGTTGTTGCGCGAATTTAAATTAGGTATGGAATTTGCAAGACAGGTGTTGGATGAAAGTCATAATTCCCGTAGCGGGTCCCGGTACGAAGTTGCGTCCATTTACCTATACGCAGCCCAAGCCGCTTATTCCGGTTGCAGGCAAGCCTATCCTGTCCTATATTCTGGATGATCTGATCCGGGCCGGACATGAGGATTTTATTTTTGTCGTAGCACACCTTTCCGAAAAGATCATCGAGTTCGTCGACGAATGTTATCCTGACATCCGCAAGAAATATATTTTTCAGAAGGAGCGCATGGGCCTGGGACACGCCATTTACACGTGTAAAGATTATATTGAAGAAAATGAAGAAGTACTGATACAACTTGGGGATTCAATTCTTGATGTTGATTTCAAAGTACTCACACACTGTAAGTACAACACACTCGCCGTGCGAAAAGTCAATGATCCGAGATCATTTGGCGTCGTGGAGACCGATGAGTCCGGATTTATCAAACGACTGGTTGAGAAACCCAAAATTCCCAAATCAAACCTCGCCCTGGTCGGGTTGTATTATATCAAAGAGTTCAAGCAACTCGTACAGGCACTGGAATACAATATTGAACATGATCTGAGGACAAAAGGCGAATTTCACCTGACAGATGGCCTGATGAAGCTACTTGAATTAGGCTATAAGTTTGAGGTCATGGAGGTCAAAAACTGGTTTGACTGCGGTAAAAAGGAAGTACTTCTGGAGACCAATGCCATCATGCTGGACCGGATGTCTCCGGAGTCTGTTAATCTGGAATCAGGCAACAATATCATCATTCCACCGGTGCGCCTGGGCCGCAACTGCCGCATTCAAAATTCAATTCTCGGCCCGCATGTCAGTATCGGCGATGATACGGAGATTAATAACTCCTTGATACGCGAAGCCATCATCGGCAACTATACTATCCTGAACAATATCGTCATCGAGAAATCCATTATCGGCAATGATGTGGTCATTCGGGGCAAGAGTCAGTCATTCAACATCGGTGACAACACCGAGATGGATGTATTGTAATTGTGTCGTTGGGTTTTAATTCGCAAAGATTTATTATTATACAATAATGCCGCCTCTACGGGGCATTCATGAATTCAATAGAATAATTGACATCAAATCGCAATTACAAAATGTATACAGATTGATGTAATTAAATTGAAATCAAACACTGTAATGACAAATTGTAACATACATAACAATCCTACAAATGACATCACAATGCAAGCTCGACCTGGTTTTTGAGCAGATCATCAATCGTCTCGCGTTGACGGATCAGGTAGTGTTTGCCTTCATGAATCAGTACCTCGCAGGGACGGAAGCGGGAGTTATAATTACTGGACATGGAAAAGCAATACGCGCCGGCGTTTTTAAAACACAGCAGATCTCCTGGATGAATTTCGTTCACAACGCGGTTGGTCGCAAAAGTATCGGTCTCGCAGATGTATCCGACAATGTTGTATACACGCGGTTTGCCGGCTGGACTACTGAGATTAAAAATATGATGATATGAACCATAAAACATGGGCCGAATCAAATGATTCATGCCGGAATCTACGCCAGCAAATACGGTGGACGGGGTCTGTTTGATCACATTCGTTTTGACCACAAAAAATCCACATTCCGAGACAAGGAATTTGCCGGGTTCAAAATACAAACTCAGATCCCTACCGTAATCTTTACAGAACTGATTGAATTTGTCAGAGAGGATAGCTCCCAGTTCTTCGACATCAGTACAGACATCATCATCTTTATAGGGCACTTTCAGGCCACTTCCAAAATCTATAAACTCCAGGTCAGGAAATTTGCGCGCAATATCAAAAAGAATATCTGCAGCCAGCGTGAATACGCCGGGATCAAGTATGTCTGATCCGGTATGCATGTGAATGCCGTTAATGCGCAGCCCAAGCGTCTTGACCAGTCGCTCGACCAGCGGCATCTGATAGATCGAAATTCCAAATTTTGAATCGATGTGACCAACACTGATTTTTTCATTGCCACCGGCCATGACATGTGGATTGATGCGGATGCATAGCGGCGTGTCGGGATGATGGTGACCGATGTACTCTAGTGTCTCAATATGATCGATATTGACCTGGACACCCAGATTGATTGCCATTTCAATTTCGTCCGTGCCAACACAGTTCGGGGTATACAATATTTTATCCGGAGAGAATCCCGCTTTAAGTCCGGTCCAGATCTCCTGTACGGATACCGTATCAAGACCAGCGCCCCACTGATTAATCAGTCGGAGAATGTTGATATTGTTAAGTGCCTTGCAGGCATAATGGATTCCCAGTTTTTTAACTTTGAATGCCGCATTGAGCCGATCAAGCTGACGCTTGATAATCGCACTGTCATAAATATAAAGCGGTGTTCCGTATTGACTGACCAGATCGATGATGTCGAGTCCCTGAATGCTGTATCTTCCTTCTTTTAATTCCATGCACAAAATTAATCCTAAACTTTATTTGAACAAACCATCCCGATGATTCTGTCAGTAAGGAAGAGGAATGGTGGGTGCCCTGGTCCAGGAATGAAGTGTCTTGTAGATCTTTTTCCTGTTTGCTTCGCTGAGATTGCGGATGCGTGCGCGGTGGCCAATATTCGCGGCAAAGTACACAGGACATCGGGTGGAAGCATCCGGTTGGATCGCACAAGCACTCCATGTATCGATCGCACCATAGATATAAATGATATGTTTGCCATGATGTATCGCGCGGTCGGTCATCATCTTCATATATTCTGGTCGATAGCGGATCTCTGTTTCCTTAGGACAGAAAGTTAAGTTGGAAGGATGCAATTCAATTTGCAGCAGATCGCTGATGCCGGTGGTATCAAACCCGTAATAACCGAATTCTGTCATAAACTGATAGAATGCCGGTTCGAAACTTGCGATCGTCTGATCATCGTAATAATTGAAATCAACAACCTGCTCAACGTATTCGAAGATTTCCTGTGCGCTGGCTTCCCTTTCTGGTATTTCACTGCAACCAAATCCCCATTGCCAGAATGAAAACGGGAATTCCATTGCAGCATATTCAAGCGCCTTGCCCTCGCCAATTGAAAAGCGCGTGCCTTCACTTGTGGCCAATTTATCCAGCATCGGTATCAATTCATTGCGGTGCAAAAGCATACTGCGCTGAAATTCACGCACGCGTCTGCGGCAATCTTCTGTACCTGCCTGATGTCTGTAGTATTCCATAGTCCGTGGATCTTCCTGAGCCTGTGCGAAGGGAGCCACATAGGCAACTGCGGCCTTCATATCTTTAGGAAAACGCAAGGCATACAATGCGGCGGTGGTGCCACCTTTACTGATTCCGGTTACAGTCCATGATTTCTTATAAATACGTGACATCGCTTGGCGAATGGCATGGAAATCCTGCATTGCCTGTTCCTGTGTCAGCAGCTCCCATGGAATTTTGTCGGGCCGCGAATGACCGTGAAACCGGTATTCAACAATGATTTGATTTGCTTGTAGAATCATGGTAGGCTCATAAATCTGATTGGCAATTTCATAACCTTCTGTAACCAACACGTTGGGAGATTTTTTGGAACGATGATAGAGATATATTATTTGTAAAAAGCTTCCACGCGATGGGCATGTGTGATCCAGCCACTGCCTGATTTGAAGTTTGAAAACCAAAGAGAATCCCTTCACAGGATTCATTCTGCTGATTTCCGCGCCTGGAAAAACTTTCTGCAGCTGCTCCTTTAGTTGCAACGTGTCAGTCTGTGCAGTGATAGCGCCAATCCGAAGTTGTGCAACAACAATGAAAAGAAGTAATCTGAGGTTAATTTTTGTTTTCATTTCATTTCAATTCAGTTCATATTTTTAATTGGTAGAACTTGGTGTGAAGTTTTTGGCCTAAGCATTGAACAAATAAATAACTTTCGTTCAGATACCAACATTAATTCATAATTCATAATTCATAACTCATAATTCATAACTCATAACTCATAACTCATAATTCATAATTCATATTTCATAACTCATAATTCATAACTCATAATTCATAACTCATAATTCATAACTCATAATTCATAACTCATCACTTAATCCTGGTCAGTCCATCACCAATTGAAGCTTCAAATGCCCTTGCTGTGCGTCCGGTTTGAAGACTGTAATAATTCTGAATATCATTCAAATAGCTTACAGAGTCAGAGTGATCGACAAGATGCAGTGTAGAGCCACCGAATCCACCGCCCATCATTCTGGCTCCGGCGCATCTTGCGTCATGACGGGCAAAGTCCACCAGACTATCCAGTTCAGGACAACTCACCCTGTATTCATTCTTTAAGCCCTCATGCGATGCGAGTAATAACTCCCCGCAATCCAATACTGATCCGGACCGGAGCGCATTGATAAAATTCTGAACGCGTTGATTTTCTTCGATGACATAACGAACGAGAATGTACTGTTCGTCGCTGAGCAAATTTCTGATCAGTGGAAGATCATCGTGTGTCAACTCACTTATAAATTCATGTACGACTTGGTTGCGCTTCAGGATTCCGGCGATTTCTTGGCAAGCAAAGCTTCTGTTGTTGTAATCACTGTCTATCAACCGATGTTGTACGCCTGTATCGATCACCAGCCAACGATAGTCCGGGAGCAATGCGGGTATGTATTCGAAATTCCAGGTATCACAATGAATCATGAGTGCGCGATCTTTTCTTCCATTGAAAATGCTGATCTGGTCCATCATGCCGCCGATGACGCCAGAGTCCTGTTCCGCGATGACGGACAGTCTGGTCAATTCATCCTTTGTAATTTGAAGATCAAACAGCGCATTGAGTGCGCTCATCGTTGCGCAGCACAGTGCGGTAGAAGAAGACAAACCTGCACCAATCGGAAGATCTCCGCCGAAGGCCATTCGAAAAGGAGGGATTGATCCAAAGCGTTCGGTCAGATGACGAATGGCCCCCTTAATGTAACGAAGCCAGTCATGATCTTCCGAAAGTCCAGTAACTATTCCCGGATTGAGTGCTTCTACAAGGGTGACACTGGATGGGCTGATTCCCAGGTAGATGGAAGGAAGAATTGCCGCCGGAAGGCAGCAGCCTCCATTGTAATCTGTATGCTCACCAATAAGGTTGATCCTTCCTGGGGCCCTGAAAGCCATGTCGTATGGCAATATTTTTTCTATATAATGGGCTGGATCTGTGGACATCATCATTGCTTCATGGGTAGTGCAGACAAATTTAGCAATGCGTAGGATAAAGAACGGACTAATTCCTTTGGGCGGGATACTTCAATTCTGCGGAACGTGCTATATTTGCGCTCCCAATGGTCGGATGGCCGAGTGGCTAGGCAGAGCTCTGCAAAAGCTCGTACAGCGGTTCGAATCCGCTTTCGACCTCCACAAAAGGATTTCCCCGTGTTCCAGTGAATGCGGGGATTTTTTTTTTGAACATTTTTCATTCAATGTTAGAATACAATACTTTTTTCGATTCCGTTTCTTAGTTCATTGCATGATGTTAATGGATAAGCAAATTCTTGTATTCGAAATATTCATTCCTTTCTGAAGAACATTTGAGTATTTTACATTGCTGAAGCTTGGGAATCGATCGAGAAGAAAAAAGAATTACATGTAATGATGAATTTCCGGCCTGCCTAAGATTCAATAATTTCGATGCGCTAATGATGTGCTAAAAATTCAGAATTAACAACTTCGGGGATTTTAAAAAGAAAATAATTTTTCCTCTAAATTTTTATGCATTTAGGGTATATTTTTTCTTGCATATAACTTAGTATAGAAAATATTGATTCATCTCCAAATTTCCAAGTTGTTAAGCATTTCATCCCCTACAAATCTCAATACTTATTTGGGTAGTTTGCGATAAATGAGGTAATTTTATGTTTTTCTGATAATCTTCAAAGGAATGAATGAATATTTATGCTCCGTAATCGTTGGAACGGGTTGCTATATACCGAATGTGATTGTGGAGAACGCTGATTTTCTCAACAATACATTCTATGATCAGGCAAAAGCAATCATTTCAACATCAAATCAGGAGCTCATTCAGACATTTAATAAAATCACCAATATTGAAGAGAGAAGGTATGTCGAAAGCAATTACGTAGCCTCTGACATTGCTTATTTCGCAGCCCAACAGTGTCTCGAATCCAGTGGTATCGATCCGGAATAGCTGGACACGATCATTGTAGCCCATAATTTTGGTGATGTGAAATCCCTCAATAAAAAATCAGATATGGTCCCCAGTCTGGCCTCCAGAGTAAAGTTCAAGTTGGGGATCAGGAATCCCTTTACTGTGGCCTATGATATCATTTTTGGCTGTCCTGGCTGGTTGCAGGGTTTGATCATCGCCAATGATCAGATTAAAGCACAAAATGCCAGACGGGTTATGATCATAGGCGCAGAGACCTTGTCGCGTGTATCCGACCCTCATGACCGGGATAGCATGATCTACTCGGATGGCGCCGGCGCCGTGATCCTTGAAGCTAGGGCTTGTGACTCAGAAACCGGCATCATTGCGCAATTGGCAAGAACGGACGCAGGCCACGAAGCACATTATCTCGCCATGAAAGAATCAAATAATCCGGATGTCGAAGGCCATGAGATTTATTTGAAAATGCAGGGACGTAAATTGTATGAATACGCCTTGAATCAGGTGCCACAGCTGGTGAAATCCTGCATCGAAAAAGCCAAGCTGAATATTACGGACATTTCAAAGGTCTTGATTCATCAGGCCAATGAGAAAATGGATGAAGCCATCATACAGCGACTCTTCAACCTCTACAATATCGCTGAAGTTCCAAAGGGCATTATGCCTATGATCATCAACAAACTTGGAAACAGCTCTGTTGCCACACTGCCAACACTTCTGGATTTGATACTGAAGGACAAACTACCGGGACACCAAATTTCACACGGGCAAAACTTTGTTTTTGCATCGGTCGGAGCCGGTATGAACATTAATGCAGTCGTGTATAAATTTTAAGCCTGCTGGGATGACCAATGAAAGAAATTGAATTGAGGATGGTGAATTATGTTTGTTGAATAACGCGCAAATAAAATTTTTTCTTGCTTTAAGATTGTCGAATATTCAGCCGTTAGCGTACGTCCAGTTTTCTCTGGTCTGACAAGAGAAAGTATTCAATTCCATAAGATAATTTTATAATCGAAATCGTTGGCAATGTTGATGCACAAGCACTAATATTTTTAGCAAAATATTTGAGGCACCTAAGATCCTTATTTTATCCAATACCGGATTGTTGATTCGTTATAACTTTGCCAAGCGTGTTTGTTTTTAATATAAAAATCCATTAACATGACATATAAAAATTGCCAGAGTTGTGGCATGCCACTCAAGAAGGATGAAAAAGGTGGCGGTACCAACGCCGATGGCAGCAAGAGCCTGATGTATTGCTCCAAGTGCTATGAAAATGGCCAATTTGCAAGTCCTGAAATTAACACCGCAGAAAAAATGCAGGCTTTGGTCAAGGAAAAACTAAAGGAAATGGGATTTCCAGGATTTATTGCAGGTTGGTTTACCAAAGGAATCCCGAACCTGGAGCGCTGGAAAAATCAACGCTAAAAAAGTGTTCCTGCGTTAAGGCTCAGGTGCAGTAACAATACAAGACCTTGAATTCAGGACATTATCTTTATTCTGTTAACATTGGTCTAATTTTCAGTTTTTCAGTGATTTTGAAGTAACTTTAGAAAAAGTAAATATATGAATTACAGCAATCGCAAAGTAGTGGGTGTCTGGATGGATAAAAACCATGCCTATCTCATCAGTAATCCCGACAAAAGCAACAAAGGTGAGTTTGCAGAAATGCACAAGGTTGAGGCACACCACCATGGTGAGCACGGATCAAGTGAAAACGTACATCACCATAAGGAGGTCCTGGAGACCCATAAGTTCTTTAAAGACCTTTCACAGCATATTGAATCCTATGAATGTATTTACATCACCGGTCCGGGAAAAATACAGGAAGAATTCCGGAATTATTTGCAGGAGCAACATGCTTTTCACAATAAAATAATCGAGCTGGGTACTGCGGATCATCTATCCAAGGAACAAATGGCCGCGCAGGTCAGGAATCATTTTAAGAGCTAATATTTCCTGAATCATGAATTGCGCGACCACCTGAGAAAAAATCGTGGTTGCACTTACTTTAACTCCACCTTGGGTGGAATGAGTTTGTACAATACCGGCGTTACAAGACGGCTCAGCAATGTGCTGCTGATCAATCCACCAATCAGGACAATGGCTAGCGGGCTGATGAGCGGAGAATGTTCCAGAACCAATGGTGTCAGTCCGCCAATGGCCGTGAGTGAAGTGAGAAGTATGGGTAAGAACCTTGTCTCTGCACCATCCATCACAGCTTCGTACAGCGGCATTCCTTTTTCTCTTAAACCATTGGTATAATCCACCATCAGGATTGAATTTTTTATTTCAATTCCAACCAGCGCTATAATACCCACTGTCGCAACAAATGAAAGTGTCTCGCCGGAGACATAAAGTGCTGCAAGCGCACCAATGACGCCCATCGGAATTACACTTAGTACGATCAGTGTAGATTTAAATGTTCTGAATTCAAGAATTAATATGGCTAGCAGGCCAAAGACAGCCAAGATGATAATTGTTCCGATCCCACCAAAGGATTCTTCACGAGATTCGCGCACGCCCGCTGCCTTGATCCGGTATCCTTCAGGAAGCGAGATTTTCTGATCGATATCTTTCAGAATATCTGTGGTGAGCTGATCGATGTTGTATCCGGGAGATGTAAAAGAACTGACCAAAGCATATCGCTCCTTGTTAAAATGGCGAATCGTTGAAGGCGATGGTCTCAGACTTATTTTGGCAATACTTCCCAGTGGAATCAAACTGCCGCTGGCAGAAGTAACCTGAATGCGTTGGAAAACATCCAGTTCATGACCCGGATTGTGGGTTACAGATACATTCAGATTGAATTCGTCACCATCCGCGTTGGTGATATTACCAAGCTGAAGACCCGCCACAGCAAGCCTCACTGTCTTGGCCACTTCCGCGCTATTGATGCCCAGTAAGCCGGCCTTGGACTTGTCTATTTCAACCGTCAGGTCAGTTTTTTCGTAACGCAGATCATTTCGTACATACAGCGTACCTTTTCGCTCTTTCATCATGGCTTCAATTTCCTTGCTGAGATTTTCAAGCGTGTCCAGATTGCTTCCCAATACTCTGATCTCAATGGGTGCGGATATTGGAGGACCTTGTTGAAATCGCTTCACCTCAATTTGTGTGCCCGGTATGCCGCCGAGTGCATTGCGCGCTTTGGAAGCAAATGCGACAATCTGACCAATGGATGCATGCGGATGTAGGTAGACGATGATCTGACCCGTGTTGGCAGAATTCTGTTTTTGAAATTCATTGTAATAGATCCTGGGATTGCCTTTGCCAACATTGGCACTGATGTGATCCACTTCAGGCATCGACAGCAATTGATTTTCAATTTTTCGGACAACTAAATCGGTGTGGTGAAGATTGCTTCCGGGCTCTGTTTCAATGTCCACGGTGAGAATTGGCTTTTCAGATTCCGGAAAAAGACTAAATCCCAAAATGGGTACCAGCAGTAGTGATGCCATAAAAATTGCGGCAGCCGTTAAGAGCGTCTTGACGGGATGACCCATGCACCATGTGAGTAATCTCTGGTAGGGTGTGTTAATGTATTTTTTGAAAGCGCGAAAGAAGAAATTGCCATCACCCTGATGTTCTTCATGTGCCTTGAGCATGATCGAGGACAAAAAAGGGATGATGGTCACTGAGACAAAGAGAGAAGCCAGCACAGTAAGCATTACAGCCATTGGCAGCGATCGTATAAAATCTCCGGATCCTTCGGGCAGATTCGCTAATGGCAGGAATGCGAGGATCAATGTGGCGGTACATCCGAGGATCGCAACCATGATGTGTTTCGTTGCAGAGACTGCAGCCTCTCTGGCGCTGATCCCGCCACGCATGTAACGCTCAATATTTTCAACCACGACAATACTGTCATCAACGAGTAATCCGAGCGCAATCACCATCCCTACAATGCTCAGTTGATTGAGTGTATAACCCAGTGAATCGAGTAGAAATAATCCGATGCTGAGCGAAAGCGGTATGGATATCATGACAACGAGAGAAGCCCTGGTGCCTAAGGGTAATAAAGTCAGCAAGACCAGGAAAATGGCTATTGCAAAATCTTTGCCCAGTCCGCTGAGCCTGTTGCGCACACCGGTTTCCTGATCGAAAGCATTTTCCAGGCTGATTCCCCGGGGTAGTTTTTCACGGAAGTTTGCAAGAATTTTTTCAATCTGGCTTCTGACCTGGATGATATTCTTTTTGTCTTTCATGGCAGTAATCACCCAAACGCTGCGATGGCCGTTGTGACGCGCGATGTGATCCTGTTCCTGGTTGCGGTAATAAATGTCGGCGATCTGATCGAGTCGTACGGTCTTGCCTTCATGCGTAGACTGTACGATCATCGCCCGAATGTCTTCGATATTCTGAAATTCGGAATTGGTCTTGATGTTATATTTTCGGGTTCCCAAATCGATATCGCCGCCCGGAATATTGATATTATTGGCTTTTAATAATCCCATGACCTGATCCAGTCCCAATGACATGAGCGCCATTTTATCAAGTTTGAGATCAACGTGAATTTCCCTGGATGGCAATGCCTGTATTTCGACCCATTTGACGTCTCTTATTTTTTCAAGATCCTTTTCCAGGTCTTCTGCATATTTTTTCAACTGTTCCATGGAAGCCGTATCAGACACTATCGCCGATTGAAGAATAGCCACATCACTGCTTGCGGCTCTTTTGATATCGAGTTTGACAATGCCTTCCGGTAATTCAGGTCTGATCTTATTGACTTCACG
Organism: Saprospiraceae bacterium; assembly: GCA_019694255.1. GTDB lineage: Bacteria > Bacteroidota > Bacteroidia > Chitinophagales > Saprospiraceae > Vicinibacter. The sequence continues at coordinate 37,245 of JAIBCI010000049.1, forward strand.
GATGACATCATTGTTTTTGGCTTCCACGTCAACGCCAAAATTGAATTCGCACAGCATAACGACCAGTCCGTCCAGAATCGTTGTATTGATTTTTTTGATGTCTGAAAGCTGGTATAGTTCTTCTTCGATGGGATCGGCAATTAATTTTTCCATGTCTGCGGGATTGGTTCCGGGATGGACCACGACAATCGAAAATATCGGAGCGCCAAACGGTGGATCTTCACCTCTCGGCATGTTCAGCAGGGCGTTCACACCCAGAACCATCACGGCAATAAATACCACCAGTGTAAATTGCCAGTTGCGTACAAAAAAACCTTGGAAAGACATGTTGTTAGTTTGAATTTTTGTGAAGCTGATTATTGTTGAACATCGTCACCTTCTTCAAGGTACATCGCGCCGGTCGTGATCACTTCGTGTATACCTTCCAGCCCTTCGCTGATGGCCGTTTCATCGCCGAGCAATTCTGCGATCTGAAGCTTAATTTTTTTTGCTTTGCCGTTTTCAATCGTAAAAGCATATGCCCACTGACCGTTTGACCGGATCAAGGCGTCGGAAGGAATCAGTTTAAATTTATTTTGTTGCCGGGGTTGCAGGTTGATGTGGGCCGTGAGACCAGCAGCCATTCTTGGCGGCGTATGAAGAAAGCGAAGTTCCACATCAAATGTATTGCTTGCACTCGTACTCGCGGATGAAAGTTGTGTGACCAGCGCCTGCATTTTTTCTCCGGGGAAGGCATCCATCATCACAGACGCTGTGTCTCCCTGGTTGACGCGTGCCCAATCACGATCACTGAGCCCCGCCCTGATGACCCAGTCACTGTTGCCTGTTCCAATGATGACATAGACCGGTGTTCCTGGTCCGGTTATTTCGCCTTCATGCAGAATCTGACGAAGCACTTTTCCGTCGACGGGAGATCGGACTTCGCTGTATGATCTGTTAAAATCCGCAATCTCTTTTTGTTTTTTAGCCAGCGTAAAGGCCATCTGTGCATTTTGAAATTGCTCAAGTGTTGCGACACTGTCGCGATAGAGATTCGTGACACGCTGCAGATCTCTTTCTGCTTTGGATACAAATTCATCCGCCTGCTGCACCTGCGCATTAATCTCGGTCATCGTGAGATCTGCCAGCAACTGTCCCTTGCGCACAGCATCGCCTTCTTTGACAAAGGTTCTACGGATCACACCACCGGTTTTGAAAGAAGGTTTGACTTCTTGCTCGCTGATGACAATTCCAAGTACACTGATGGTGCCGGAAGATGTATAATCTTTAACCGGCATTGTTTTAATTTTCAATGCTGAGCTACTTACAGAAGTTGATTCTCCGGCAGAATGTTCGGATGAATGACGGCATGATGAGATGGCCAGCAGAAGAATGGCCGAAAGGATCATTGAGAAAATATTTTTCATCTGGTTACTTTTTAATCAATGTATTTGTAATTATGAAATTAGCGTCTGATTAGGAAAATCTGTTGATGGGTTGGAATTTCAATTGGATGATCAGTAAAGGATTGTTTCATGTTTATTCAACCGGATAAATGGCCGCGTTGTAGATGTATTCGGACCATTTAAGCCAGGCATTTTGTATGGCCATGTTTGTTCTCAATTGTGCCTGTGTCCATTGTTCCTGGGCATCGAGCAATTCTATATAGTTCGACATACCTTGTTTGTAGCGTGAAAAGACTTCACGGTATGTTTTTTCGCTGGTAGTGATTCTTTGTTCAAATGCTTTGGCTTGTTCTATGGCTGATTCGAGATTTCTGATGGAAGTCATCTGAAGCATATTCATTTGCTGCATCGCATATGTTTTTTCACTTTCAAGACTGTTTACCTGCGCCTGTGCAGCAGATTTGCGCCACTGGTGTTTTTTATTGTCGTATAAGTTTAAATCCATATTGATTCCAAGCAGTGCATAGGGACTGAATCCAAAATTGAATGCCTGGGAGCCCAGATCAAGTTGTGCGCCGATGCGTGGGATATAAAACTGATTTTCCTTCTGAACCGATAATTTGCGCATTTCAATGGCGCGTTCTAGTTGCTGTATTTCTTCACGTTGTGCAGAAGGTTTGGGTGGAAGTGGCGGAAGAGCCGTCGTTGAGATGTTGCGGACCTCTGAAGCATTGACTGTCTTACCGGTCAACACACTCAGGTAATCCAGCGCATTCAGCTGCTGCGCGCTTAGTTCAGTCTGTTGTGCATGTACGGAAGTAATCTGGTCCTCGATTCTGTTTTGTGCTGACGGCAATGTCATGCCATTGCGGATCATACTGTTGTTGACTCTTTTGGCTTCCTGAAGTAATGTATCCGTAGATGCGTAGATTCCAATCGCATACTGTGCGGAATTGTATTGTATGGCGGCTTGCATGATATCTCTGGCGAGCAATCTTCTGAAGGCGCGTATTTCAAGTTTTTTAATTTCCGCCTGATTCTTTTGTACCATTTTATTGAGGGCCAGATCCGGATAGTAGACGGGTTGCATAATTCGCACTTTGGCATCGTAAAAATTATCCGGAAGAAACTGTTCTTTGGTATTGGCGATCTGTGGAAAAGACTGACTTTGCGTCAGCTGGTTAAGTGTTGCGTACACCGGATTAAGCAGATCGCCGATGGGTAGATTGATGCTGCGACCACCCCGGGCCAGTGAGTACTGAATGCCGAAATTGGCGGTAGGGCCATAGAGGGCTTTGGCTTCACTGATTCCTGCTGTCGCCGCTTCCAGCTGAAAGTTGTGGGCCTGGACGGCAGGATTGTTCTTCCAGGCTTGATGGATAAGGGAATCAAATGCCTGTGCAGGAAGGAAAAGTGGGAGGATCGTTATCAATACTACAAAATATCTCATGTTATTTTAATTAACACTGTTTACAAATACTTAAAAAATTAAATTTTAAAGATGCATTGCATCATTGAGTCAAGGGTCTGTGCGATCAGCGATGCATTGTTATGGCGTTCGACGATTTCAAGTCGCTCAGTCTGTGCCAGGTTGACCAGTCCATGGACCGATGACCAGAGGTGCAATGCAAGAATGCGTTCATTTTGACCTTTGAGCTGAAGTTTGTCGATGGCTTCCTTGCAGGTCATGCAGAGGAAGTTGAACATGGCCATGCCCTCATCCCAGTCTTCCATGCATTTTTCAATATGTTTCATGGGTTTGTCGGAATTGAACATGAGGTCGTACCAGTCTTTGTTTTCAAGCCCAAAATGGATATAGGACCGGCCGATTTCATGAATTCTTCTGACTGGATCCTGTTCAGCGAATGCCGAAACCATATACCGATTCATCAACATAAAGCCCATTTCCATCAATTCGTACATGATGGCATCCCGGTCTTTGAAATACAGGTAAATCGTTGCCGGACTGTATTCGATGTCGGCGGCGATTTTGCGGATGGATAATCCTTCCTGACCTTCCCGGAGCAGAATTTTTTTGGCGGCTGTCAGGATTTGCTCTTTAAGTTCCGCCTTTTCCCGTTCCTTTCTTTCTGTTGTGCCCATGGTAAGTAAACGGAAGTCATGATAAGATGTTTATGAACACTGTTTATTTTTTTAAAAATGTTCATTTTTTTTGACAAATGGACATGTGACGCGCCCCAGCGCAACATGAGCAGCAGGGGAATTATTGGTTTCGGATTCGAAGAATGCAACTGATGTAGTCCATTTAACGATTCCGTATAGGCTCCTTGTCACCCACCGTCATATTTTGCTAATTCGTTACTATTGAGCTATTTATGAAGTTCAATTTGACCAAAAGGTGACATCATCAGGCTATCCTTACCGCCATCATTCTGCAGTTCCCAAACAATGGCAAGTCCAAAAGCTTAAATTTTGTCCATCGAGCCAGAGCTTAAAAAATTGAAAGATTCTCTTCCGGCCAATAGGCTATTTGTCCATCATCGGACTCCGGACGTGAACCCTCCAATTGTATTTTTGAGACTCAATTTATGTCGCGTACCATTGCCATAGGAGATATTCATGGTTGTCTGCAGACACTGGAGGCCTTGCTTTATGATCATCTGAACATCAGGCATGACGACCAACTCATTTTTCTCGGTGATTATATCAACAGAGGACCGGACTCCACCGGCGTCCTGGATTTACTGGTCGAATTGAAAAATCAAAATCCTCATTGGGTATTTCTCAGAGGCAACCATGAAGATTTGTTGATCGGCTTTTTAACCCAAAGAAGCAGCCCATATTCGGGCAAAGCCATTGAGCCGCTTTTTCTTGCGAATTTGAAATGTTCTTCCTGGGACGAACTTAGACCGGAGTATCTGCGCTTTATAATGGACACGCAACATTTCTTTCTGACAGACACACATGTTTTTGTCCACGCCGGGCTGAATTTTGCCATTCCCAATCCGTTTGAAGACCTTCACGCCATGATGTGGATCCGGGAGATGCCGGAAGACCCTGCGGCATTAAAGAATACAAAACTGATTCATGGTCATACGCCCTGGGCAATAAAGAAAATACTGGAACAGCAAGGTAAGATCCTGAATATCGATGGTGGCTGTGTATACAAAGGCCAGAAGCCCGGCTGTGGTTATCTGGTGGCCTGTCTTGTCAATGACGGAAGTCTTGTGTATTGTGAAAATGTTGATCAACAACCATGATGGATTTCGTTGGTCATTTCAAAATCAAACTCTATTCATTGCAAACAAAATTAAAATTTCCTAACTGAGGAATTCTGACCAATTTTTCAAACCTTCAAAATGACTGGCAAATATTCTGAATATGGCAACCATTGGGAGAATTAAGATCATACCGCTTACGCCCCAGATGATGCCACCTGCAAAAATGGCTATAAGACTAACCAGCGTATTCAGATTGATTTGTTTGCCCACCACATAAGGGAATATAAGGTTGGCCTCGAGATATTGTACGATTGCAAAAACCACTACAATGCCCACGGGTTGAACCATGCTTCCACTGCTGATCCAGCTGATGCTGATGGGAAGCAATGAGCTCACAATAATTCCCAGGTAAGGAATGATTGTCATCACCGCTGTCAGTATGCCGTAGAAAAAAGGATTGCTCACACCGAGCATTAACAAACCCAAAGAATTCAATATCCCCACGATAAGATAGACCATGACCATGCCTTTGATAAAAGCGGTAAACATATGGATGGTTTCGTACAGCGCCACACCCGCTTCATCTCTTCGCGATGCTGGAAAAAAACTAATGATAAATCGGACCAGCTTTTGCCTGTAAGCCAGAATCAGGTACGTGTAAATCGGAATGATGACGAGGTAAATGAGCATCGTGCTGGAGGCGTGGATGATATCCTTTAATAGCTCTCCAACATTGGTTGAATATTTTTCGACAGCGCGTCGCAGCCAATCAAACTGCGCATCGATAGACCAGTTAAATCGGTCCTCCAGCTGATGCTGCAAATCATGAAGCCACGGGATCGCACTAATCTGAAGCTGTGCCCAACGTTCGTCGAGCATGGAGAGTTCATAACTCAGGAGCAGGACAAGTATAAAAAAAACGGCACCGGTCAACAAGATGGGAATCAGGATGGCCAAAAACTCCGGTGTGCCGAGTTTGATGAGCCTCATCATGATGGGATAAAGAACAAATGAAATAAAAACCGCGTAAGCCAGTGGAATCAAAAGCGATTTAAAAAATAGTAATGCACCAATAAAAATTGCCGCGATGATACTAACCTGAAATAACCTGTTTAAGTTCATTGCAAAATGCAACAAAGGTTTTGCACCAATGGTTGTAAATATAGTATGTGGTATTCAATTGTGGTGTATTCATCATGGAGTCCAGGGGATTGACATCTGCGGAAGCGGCGGCGAGGCTTATCAAATTCGGTTGGAATGAACTTCCGTCTTCACAGCGCAAGAGCATCTGGAAGATTGCGCTTGAAGTTGTGCAGGAGCCCATGTTTATTCTGCTGTTAATCTGCAGTGCGCTTTATTTACTCTTGGGAGATCTGGTCGAAGGCATCATTCTTTTTCTTTCAATTTTTGTAATTATTGCCATCACGTTCTATCAGTCCCGCAAGTCAGAACGGGCACTGGAGGAATTGAAGAAACTCGCCTCACCGCTCGTGACTGTCGTGCGGGATGGCGTGCAGCATCGCATTCCAAGCCGTGAGCTGGTGCCCGGAGATGTGATGCTCATCAAGGAAGGTCAGCGGGTTGCCGCCGATGCCAGAATCATAGATGGTATGAATCTGTGTATGGATGAATCCATCCTTACCGGAGAGTCCTTGCCGGTCACCAAATTCGTTTCTTCAGATGAGACCTCCATGGATAGCCTGGTCTTTTCAGGGACGATGGCCGTCCAGGGATATGCTGAAGCTTTGGTGCTCTGTACCGCAGGCAATACCCGATTTGGTCAGATCGGCGCGAGCCTCCAAGCGATAGTGCCTTCCGAGACCCGATTGCAACGCGAGCTGAAAAGTTTTATCAAGATTGCTTTCATCATCGGCATCTTGATTTGCATCGGCGTCATTGCCGCATACTATTTTTCAACAGGTCAGCTGATCAAGGCATTTCTGCAGGGGCTGGCAGCCTCCATGGCGATACTTCCCGAAGAGTTTCCCGTCGTACTGACCATTTTTCTGGCTTTGGGCGCCTGGCGATTATCCAAAAAGAATGTACTGTCCCGAAGATCTTCTGCAATCGAAAATCTGGGATCCGCCACGATCATTTGTACCGATAAAACAGGGACCCTGACCTATAACAGAATGGAAGTAGTCGCTGCCGGGGACGACGATTCGATCATACACCGGGAAGATCCACAGTGGAACGAAAAAGCTTCGGCGTTGCTGCAGACCGCCATCAGGGCATGCAGGGTTCCGGCCACTGATCCCATGGACAAAGCGATTCTGGCAACCTCTGCCCATGCGATGGAAGCGCGGAATCATTGGCAGCTGATCAAAGAATATCCGCTTCGGCCTGATTTTCTCGCAACCGCGAATGTCTGGAAGCATCCCGATGGACGTACGCTGGTGTTCAGCAAAGGTGCTCCGGAGACGATTGTACATTGGTGTGTCCGTGATCCCGAACAGCGACAGCGGATCATGCATCAGGTGCATCAACTCGCAGCCAAAACATACCGTGTGCTCGCGGTCGCATCTTCCGAAATTTCAGAAAATATTCCCGACGATCCAAGGACTTTATCCATTGCATTTGAGGGCCTGATAGCACTCACAGATCCGGTGAGAAAAGAAGTACCGGAATCTATCCGGCAATGCCAGGAAGCAGGCGTTAGAATTTTAATGATCACCGGTGATTATCCGGAGACAGCCAGGAGTATTGGTCGCCAAATCTTCTTTAAGGATCACGAGCATCTGCTGACCGGATCGGAGATAGACCAGATGGACAAAGCTGCGCTTGCTGAAAGTCTTAAAAAAGTTGGAATCGTTGCGAGGACCGTTCCCGAACAAAAACTCAACATCGTACGGGCCCTGCAGGCGGATGGCGAAGTGGTGGCGATGACCGGTGACGGGGTCAATGATGCACCGGCGCTGAAGGCAGCGGACATCGGCATTGCGATGGGCAATAAAGGCACAGACGTCGCGCGGGAAGCTTCGGCGATTATTTTGCTCGATGACAACTTCAGCTCTATCGTCGACGGTATTCGGACCGGGCGAAGGATTTTTGATAATCTGCAGAAAGCGATGTCGTACATCATGGCTATCCATATACCTATCATCGGTCTTGCGCTGATTCCTGCCGTCATAAAAAATATTCCGGTGTTGATGATGCCGCTGCATATCGTGTTTCTCAAACTCGTGATTGATCCGGTGTGTTCCATCGCATTTGAATATGAACAGGAAGAGAAAAATGTCATGACACGACCTCCCAGAAATCGGGACAAAAAATTCTTCGGACCTCAACGCATCATGGTCAGTGTATTCAAAGGACTTCTGTTGTTGTTGATGGTCATTAGTATATATCTTCTCTCGGTGCAGGAAGGTCACAGCGAAGGTGAGGCGAGAGCCATTACTTTTATCGCGCTCATCACCGGCAATATCGCCCTGGTCCTGAGCAGTCTGTCAGCAACAAGAAGTTTTATATCAGTATTAAAGGAGAAAAATAATTCCGCACTGGGGATATTATTTTTGGCACTGGCTATCCTGGCTGTGATCATGGCGGTGCCGGCGCTGCAACGCATATTCTCGTTTGAGTTTCCGGGTCTCAGGCACTTTATGATATCCTTTGCCGGGGCATTCATGCTGCTGATACTCTACGAATCGATAAAATTATTGCGGAGGAAGTCAAGTATCTGATGAAGTACTGAAATCATAGAAAATTTAGGAGTGCCAGTCAGGATTTTGGTTTCACATCAATCATCAATTTGTTTCTTCTGAAAAAATTATTTCATCTTATCAATTTTTGGGTAATACAGTTGATGTATTTGTGACTGTACATAGTTTAACTATAGTAAGTTTAGTTGCATAGCCATGTATCTCAACAATTAATTTACTGAATTCAACTAATGATTACTTTTTGTAAAAAAGATTTAATGATTTGACTAATATAAACTGAAATCACTCCAGACGAAATCTGCCACTATTTAACCTGCTTAATTCATCATCAGCATTCCTGATGGCTTATTTAGCTACCAGTTCTGCCATTCTCAGCATCGCCACCCTGTATCCTTCTACGCCGAGGCCTTCGATGTGTGACCACACCAGATCACGGATCATCGAATGATGGCGGAATTCTTCGCGGCGCTTTGGATCAGAGAGATGTACTTCTATGATCGGACAGCGATGGAGTCTTAGCGCATCGCGGATCGCAACCGAGGTATGGGTGAATGCTGCGGGATTAATCATGATGCCATCGCAGTCTCCGATTATTGTCTGGATATAATCAATTAGTTCTCCTTCGTGGTTGCTTTGAAAAATTCTGATGTCAAAGGAAGTGAATTCTGCTTTCAGATTTTCTAAAAAAGGCAATAAGTAATCGGAGCCATACACCTGAGGCTCTCTGCTGCCGATCAGGTTGAGGTTCGGGCCGTTGATGATATGAATGACCAGGGTCATCAGTTGACCATGTCTGACAGAAACTTGAGTCGCACCAGCCTGATCTCTTCAAAAGTAATATCGTCTTCCTTCAGTTCCTTGTAAGCGTCTTCAGCAGAATCGCTGTCTGCGGATTTGAAATAATCAAAGATGTCATCCTTGATCATTTCATCAATATTGTCTTTGATGTAATAATCGATATTGAGTTTGGTACCTGAGGTTACAATGATATTGAGTTCATCCATCAGGTCTTCCAGGTTCATCTGAACATTGCGCGCGATATCTTCGAGGGGCATTTTCTTGTCAATGCATTTGATAATCTCCACCTTCGCTTTGGACTTGTCCGCAACCTGTTTGATCTGAAAATCCATCGGACGCTCAATCTCATTTTCTTCGACATATTTTGCAATGTAATCCAGGAAAGGTTGACCAAAACGTTCTGCCTTGCCCCGGTTGACGCCGGATATCTTGCAGAGGTCTTCCATCGTGATCGGATACTGGGTTGCCATTTCTTCCAGGGCCGGATCAAAGAACACCACCCAGGGTTTGACTTTCATTTTCTTGGCGACATCGAGCCTGATCGATTTCAGTGTCTCGAAGAGCTGTGTATCCAGTGCTGCACCCTGCATGACCATCGCGTCTTCATCAATCGAACTGGTGTTGGTGTAGTCGTGGTTAATGGCTATGTTGACCGGCTCGGGATTCTTCAGATAGTCGTGTCCTTCTTCACTCACGCGCAGGATGCCGTAGGTCTCGATATCTTTGATCAGGTAACCGAGGATGATGGACTGACGCAACAGCGAATACCAGAAAATATGTTCTTTTTCAGCGCCGCAGCCAAAGAGTTCATGTTCATCAAGTCCGTAATCCAGCACGTCCTTGGTCTTGACGCCGCAGATAAATTCGACCACGGGCCGAATCGTAAAATTCTGATTCAGGGCGAGGATTGATTTCAATGCGAGAACCAGTTCGTCCTGTACTTTAATTTTTGGTTTTGGATGTCGGCAGTTGTCGCACATCGCATTGCATTTTTCTTCGGGAAACTCTTCTCCGAAGTAATGCAGTACGAATTTTCTTCTGCAGACCGCGCTTTCGACGTAAGATTCCATTTCATCGAGCAGCTGAGCGCCCATATCTCTTTCAGAAGCCGGTTTGTCGCGAAGGAATTTTTCCAGGCGGACAAGGTCTGCGTTCGCAAAAAATGCATAGCAATTGCCCACCATGCCATCGCGTCCTGCACGTCCGGTCTCCTGGTAATAGTTTTCAAGGGACTTGGGAATGTCGTAGTGTATCACCACGCGCACATCCGGTTTGTCGATTCCCATGCCAAATGCGATGGTGGCGCAGATGACATCGATCTCTTCCATCAGAAAGTCATCCTGTACCTGTGTTCTCGCCTTGGGGTCCATTCCGGCGTGATACGGAGCCGCTTTGATTCCGTTGACCTGCAGTACCTGTGCAAGGTCCTCAGTGGTCTTGCGGGCCTGGACGTAGATGATCGCTGATTCTCCATGATGGGCCTTGAGGATCTGGACAATCTGTTTGATGGTCTGTTCCTTATTGATTTTGGGTCTGACCTCGTAGTACAGGTTGTGGCGGTTGAAGGATTCGACATAAATGTCCGGGTCCTGCATTTCAAGGCTCTTGACAATATCTGTCTGAACTTTTGGCGTAGCGGTTGCCGTCAGGGCGATAATCGGTATGTGCCTGTCAATGGAATTGATCATGTCCCGAATGCGTCGGTAGTCCGGTCTGAAATCATGACCCCATTCTGAAATACAATGCGCTTCATCCACTGCTACAAATGAAAGATCCACTGAACTCAGAAATTCAATGGTCTCCTCCTTCTGTAGCGTCTCCGGTGCAACGTATAATAGTTTTGTTCTTGACTTGACGATATCATCCTTGACCTGTTTGATCTCGGAGCGGTTGAGTGAAGAATTGAGAAAATGTGCAACTTCGCTATCTTGGCCGTAGCCGCGAATGGAATCCACCTGGTTTTTCATCAATGCGATGAGCGGTGAAATGATAATTGCTGTGCCGGGCATCATCAATGCCGGAAGCTGATAACAAAGTGACTTGCCGCCGCCGGTTGGCATAATCACAAACGTGTCACGCTGATTCAGCACCGATGTGACAATTTTTTCCTGACTGGATTTGAACGCATCAAAACCAAAAAAATACTTCAGCCCCTCGTGAATTTGATCCCTGGTATACATCAATTTATAAAAATAAAAATATATAAGTCCTCTCTCTCGTGTTACAGCACTAAAAATACATCATTCCCTTCAATTTGAAGACAGGCTCCCGGTTTATTTACAAAAAATTTGAGAAATTTCCGAATTCCTTTAGAACTCTTTAATCTTTACAAAAAAATCAATTCATGCGCGATCAAATTCTGGCATTGCAACAGAAAGGAAGCATTCTCAATCCTGATGCTGCCCAGAGACACAATGACCGGCAAGCTGTGATTGAATTCGCAGAGCAGTTTATAGAGCGTCTTACGAGCAATAAAGCATTTGTCCGGCCAAAAAGTTTAAAGGGCAAGCTGGAACATCCCGAGAATCCACTGGGTCAATGGGCACTGATTCTGGATGAACTGGAGCATCATATGATCACCAATGGGCTGAATCCGGCTTCCGGGGGGCATCTGGGGTATATCCCTGGTGGTGGCATTCATTCCTGCGCCCTGGGCGATTATCTGGCTGCAGTGACCAATCAGTATGCCGGAATTGGATTCGGCGGTCCCGGGGCCGTTAAAATTGAAAATGAGCTCATCCGTTGGATGTGCAGGCTGATGGGCTATCCTGAAGGGAGCCTGGGCAACCTGGCGAGCGGCGGATCAACCGCCAATCTCATCGCCTTTGTCACAGCGCGTGAGGCGCGGGGTATCCGATCGGATCAATACAGCCAACAATGTATCTACCTCACCAGACAGGTTCACCACTGCATCCACAAGGCAATCCGAATCTGTGGTCTTACCGATGCGCACACCCGGTTTGTTGACACCGATGAACGGTTTCGCATGAAGCCCGAAGCGCTGGTGCATCAGATTGAACAGGATCTCAGGGACGGTTTGCAGCCATTCATGATCATTGGCAGCATCGGCACTACCGATACAGGAGCAGTAGATCCTGTGCGGAGTCTGGGCGAAATCGCCGCCAGATACAAGCTTTGGTATCACATTGATGCGGCATACGGCGGTTTTTTTATTTTGTCCTCGCTGATGGATCGTGAGGGTGTCCCGGTGCGGGAATTGTTTCAAGGTGTTGAAATGTCCGATTCACTGGCGATAGACCCCCATAAGGGAATGTTTCTGGCCTATGGCTTAGGGGCTATTTTAATCAAGGATGTCGCTTCACAATATAAGGCCCACTACTACCGGGCGGCCTATATGCAGGATTCTTTGGCAAGCCAGGAGGAACTCAGTCCCGCAGACCTTTCAGCAGAACTCACGAAGCATTTTCGTGGCTTGCGACTGTGGCTTCCAATGCGTATGTATGGCGTTGAACCATTTGCCGCATTACTGGATGAAAAAATACTGCTCTGCCGGTATTTTTATGAACGCATTGGCGCTGCGGGCTTTACTACGGGCCCATATCCGGAATTGTCGGTTTGCATTTATCGCTATGTTCCTGAGCGTGGTGATGCCAATGCCTTCAATGAAAAAGTGTACGAAAAGGTCATTGACAATGGCCGAATCTTTATTTCGACCACCAATATTGATGGGGTCTACTGGATGCGACTGGCTGTGCTTAGCTTCCGGACGCATCTCGAAGAAATTGACATCCTGCTGGAGAATCTGACCGATGCACTGCGTCAAACGCGCACTGAACTATCCGTTGCAGGAGGCTGAAACCAGGCCACTTCAATTTGATGGTCTAACAAAATTTCATTCTCTTTGCATCTGATTTCTTAAGATGAGGATTTCATATCTGTGGCTGCAATCGATTATCGGGCTGGACAAAACACCCGATGAGACAAGCGTTATTTTGACCTCCCTCGGGCTCGAAGTCGAAGGAATGGAGCGCGTGGAACCCGTCAAAGGCGGACTACAGGGTGTTGTGGTTGGGCAGGTGTTGGAATGCGTTCAGCATCCCAACGCGGACAGACTAAAGCTAACCCGGGTTACGATCGGCGAAGGCGAACCGCTGCGCATTGTCTGCGGTGCACCCAATGTGGCCGTCGGGCAGAAAGTACTTGTTGCGACCGTTGGTACGACACTTTATCCTTCTTCCGGAGAAAGCCTGACCATCAAAAAATCAAAAATAAGGGGTGAAGAATCCTGCGGCATGATCTGCGCGGAAGATGAACTGGGCCTGGGCCATAGCCACGACGGAATTCTGATCCTCGACAGTTCCCTCGTGCCCGGTACGTCCGCAGGAGAGGCGCTCGGGCTCAACACAGATATCGTATTCGAGATTGGTCTGACGCCCAACAGGGCCGACGCCACTTCCCACATGGGTGTTGCGAGAGATATTGCTGCCTGGTATGCCGTTCATGAAAAAAAGAAATTATCCATCCTTTCAGAAGTTGAATCACTCAACAATACATCCCGTGAATTGCCGATCGCAATTGAAGTGACCAGAGCTGATCTTTGTCCGCGGTATTCGGGGATTTGCCTGAAGCATGTTAAAGTGGGACCCTCACCGGAATGGCTTCAACAAAAACTGATTCTGATGGATCAGAAACCGATCAACAATGTGGTGGATGTAACAAATTTTATTTTGTTCCACTATGGACAACCATTGCATGCTTTTGACCTTCTCAAGATCAAAGGCCAAAAGATCAAGGTAGATGTCGTGCCGGAAGGAACTCGTTTTGAAACACTCGATCACCAGGAGAAAAAATTGCTCCATACCGACCTGTGCATTTGCAATGGGGATGGCGAACCAATGTGCATGGCCGGGGTCATGGGCGGCGCAGACAGCGGCGTCAATGAGCAGACCACGGAGATTTTTCTTGAGTCTGCGTACTTCAACGCTTCGTCCGTTAGAAAAACAAGCATGCATCACATTCTGCGATCCAATGCGGCAAAGATTTTTGAAAAGGGTGCAGATCCTTCTGTTACCATCAAGGCACTTGAACATGCGGTAATGTTATTGCAGGAAATTGCCGGTGCGGAAATATCATCGGCTACTTATGACCTCTATCCTGAAAAAATAGAGAAGGCCGAAGTATCATTTCACCTGAAAGATATCAGCGCGCTTACCGGAATCCAATTTGAAGAAGACACTTTGAAGGAAATTTTGCTGGGGCTGGACATGGAACTTAAGGACCATCGCGATGGATCCTTTACCGTTTGGGTGCCGACCAACAAACCCGACGTCCGTCGCCCGGCGGATGTAGTGGAAGAGATTTGTCGCGTCTATGGACTGGAACACATTCCGGTTCCCGAAAAGATACAGATTTCATTTCCTCTTCCCATGTCACCGGGATATTATACCAGACAAAAATTGTCGGAAGCGCTGGCGGCGCGCGGATTCAATGAAGTGATGAACCTTTCTCTGTGTTCTTCGCAGGCCTGTCTCAATTCGGGTGTATGGACTGAAAAGGATCTGGTCTTCATCAACAATACATCGAATATTCATCTTGATGTCATGACCCCATCGGTATGCCTTGGTGGCTTGCAGACCATCGCTTTGAACAGCAACAGACAGCAGCATGATCTCGCTTTGTTTGAGGCAGGTAAAGATTATCTACAATCCGGGGAAGCGTTTTTGGAATTCGAAAAACTGGGGATCTGGATGACCGGACTCCGGCAAGCTGCAGAATGGAGAAATCCTTCACCGGCTCCATTTGATTTTTTTGATCTAAAATCTACGGTGACAGGCCTCATGACGTTTTTTGGAATTGCCGGATGGAGCATTTCAGAAATTGAGTCTGGCGGACTTTTTGACTACGGTATTTCCTGGAAAAAAGGAAAATCAACCATCGCACGTTGTGGCGTGGTGTCGTCAAAGATCTGTGATGCATTCGACGTTAAGAAGGTTGTTTACTATGCAGAAATAGACCTTACAATCTGGGGTGAAGCGCTTTCAGGCCAAAGGACTTTATACCAGGAAGTGAGCAAATATCAGTCCTCCAGCAGGGATATTGCCGTGGTGGTCGATGCGCATGTGCCCTATGCAGAGATTGAGAAGACCGTGTTGAAATCAGCGGGAAAGAATCTGTCCAGGATAACACTTTTTGATGTTTATGTTAACAAAGAACATCTCGGCGAAGGAAAAAAATCCATGGCGCTCAGCCTCCAATTCGAATCCACGGAAAGATCATTGTCCAGCAACGAACTTGACCAGAGCATGCAGCAAGTTATGCAGGCCCTTGAAAAAGGACTTGGTGCAAGTATCCGTCGCTGATGTTCTTTTGATAAGTTTTAATTATGTGCGTTAATAGATTATAATGCCATGAATAAACGAAAAAACAAACAAGCGGAATTTATTCAATGGTTTGGACCATTGTTAGATGCCTTAAGAGATTTGGGAGGTTCTGCAAAACCAAGAGAAGCGTCAGATCGAATAGCAGAAAATTTAAAACTTAAGGAAGATAGACTCAATGAAATTTTGGAATCCGGCCAATCAAGATACTATAATCAGGTGGCTTGGGCCCGACAATATCTAGCATGGGAAGGATTGCTAGATACTTCGCAACATGGTATTTGGGCTTTGTCTTCAAAAGGTGAAAAGACCAAGTTAGATGAGCAAAAGTCCAGGGAAATTTTTCTGAAATGGGTAGAAATTCATCGTAAGGCTCGAGAAAATAAGCAACGAATTGATGTCATTGAGGACGAAACATCTGATCCAGGTGAGGCCCCATTAAGCAGTACAACTGACCTTTTGCAAGTTTTGCAAAATTTAACGCCAGAAGGATTTGAGAAAGTTTGTCAAAGATTGTTAAGAGAATCCGGGTTTGAAAAAGTAACAGTGACAGGTCAATCCCATGATGGTGGAATAGATGGTTATGGCATACTTGAAATGAATCCATTTGTTAGTTTTAAGGTATTATTTCAGTGTAAAAGATACAAGGGAACTGTCTCTCGTTCCCAAGTAGGGGACTTTAGAAATGCAATGATTGGTAGAGCGGAAAAAGGAATAATAATGACAACAGGTACTTTTAGCTCAGATGCAATAAAAGAGGCCAATAGAGATGGTGCACCACAGGTTGAATTAGTTGATGGAGAAAAATTAATAGAGATGTTTAAAAGAGTTGAGCTGGGTTTAAAGCCAAAAACAGTTTATGAAGTAGATCTCACTTTTTTTGAACCATTTATGTTTAAAGCTAAAAAATAGAAGCAGGTTTTTAGCTGGGAATAAAAGACTCCTAATTGAATTCTATTATTCAATTTAATAAAATTGGTCAAGTTTTGACTTTATTTTTTCTCATTGCTTAGCAATTGGAATCATTCATCCACATGAAGAAATTTTATATTAATCTTATATATTGTCAGTGACAATCAGGTCAATTTCAATACCGCAATCATGCATGCGCAACTTGCCACATGCATCCTACATAGGATAAACTTCCCGAAGAAAGCTTAATCGTTTTTCTTCGCTTCAAAATCGTCCGCCGTCGGCAGGATATCCGCGTAAGCCCTTAGTTTGCTGTATTTACGGCTGAAGCCAAAATAGATAACCAGACCGAGAACCATCCAGATCATTGCAATGGTCAGCGTCTGCGGATCTATTGAAGCGATCATTGCACCGCAGATCAGCACACCCATGATGGAGACGAAGCCAACCGCTGGCGTCCGGAAAGGTCTGACCAGATTCGGGTTTGATCTGCGCATGATCCATACCCCGGCGCTCACCAGCACAAAGGCCAGCAGGGTGCCGAAGGAAGTCAGGTCACCGGCTACGCTGCCCGGAACAAACGCCGCAAAAGCACCGACAAATACGAACAGAATCATATTGGCTTTGTATGGCGTTCTGAATTTTGGATGTACATCAGAGAATACTTTGGGAAGCAGTCCGTCGTTGGCCATACTGTAGAATACACGGCTCTGACCCATCAGCATAACCAGAATCACCGATGAGAAGCCGGCCAGAATGGCTACGGTAACAGCGGTTGCCAGCCAACTGTAACCATGCATGTGATGATCGATGGCATAGGCTACAGAAGCTTCACGACCGGATTGCATGAATTCGGAATACGGCGCAACACCGGTCAGTACGTGAGAGAATAAGATATAAAGCACAGTACAGACAACCAGTGATCCGAGAATTCCAATCGGCATGTCCCTTTTGGGATTCTTCGCTTCCTGTGCCGCCGTGGATACGGCATCAAATCCAATAAAGGCAAAAAACACAATCGAGGCGCCTCTCAATACGCCGAGCCAGCCATGGTTAAAGCTGGGCGCATAGGAATATTCCTTACCATCTGGAAGAATAGCCGGAGGGGCATCGGCAGGGATGAAATAAGGCGTATGGTTCATCGGATTGATAAACTGCCAACCGATGGCAATAAACAACAGAACGATGGAGACCTTGATGATGACTATGATCAGGTTGACCGCTGCGGATTCCTGAGTTCCTTTAATCAATAAAGCGGTCAGCAATACCAGGATGATGAGTGCCGGAAAATTGAGAATGCCTGTATGCAACACCCCAGAGGCATCCATGGCAGATTCGAATGGCGAGTGACACCATTCATAGGGTATGCCTCCCCCAAACAGATTATTGAGATACTCACTCCAGGCGATGGATACGGTTGCGGCACCGAGTGCATACTCAAGGACCAGGGCCCAGCCAATGATCCAGGCAACGACTTCACCCATCGTCGTGTAGGCGTAAGTGTACGCACTGCCGGCAATGGGAATCATGGAAGCAAATTCGGCATAACACAAGCCTGCAAAAGCGCAACCTACCGCCGCAATGATAAAAGAAATGGTGACGGCTGATCCTGCGTGCCCGCCTGCCGCTGCGGCAGTACGAACGAATAGTCCGGCTCCGATAATCGCTCCGATACCCAAAGACACCAGCGCGCTGGCGCCGAGTGTTCGCTTCAAAGATTTTTCTGCGTCGTTAGCCTGTTCCAACAGGAGATGCAGTGGTTTTTTTGCAAAAAGGCTCATGTTCTGTTTGATTTAGCCCGTGAAAATAGATATTAAATGGTGAAATTCGTGCCTTAATTAAGAAACCAAAAAACAGTATGGTCAAATTAAGGCTGATAGACGGCGTTTTTCTTGTGGCGGGATCGATGATTGGCTCCGGTATCTTTATCGTGAGTGCAGATATCGCCCGCACGACCGCCGGAGGGGGCTTCCTCCTTCTTTCCTGGTTTATCGCCGGGTTGATGACGCTCCTGGGCGCGCTCGCCTTTGCTGAATTGTCGGGCATGTTTCCCAAGTCCGGAGGACAATACATTTATCTCAGGGAGGCCTACAATCCGTTTATTTCATTTTTATATGGGTGGACCATCTTCATGGTGGTCAACTGTGGGACTATTGCTGCTGTGGCCGTAGCGTTTTCAAAATACAGTGGAGAGCTGGTGCCCTGGTTCAGTATGAAGAACATTCTGCTTGACCTCGGTTTTGTCAAGATATCATCGGCACAGTTGCTCAGTGTTGTGCTCATTGTTTTTCTGACATGGCTCAATGCCAAGGGCATCCAATACGGCAAGTTTATTCTCCGGATTTTCACCTCGGTCAAGATCATCTCGCTGGCCATGATCATCATTCTGGGTCTATTGGTATTTCGTAATGCGGATGTCTGGCAGATCAACCTGCTGAGTTTCTGGAATGCGCAAAGCGTCCGTGTAGAAAATGGTGAGATCATCAGCAGGATTCTCAGTGGTACCGGGTTGCTGATGGCGATTGGTACCGGACTGGTCGGTTCGCTTTTCTCCTGCGATGCATGGACCAATGTATCGTACATCGCCGGCGAAATTGAGCGACCGAGCCGCAATATTCCCAAAAGTCTGATTTATGGTGTTGGGCTTGTCGCTTTGTTGTTTCTGTTGGTCAATGTGGCTTATCTGAATCTGCTTCCGCTGACCGGATCACCCGGCGCTACTGATGCTTTCAGCAAAGGAATACAGTTTGCTGATCAGGATCGTGTTGGTACGGCTGCCGCGACTGTGATGTTTGGAGCTTCAGCCACGATTATCATGGCGGTGTTAATCATGATCTCAACTTTTGGTTGCAACAATGGCATTATTCTGGCCGGGGCCAGAATGTATCAGGCGATGGCGGCAGATGGTTTGTTTTTTGCAAAAATGAAGGACAATAACCGCAATGAAGTTCCGGGTTTTGCATTGTGGATTCAGGCGATCTGGGCTTCTGTACTTTGTCTCAGCGGCCAGTATGGTCAATTGCTGGACTATGTGATGTTTTCCGTGATGATATTTTACATCATCACCATCGTAGCCGTTTACATACTTCGTGTCAGAAGGCCAGACATTGAAAGACCGTATAAGGCCATGGGATATCCTTATCTGCCTGCCCTGTATATTCTATTGGCTGCGGCGTTTTGTCTGAATCTGATCATCAACAAACCAGAGTTCTGTGTGCCCAGTCTGGTGATTGTTTTTCTGGGCGCACCTGTTTATTTTATTTGGAGAAGGGTTTATCTTGTAAAAAATAGTTAGTACCTTGTCATGCAAATGTCAAGTAGATTCTGAAAAATAAAGTTAAGGATTATGAAATCTCCCCTTTTTCTCTTATTAATATTGATATTCAATTCTCAGTTTTTATCAGGTCAGTGCAAATTGGATTCCCTGGACTCCTATCAGATTGATCCATCGGGAAAGTCCCTTTATGGAGCGCGTTTTCTCATTAATTATAGCTTTAATGGAAATCAGTACATTGAAGAAAGGATGATAAGAGATACCATTTCCAAAAAACTGTCTGCCAGCTCCAGAATCATTCAGACTCTGGATAACAAAGGGAGGATAGTTTCAACAGTCGACCAATATTTTTCTAAAGGTGCTTATGTCAATTCATCGAGAACGGATTATACCTATTTCCCTGACGGAAAAACGGAATCCGAAATAGCGTATGGATTAGATAGATTAAAGCAATTTGTTATTGATAAAAAGACCACCTATCAGTATGACTCGTTAAGCAATTACAAGTTTATTCATCATTTTTTCTACAATAAAAATCTGGGAAAGTACGAAACCTATTATGACCAGGAATTTAAATATTACTTTGACGCCAGGGGTAATATCATTAAGAAATTTGACGTGGATCTATGGCCTACATATTTTACCAATAAAAGGCACCTTTACACCTATAACGCTAATGACCAGCTGCAAACGGAAATTATTCAATCCAATACATCAACCGTAAAATTTGATGAAACTTCATTTCAAAATCGCGAACGCAATGAGTATTTGTATAATCAGACAGGCAAAATTATTTCAGCCAGGTACTATGCCGTGCCTGTAAATGACACCATAGATCAATTATATCGACAAGTTGACTATACCTATGATGTACAGGATAGAATTCTGCACATATTAGAAGACGAAGGCAGGATATGCAGGACAGATTATGTGTATTCAAATGACGGATACACGGAGCGATATACTTGCGGTGAAATACTAGAAAAAAAATATTATAATTGTATCATCAGCGAATTGAACCGAATTCAAACCAAACAAATAACCATTTCACCCAATCCCGCATCAGATGTAATTTACCTTAATCAAAGTTCGGAGGAACCCGCGGATTTTGAATATCAGATAGCAGATTTTTACGGGAGGATCATAAGTTCTTCAAAACTTAAAGGATCCAATTCAATAAATATTTCCGGACTTGAAATTGGCCACTATGTCCTGCTGATCAAAAAAAATGATCAAACCAGCGTCTTTCGATTCAGTAAAGCATACTAAGCAGATTCGTTCGGTCCCCGGGCAATATATAATCAAAAAGCGACGCCGACGTGAAGACCAACCACTTGGGTATATTGGAGCGTCTTGCCAGATGAAAATCGCCCTGGGAGTACGAGTTCAATGAATCCGCGTACCCCATGCATCAACGCAAATGACCTGTTGATAAGAGGCGTAAACCCAATTTGCCCCTCCGAAATTTCAAAGGCAGCCCTCAAACCAAAAGTCACCTTGTCGTCAATAGGGAAAAGGAAACCCGGATGCAGCAGAAGATGGACTTTCATTGGAGATATTTCAGTGAAGAATGGATTGATGAGTGGCACCATTTCCAAATCAAATATGGCTTTCCCTTTGGCGCGGAAACCTACACCGATCGGAAACCCGATGGTAAAATTGTCCTGACGGGTTAGCCACTCCCCATTGCCATTCTTAATGGACAGCAAAGGCTGAACATAGCCAATATGAAATCCCAGTACCGGGTTCTGCGGAGCATCTTGTCCAATCAGGGCTGAGAAGTTTAGGGTGCAATACAGTGCGATGGCGGTAATATGATTTTTCATAAGCAATTTATTAAGGACAAATATATCCGTAATAAATAGTGATTGCAAATTAATTTTATATAAAGACAAAATAATCCAGAAATAATATGTTGTTTTATTTTAAATATGCAATAAAAAAGTTGAATTAAATATTAAATATCAATGTATAATATCTAAAAAATGTAATAATTAGTTAATTATTCGAATTTATATTCATCAATTCTTTTTATTTTATCATGTTAGGTCATTAAATAAGCTTAAAAGCTGAATAAAGATCTTTTATTTAAAATCATATTAAATTATATTGTTATTTGTCGGCTGTTTACATTTGTACCAATAAGGATATATATATCCTTAATAATTTTTAAATCAAATAACTCAAAACCAACATGTTAGCGTTCAGACTCCACGAAGATTTTATTGCATCTTATCAACACAGGCAACCGGATTTCGGGTTCAACGGACTGGGTATGATTACTTATCTCAGGACCTATTCCCGGTTAAAAGAGGATGGAACCAAGGAATCGTGGTATGAGACGGTCCGCAGAGTCGTGGAAGGCGCTTATTCGATACAAAAGCAACACATCGAACAGAATGAACTCGGATGGAATGAATCCAAGGCCCAGCGTTCGGCACAGGAAATGTATGACCGAATTTTTACAATGAAATTTATTCCTCCGGGTAGAATGCTTTGGGCATTAGGGACACCAGTCGTTCATGAGAAAAAAATTGGGCAGGCGCTATTCAATTGTGCATTCGTCTCTACAGAACATATCGGTCACTCGCTGAGCGAAGCAGTCAAGCCATTTTGCTTTATGATGGACATGAGCATGATGGGTGTTGGCGTTGGATTTGATGTCAAAGGCGCCGACAAACTCAAAGTTTATGCATGTGCAGACGAAGATCAAGTGTATGTGATCCCGGATAGCAGAGAAGGGTGGGTACACAGTCTTCAACTGTTGCTGCATAATTATTTTCAGGAAGATTTCGGGAATGGTCCCGGCAAAAGAATCAGGTTTGATTATTCAAAAATTCGTGAAGCAGGTCTTCCGATCAAGAGTTTTGGTGGAATCTCTTCTGGACCGGAACCGTTGCGAAATATGCACCGACAAGTTGAGGATTGTCTTCAATCCAGAATTGGTCAGACGCTGGGCATCACGGCTATTGTAGACCTGATGAATATCATCGGACAATGTGTTGTGGCGGGTAATGTTCGGCGCACAGCACAGATTGCCCTGGGACCTGCGCATAATGCAGAATATCAACAACTGAAGGATTACCACTGGAATGCAGCACAAATGACTTACGAAGGTCCGATGGCACACCGGGCGGCTTATGGCTGGACATCCAACAATAGTATTGTAGCGGGTATGGATACTGACCTCACCGCAGCGATCGAACAAACCATCAAAAATGGAGAACCTGGTTTTATTTTCATGGACAATGTGCGCGCTTATTCACGGTTGTGTGATGCTCCGGATCATAAAGACGCACGGGCCAGCGGAACCAATCCCTGTGGCGAACAAACGCTGGAGTCCTATGAGCTTTGTTGTCTTGTGGAGACGTTTCCTTCCCGGGCGACATCTTTTGAAGACTTTATCAGGACACTCAAATTTGCCTATTTGCTGGGCAAGACCGCCACACTGGTCAATACGACCTGGGCTGAAACGAACCGCGTACAAAAGCGCAACAGGCGAATCGGAACATCCGTATCGGGCGTGACCAATTTTCTTGAAAACCACAGCCTCGAGACGTTAAGAAAATGGTTGGATTCGGGTTATCGCGAAATTCAGCGATGGGATGGTATATATTCATCCTGGCTCTGTGTGCCCAAGAGCATCAAGACAACCAGTGTCAAACCCAGCGGAACCGTCAGCTTGCTCGCCGGCGTCAACCCGGGTTGTCACTTTTCAGAATATGAATATTATATCAGAAGAATACGCATTGCGGCAGATTCACCGTTGGCAGAAATCATGCAGAGCGCAGGTTATCATGTTGAAAAAGATGTTGTAGATCCAGCATCCAGTGTCATAAGTTTTCCGGTGCATAATACCAGCAAAAACCTGAGTCGCGTCAGTGTTTGGGAACAGGTGGCGTTGGCTGTTTTTTTGCAGAAATACTGGTCTGACAACCAGGTCTCCGCAACGGTGACTTTCAGGCCTGAAGAAGCGAATGATTTAAAAGCGGTTCTGGATTACTTCCGGTATGATCTCAAGTCAATCAGTTTTCTACCTGCGCTGGAAAATAAAGCTTATGCGCAAATGCCTTACGAGGCAATCACGAAGGAACAATATGAAAAAATGTTGTCCGCCATTGCTTCCCCGCAATGGGAAGTTGAAAATGAAGATGTCGAATGCGAAAAATTCTGTAATAACCAGAATTGCGTGGTGTAGAATTCGCAGGGTAAAACTATTTTGATCTAATGGCATAAGATAAAGTGGTTGATTTGGACCACTTGACAATAGAGGTTCTTTAGAATGGCAATAATCATTTCACCCCTACGGGGTTATGGGTTGCGTGTATTTCAAATGCTATAATCTTAACACCCCTTCGGGGTTTTAGGTCGTGTTCATTTCAATTGCAATAATCTTATCACCCCTTCGGGGTTTTGGTTTGTGTTCATTTCGAATGCAATAATCATATCACCTCTTCGGGGTTTTGGGTGGTATATTTCAAATGCTATAATCATTTCACCCCTTCGGGGTTTTGGGTCGTGATCATTTCGAATGCAATAATCTTATCACCCCTTCG
>JAIBCI010000083.1 GCA_019694255.1 Saprospiraceae bacterium
GGTGGTGATGCCGCAAAACGCAAACGGAAAAGAAAGGCCGTCACAGTTAATGATATTAAAGATTCTGGCCGTGGTGGTGCGCGGGGAGGAGGCAGATCAGACGATGAAGTCAAAGCCGTATCCCAAAAAGAAGTCGAGGAGAAAATCAAAGCCACGATGGCCCGACTTCAGATTGGCGGCAAAAACAAAAGACAGAAAATACGTCGTGACAAGCGCGATGAGAAGCGCGAACGCGCTGAAATTGCAGAAGCAAGCCAAAACAAAGATGTTATTCAGCTTTCAGAGTTCGTGACCGTATCCGAACTGGCCAGTCTGATGGAAGTGCCTGTTACGGATGTGATCATGACCTGTATGAATATGGGTATAATTGTCTCTATTAACCAGCGGATCGATGCCGAGGTGATTGAAATTCTTGCGGAAGAATTCAATAAAACCATCGAATTCATTTCAGCGGAAGAAGAAGTAGAGACAGAAGAAGAGATTGTTGATGATACAAGTGATCTGGTGCCGCGCGCACCGATTGTAACCGTAATGGGTCACGTAGACCACGGTAAGACATCACTCCTCGATTATATCCGAAGTGCGAATGTCGTATCCGGTGAAGCCGGAGGTATTACACAGCACATCGGTGCCTACGAAGTGAGCTTGCCCAATGGCAAAAAAATTACCTTCCTTGATACACCCGGCCACGAAGCCTTTACGGCGATGCGTGCCCGCGGTGCCAAGTTGACCGACGTTGCAGTTATAATTATCGCCGCGGATGATCACATCATGCCGCAAACGCGTGAAGCAATTTCGCATGCTCAGGCAGCCAATGTACCCATGGTCTTCGCCATCAACAAGGTTGATAAAAATGGTGCAGACCCTGAAAGAATCAAAAATGAACTTTCTCAGATGAATCTACTCGTGGATTCCTGGGGTGGTAAATATTCTTCTCAGGAGATCTCTGCAAAATCAGGACTTGGTATCGATGAATTGCTTGAAAAAATACAGCTGGAAGCTGAGGTTCTTGAGCTCAAAGCCAATCCTGACCGAGAGGCTACAGGTACGATCATCGAGGCATCACTTGACAAGGGTCGCGGATATGTTACAAAGATTCTTGTGCAGAACGGAACCCTTCATATTGGAGATGTGATTCTGGCCGGAGAATACAGCGGAAAGGTCAAAGCAATGTTTAACGAGAGAGGCCAGAAAGTTAAAACCGCTGGTCCTTCTGTCCCCGTAATGGTATTGGGAATTACCGGTGCGCCCAGTGCCGGCGAGAAATTTAAAGTCATGGAAGATGAATCTGAAGCCAGACTCATCGCCTCTAAAAAAGCGCAGATTTCCCGAGAGCAGGCCGCCCGCGCCTCCAAACGTATTTCGCTGGATGAAATTGGTCGCCGACTTGCCCTGGGCAATTTCAAGGAGCTGAGACTGATTGTCAAAGGGGATGTGGACGGATCTGTAGAAGCGCTTTCTGATAGTCTGATCAAGCTGTCTGTAGAAAAAATCAAAGTCAGTGTTATACATAAGGCCGTAGGACAAATTATCGAATCTGATGTACTGCTCGCCTCTGCTTCTGATGCGATCATTATCGGATTCCAGGTAAGACCTTCAGCCGCTGCACGCAATCTGGCAGAAAAAGAAGGCGTGGAGATCAAATGCTACTCGATTATCTATGAAGCCATTGAAGAGGTCAAACTTGCCATGGAAGGGTTACTGGAGCCAACCAAGGAAGAAAAAGTTGTAGGCACACTAGAAGTGCGCGAGATCTTCAAAGTATCCAAAGTAGGATCAATCGCCGGATGTATGGTTACCGATGGAAAAGTATCCAGATCGAACCATGTCCGAGTGATCCGGGACGGTATTGTGATCTACCCGAACAGGGAAGGAGTCACTGCTGAACTCGCTTCGCTCAAACGGTTTAAGGATGATGCCAAAGAGGTTTCCAAGAATATGGAATGCGGCGTCAACGTTAAAAACTTTAACGACATCAAGGCCGGAGATATTATTGAAGCTTACGAGATTACCGAAGTAAAGCAAAAGCTGGGCTCCTGAGTTTAACAGCGCCCACAAGGGTGAATGTCCTGACAACACTATTGCTGTAAGTTTAATCTATCATGGCGCATTGGCTCTGTACATTCAAACCAGTTACTGAAAATGTATGGAAGAGTTGATTTCAACCCAGATTTTGCAGTTAGGAGCCTATTTCAAGACAAACTGACTTCAAAATCAAGACTTTACTTTTCGTTTGATTCGTAAGTATAGCTCCATTATATTTCCTCATCAAAAGCCTTGATTTTATTGCCATTTTACCTTTCACTACGAGTCCTAACTGCAAAATCTGGGTTCAATATGATCTCCATCGATTACTTTCGTAATTGATCAGGAAACCTCACAACCATGAAATCATTTTTTCTGCTTTGTATTGCATGCCTTTCGCTGACGCTCAGAGCACAGGAATGGGGCGATTTATATCATTTCAATCCGGAACAAACACTCCAGAAAATAAGATTTCACGACCCTTCTCTGGGCCTTACCGTAGGATCACTTTACAATGGCTCTACAAAGAATATTCACCGCACGATTGATGGTGGCAAAACCTGGACGGATCACTCCTCCGGTTATACCGGGACGCGTTTTATGGATATTTTTTATGTTGAAGATTCCGTCGTATTCATGAGTGGTAATGATGGTCTGATCCTGCGCTCGCTCGATGGGGGCAGGAATTGGGTGACACTGAAGACCGGCACGACAGAACAACTCTGGGGGCTTTGGTTTCAGAACAGAAAAACTGGTTTTGCAGTTGGCTCAAACGGCATTATCCTGAGGACAACCAATGGTGGGACCGTTTGGGATGAAATTCCCTCGGGCGTCAATAACTTGTTGTACGATGTGGTTTTTACACCTTCAGGTAAAGGATTTGCCAGCGGTAGCAATATTTTGCTTCAGACAGAAAATGGTGGTGACAGTTGGTCGCCGGTTACAGGTTTTCCCTTTAAAGCGCCGGCGGATTGGATCCGAAGCATTCGTTTTTTGGATGACAACAATGGGTTTGCATGTGCAGACATCGGTAGGATCTACCGCACGACCGATGGTGGTACGAGCTGGGAACGTCTTAATTCACCAACAACAGAACCCCTTTTCGATATTGACTTTCTGGATCAGGATCATGGACTGATCTGTGGTTTTAACGGTACCATTCTTCGGACTGCCAATGGTGGTGATGCCTGGTTTCCCATGTCCAGTCCACTGGGGAATGAACATCTCTATTCTGTGGATATCACAAGTTCAGGAGAAGCTTATATCTGCACTCATTTCGGACATATTCTCAAGCTGCAAAAACTTGTCAATACCAATGATTGGCAATGGACTGAATTAGAGATTTTTCCTAATCCAACACTCGATTACATCAACCTTCGATTTTTAATTGAAGGCGATTTGTCTGGCAAATTACTTTATGAGATCAGCGACATGTCCGGGAGAATCGCCATAAAGGGTGAGGTTTGTACAGTTTCCGAACAGATTTCTGTAAAGCAGCTGGCAACGGGCAACTATATGCTCAAAGTCTTCGACAAAGAACATGTCTCTTCGCAGTCTATTCAATTGATAAAACATTAAATTATTTCATTTAAAATCAACTTTATGATGCAAACAAAAATCAACTGGATCGCTCTTCTTACAGCCGTCATCACAGGCATGGCCATTGGATTCCTCTGGTACGGCTTTTTATTCACAAGCCAATGGATGTCCGGCAACGGTATGACGATGGAAGGTGATCGTATTCTGAAAGACGGCGTCGAAATGCCAAAATCCATGCTGCCCATGATCGTAAATATCATTACGCTGATGGTGTATGCATATTTTATCAACTGGCTGATCACCAAATCAGCTTCCTTCGGCTATGCTTCAGGTGCAACGCTTGGCGCTGTACTTGGTATTATTTCCTTCTTTGGAATTTACACTGCCAATCGCTTTAATTTTAAACCTACCAGCTTGTCCATGGTAGATGGGAGTTATATGCTTGTACTCTTTACCGTGATGGCTGCAATCATCGGTGGCTGGAGAGCCAAATGATTATTTGAATATTTCTCATCAATGAAAGAAATACTTCCTGAAGTCATCTGGAAGTATTTCTTTTTCAAGATTTACCAGGAATAAATTTGTTTAGTCGTCATCGGGAATAGACGTTCCTTCATCCAAGGCAATTATTTTACTTCACTGCTGTCGGTATGAATAATTAGACTGTCATTTCGGTACAGGTATTCTTTTTCGACTGTACCATCTTCAAGGAATGACTTAAATGATCCATTGCGAAGTCCATCTTTAAATTCTGCGAGCACTTTGATTTTGCCTGAAGGATAGAATACACTATCCATACCTTCAATTTTCCCATCCACAAGATGTTGTATTTCGTAGAGCTGTCCTTCTTTCAGGTAATAGGTACTGCGCCCTTCCTGCTTATTATTTTTGAATAATCTGATCTTACTGATTTCGCCTGTGCTGAAGTAATCGAACATCGTATCCTGAATCTGGCCCTGCGCGTCTGTGTAATACTTACGCTTGATATTTCCATTTTCAAATTTCATGATATTCTCCTTATAGGGGCTCTCTTTGGAATTCTTGCAGGCGACCATAAGAATCAGCGCAGCTGCAATTGGGATTATTTTTTTTCCTGCCATAAGATAAAATAATTTGTAAAAGTTATTTTTAAAAAAACACTCCTGACTTTCTTCTCACTGAGGTATCACAACACTCAATGAGTCAAGATCTTTGAA
This sequence comes from Saprospiraceae bacterium, assembly GCA_019694255.1. GTDB lineage: Bacteria > Bacteroidota > Bacteroidia > Chitinophagales > Saprospiraceae > Vicinibacter. The sequence goes on from JAIBCI010000083.1 coordinate 4,761, forward strand.
TGTCTCAAAAAAAAAGACCTGCACAAAGGTACAGGTCTTTACTATTACTTTCAAATTCAGTTAATCTTAAAGGCAGCCCATCTGATGTTTTGACTCTGGGTCATTATCTGGGAAACACAACCCGGACATGATAAAATCTGGCTTATAGCGAACAAGGTTCTCATCATACAATCCGTTTTCGATGAATTCGACCAAATCATCAATTTCACTATGGGTTAGATTGAGCGGCTTGAAACGATAATCGATTCGCTCCAATGGGACATTAGGATTTTCAGGAACTGCACTATTGAAGTATTCCACAACATCTCGAAGTGTATACTTACTTGCACCGTGCAAATAAAAACCAACGCCCTTCAGGTTATACAATTGCGGGACTTTGAATTTGTATAAATCCGCATCGCGCAAGGTAAATCCACCTCTTCCCTTGTTTCTCGCATCCTGTGGGCCTGTGCGGTAGACTTCATTTGGATTCATATAAAGATCCTTCGCTCCAACCGCTGCAAAACGCTGTCCATTGAATGAAGGGCTGTTATGACAGTTGATACATCCTGCTTTTCCAAAAAATAACTCAGCTCCTCTCTTTTGTTGTGGTGAAAGTGCTGAGCGGTCTCCTTTTAGCCATTTCTGGAATGGCGCCTGATTGGTAAAAATTGTCCTGAAATAAGAAGCAATGGCATTACTGGCGATTTGACGGGTATAACGCTGATCTTCCGGAACATTCGGAAATGCTTTGTCAAACATGGTCTTCATACCCAGTTTTTCCATCAATTCTTTTGTTACGACCTGCCGGTGAACAAACAAGGCACGTGTATTATTGGACTCAAGACCTTCCATTCCCAAATGATTAATGGCTGTCAGAGAGTCTGCAATGCCCCATGCTGATTGTGTTCCTTCGTTCATTCCATGTGCACCGAAAGCTCCTGACCACAAAGCATTTCGCACGTAAGCAAGATTTATTGTTGGCAATGGCCTGGCTCCCTGAGCGTCAACTTCAGAACCATCATACAGGGGATTCTTGTGCCGGAGTTCACCCAGTCTTCCGAATCCAATGGCCCCATCGGCAATTCCCTGTACACGTCCTGCGGTAAAATTCTTCTCAGGGACATGGCATGAAGAGCAGGAGTACGTATTCAATGAAACCGACTTTTTGGCTTCCTGGGCCAATCCGGTTTCAAAAAACAACATTTTCCCAAGTAATACCTTTTCAGCGGTAATGGGATTGTTTGGATCCTGATTTGGAATATTGGCATATTCATTACTCTGTGGCATCACATAGAATGACATCCTGCCATTCTCACTGTGATCCTTTATCAGCTCCTCTAATCTGTCATCGATCTCATTGGTAATAACACCACTGTCCATCCTGCAGGAGATAAAATAGAGCAGAGAACAAAGGCAAATCCCAGTAAGCAGCTTTTTCATTGATTTGGTAGTTTTAATATTTAACCGGCCTAAAGATAAAAATATAAAAGAGTTGCAAGTGCTTTTTTTGTATTTTTTTGACGAAGTGAATAATTGATTACACCAGTAGAGGAACTTAATTTATAACTGAGTAACCAATACCTTGAATTGAGTAGATTGATGGAAAGGTTAATCTGCATTTTGAAGTAGATCAAAGTTCATCATTGTAAGAGCCTCCTTTCATAAAAAAGCCCATTCGAAATTTGGAATGGGCTAAAATATCAATAGTCAATTATTTTACAATTACTTCTTCCAAGGAAGCGCTGCCACGCGGGACGCTACTTCGATTCCAAGACGAACGCCCTCGACGCAGTCCTGACGGATATGAACGCCAAGCGGAATCCTGGATAATGCTTCTTCAAGACCGGCTTCTCCCAATGTATTATATGTCCTTGCGGCGCCATAAAACTCCTGACGACCTTCATGACAACGATCTGTAAATTTGGTATTATTGCCATAGACCTGTGCGATCGCGTAGAAACCACCGCCGCCAAAAGTAGAGTGGCCCGAAGGATATGCCGGGAATGCAGGTGTGATACCTTTAACACCGGTGTATGGGTGATTAAGTGCGGATTCATACTCTGGATGATTCATCACTTCCTTGATGAAGTGCTCTGGACGTTCAATATTATAGTAATATTTGGAGTTCCAGCAACAAACTGCAAAGTCATTCAAACTTAGACCCAACAAAGCGGTAGCATAAACTGCTTTGTCGAGTTTGGAGTTATCATTGACCATGATCTGATCCAGGCAAGCCAATAATCTGGAGGGTGGTGAGAAAGTTACACCAAAGAGGTCATCGCTCCAGAATTGACCCTCATACTCTTCTGCGAAAGTCAGATTGGTGTAGGAACGATTATATACTTCCTCATTCTCAATAAACCATCTTGAACCAGGCTTGTCACTGTATTCGAAGGGAGGTCTGCATATTTTTTGAGATTCAGTCGTGGCAAATGCTCTGAATTTGCCGGCAAAAGGAAACATACCGCCATCGGGCCCATCATTGGTTGGGGTCCAGCGACCCGGCAGTCTGTTGCCCTGGGCATCCAGACTGTATTTTCTCCAGTCATAATATTGTCCTTTGGCAGGGTCATTGTTGAGTACATTCAGGTAAGCTTCATGACCCCATTTGTCTGTAGTTGACCAGTTCCATACAGCTCTGGCCACAGATTCACCCCATGCCTTTGAATTGGTAAAAGTCACGGTGTTGGTTTTGGTCAGGAATTCCTTTTCATTGCTCAGCTTTAAATTCTGTATTAATTGCTGTGCTTCTGCATTGGTAATATGTGACCCTTTATCTGATTTGAAAAAGTCAACTTTCTCAAACATTTTACTCATCAAATAAGACTGTACCTCATTCACTACTTCTGGCCAATACATGGTCTGTTTGGTATCGAAGTCAGGAAGGTTGGCTTCTACAAACTGAGGAAGGTTTTTGAGTGAATTATATTCCGGCATGCCAGGAACACAGGCTTCATAAGTTGCCCAGTTGATGTACGCCAGGGCTCTAGGACCAGGGGCAGGGCGAAATCCAAGGGCATCCTTGTCAATTCTTAGAAAAAGCTCACTCCAGTCATAGATTACCTTGTTGTCAAAAGATTTCACAAGACTCGTGCTTGTCTCTTCCTGCTCCGTGCGATTACAGGATTGGAATATCAACATTCCAATTACAAGTAAGGGGAAGAATTTAATTAATTTCATGGTTACAGTTGTATTTGAATATAAAATAGGGATTTAGAATTCATTGCCTTTTTTCAAAGTTCGGCACAAAATTATATAAAAGAAGTATCACAAATCGCTCAAAATTGATAAAAGAATAAAAGATTTTTTAATTTTTAATTTTTGCTCTAAAATTAAAAATAATATATATATAGGATTTTTTAAATGCATGTTTTATATATTATATTATTTTATAATATATATCTTCATTTTAATTTTTTTGACCAAAAAGCTATTTTTATTGATTAGGAATATCTGCTTTCGTGAATTCATACAGTCTGCTGACCTCTTCTTCCTTATATCGCTGCACCTGTTCGAGTGCATCCGGAACCACATCGCTGCAGATCACGATCAAAGATCCTTTGACCGCATTTTCGATCGATGCCGTGATCGCTTCTGATTCAGTCCGGTAGACACTCACTTTCTTATTGGGATCGTAAGCATGAATACCCTTCATCAGCATGTCGATGATCTCCTTTTCAGACCGGCCACGAAGATTCTTATCCTGGCGAATGATAACCTCGTCAAACATGGTGGAAGCCACATAACCAATGCCTTCATTATCCTCTGGCCGGCGGTCTCCGATCCCGGCGATGATACCAATTTTGGGATGACCATCCATTTTATCCGTCAGTTTTTTCAATGCGTTCAGGCCGGCCGGATTATGGGCATAATCCAACATCACATCAAAGTTTTTAAAGTTGAACAGGTTTAGTCTTCCCGGGGTCTGGGCAGGACTAGGGATAAAGCTTTCAAGGGCGCTGCTGATGTCCTGCAAGGCAAATCCGCGCAGGTAACCCGCGAGAGCTACCGGCAGCACATTCTGTATCATGAAGCTCGCCTTCCCTCCATACGTCAGTGGCACATTAACCGCTTTGACGATCCGCATTTTCCATTCACCCTTACAGATTGTTATGTATCCGTTTTCATAGAGTGCAGACAGCCCTCCGTTGCGCATGTGTCTTCTGATCCTTTCATTCTGTTCGTCCATCGAAAAGAGGGCGATATTACAATGGACCCCTGACCTCATGTCGTACACCAGATCATCGTCGGCATTGAGAATGGCATAACCTTCCGGAAGCACAGATTCTACCACAACCGACTTGACTTTAGCCAACTGCTCTATCGTATGGATTCCTTTCAAACCGAGGTGGTCCGGTGCAATGTTGGTGACGATGGCGATATCGCAGTTTCTGAATCCAAGACCTGCCCGAAGGATACCTCCGCGTGCGGTCTCCAGTACGGCAAAATTGACCGTCGGATCCTTCAGCACGAACTCAGCGCTGCCGGGTCCACTGCAATCGCCTGACATCATCAGGTGATTTTGAATATAAATACCGTCTGTGGTGGTATACCCAACCGTATAACCCATCAATTTGGCGAGATGTGCCATGAGTCTTGTCGTCGTCGTCTTCCCGTTGGTACCGGTCACCGCCACAATGGGAATACGCGAAGGTGTTCCCGGCGGATAGAGCATATCGATCACAGGCGCTGCCACATTGCGTGGCAAGCCTTCTGCCGGAGCCAGGTGCATCCTGAAGCCCGGGCCTGCATTGACTTCAATCACGGCACCTCTTGTTTCTGAGACTGGTTTGCTGATATCTCTGGTTATAAAGTCAATCCCGCAAATATCCAGTCCGATGACCCTGGATATTCTTTCAGCCATAAAGACGATAGAAGGATGGACCATGTCTGTGACATCTACCGATGTGCCACCGGTGGAGAGATTGGCCGTATCCTTGAGGACAACCGTTCTGCCAGCCTCCGGAATTGCATCCAGATCAAGCTGCTGGGCCTCCAGCTGTTTCATAGTTATGGTATCAACATTGATACTGGTCAGTACTTTCTCATGGCCGTAACCTCTCCTTGGATCAGCATTGACCTGATCAATCAGCGCCCTGACGCTGTGCAGTCCGTCACCTGTGACCTGCGCAGGAAGTCTTTTGGCCGCAGCAACCATCCTGTAATTGATCACCAGGATTCTGTAGTCCTCACCGGTAATGTATTGTTCAACAATGACTGAACTGGATATTCTTTTGGCATTCTCCAGTGCCTTGATCGCCTGTTCGCGGTCTTCGATATTGGTCGTCACCCCTCTTCCATGATTGCCATCGATGGGTTTGATCACCAATGGGAATCCCAGCGATCTGATCGCGTCATCCAGCCCGGCCTCAGTGCGGATAATTTCGCCCCGCGGTACGGGGATCTCAGCCTGCTGCAGGAGGTATTTGGTGTCTTCTTTATCACCTGCCAGCTCCACACCAATGCTGGAAGTCTGACTTGTAACGGTAGCCTGAACGCGCTTTTGGTTGCGCCCGTATCCAAGTTGACAAAGGCTATATTTATTCAGCCTGATCCATGGTATCCCACGCATTTCAGCTTCTTCGATGATCGAACCTGTACTTGGACCCAACCGGTTGGCTTCACGGAGTTCCCTCATCTCCTGTATGTCTGCTGCCAGGTCATAGTCAGCTCCATCCACCAATGCCTGGGCGATCCGAACAGCGGAACGGGCGGCAAACTGTCCGACTTTTTCTTCAATATAATCAAACACCACATGATAGACGCCCTCTTCGCCGTAACTCCGCGTCCTTCCAAATCCGACCTCCATACCCGCGAGCGACTGAATCTCAAGGGCAATATGCTCAATAACATGGCCCATCCAGGTGCCTTCTTCCACCCTTTGATAAAATCCGCCGGGGCTGCCTACCGAACATCGATGCTCATACATACCCGGAAGCAATGTCTGAAGGCGTTGAAGAAATCCGGGAATACTGTTGGTAGGCTTTTGTTCCAGTGATTCCAGATCCAGGACCATGACGATGAGTTTGTGTCGACGGATTGACCAGTAATTGGGTCCGCGCATGGTGTTGATTTCCCTGATTCGCATGATTTTTCGCTTTTTTAGGATTGTGCGACAAATTAATTCAAAATCACCTTTGCTAGTGCCAAGTGAAGCACAAGAAAGTAAGGATTGCCCTCAATGAAGCAGGAGATTGTTTGATGATTATTAAAAAGTAGTCTTAATATGGTACCAACTACTTGTAGAACGACCTGATGCGTTGCCGCGCATTCTGGCGGACATTCATATAATAAAGATTGAAATCTCCTTTATGGTAATTACGACGCCAGAGGAAGATACTGCCACGAAAATGGGGTTTGCTGCTCCATAGAATATTGCGGTGTATTTCAGCAGACACCGCACCGACTATCGGAGGCTTACTCATATTGATCACCATTCCGAGATTGGCTTCTTTGCCGGCTTTTCCCGGCTCACTCGTCCAGGTCAGCGGATTGGTAATGAGTACAGGTAGCTCCTTCTTTAGGTGTCTCGGTTCGGTACCTGACTTAAAAGTCCTCCAGCTGCAAATGCAGGAGGTCTCATGTTCTTCATGGCACACCTGAAGATATTTGAAAGTTCCTTGAGGTACAGGGAATCCTACGACATAGGCGACCACGAGTTTGTTCTTCATTTCTTTGTTGTCAAACACTTCTTTCAGCAAACGAATAGCCATTAGGGCACCCTGACTGTGTCCGGCAATGATGATTGGCCTGCCGTTATTCCAGTTGTCATAATAATGCAGAAACGCACCATATATATCCTCATACGCCAGGTCATAGGCTTTGCGCGCCGAGGCGGTATCTTTTGTAAAAAAAGAATGATAATGTGCCTGCCGGTAACGGGGAGCAAATACCCTCGCTGAGTTATTAAAAATGGATGCCTGGTACCTGATCGAGCCTTCATCGGTTGTTCGGTTGACTTCGGCATCATCGAGGTCAGCATTCCATGTCCGGTGTCTCTTGTCGCCAAAATAAGTGGTCGGATGGATAAAAAAGACATCAGCCTCCTCGGGAATATGATCAACCTCAGTCCCTGCTGGACTTTCGTCGGCGAGATCTTTTTTAAATGGCAGGCTGGCCCAGTAGTAACTGTTGTTATAATCCGGCAGGCGGTACTTAACAGGTGATATGAATGCCCCATGCGGGCGATGTATCGCGCAGGCTGTCAAACACATCAGCAGCATCGGAAGCAGGCGTAAAGCGGTTGGATTAAGCATTTAATTGTTTGTTAAGTAAAGGTTTATAATAAGGCTTCGGCTAATTTTGTTGTGTATTTGATGGTTAATCTTTTACTTTGATTACTTCAGAAGTTCATGTGCGTACCGATATCCTTGCCTTCAGTGATGCTGCGCTGCAGCAAGAAATGGAGAAGCTTGGATGGCAGCGATTTCGCAGCGACCAACTCATCTCCTGGCTGTGGGAACATGGTGTTCGTTCCTTCGAGGAGATGACCAATCTGAGCAAGCAGCAACGACAGGAGCTCAACGAACGATATTACATACCCCGGCTGGTTACGGACAAGGTACAATACAGTACGGATGGCACTGTCAAATTTCGCTTTAAGTTGCATGATGGGTATATGATCGAAAGTGTGCTGATTCCGGTTGATGAAGAGGAGCGGTATACTGTATGTGTTTCATCCCAGGCGGGATGCAGCCTCACCTGCAAATTCTGCGCAACCGGACAAATGGGTTTGTTACGAAACTTAACTGCCTCTGAAATATTTGACCAGTATACGGAAGTCAACCGCTGTTGTCAGGAACGTTATGGTCGCAAACTGAGTAACATCGTCTTCATGGGGATGGGCGAACCCCTTCTCAACTACAAGCAGGTGGTCGGAGCGATCCGGCGTCTGAGTTCAGCCAAAGGGCCCGGTCTTTCACCGCGCCGAATGACGGTATCCACTGCAGGTATCGCCAAAATGATCGTACGTCTGGCTGATGAAGACCTCAAGGTAAATCTCGCATTGTCACTTCATGCTGCCGATGACGATAAGCGATCCACCATGATGCCGATCAACGAGTACAATGATCTGCAATCACTCATGTCCGCGTTAAAATATTTCAATCAGAAAACCGGTAACAAAATCAGTTACGAGTACATTGCTTTTGCAGGTTTTAATGATCAGGCCAGCGATGCGCGCAATCTGGTTCGACTATGTTCGCACTTTCCGGTGATGGTCAACGTTATAGAATACAATCCGGTGCGTGGATCAGACTACGAAAAATCATCGGAAGACCAGATTAATCAATTTGCCAAAATGGTGCGGGAACAAGGCGTGATGATTACGGTCCGTAGAAGCCGGGGCAAGGACATTGACGCAGCCTGCGGACAACTGGCAAACCAGGAGCAGAACCCTATTTCCAAAACAATTCCAACGTCGTGAACAATAATCTTTTAACCCTTTGTCTTAGCCTGTTGCTGACATCAATCGCAGCACAACCTAATCTTGGTTCTATCAGCGGCGTTGACAGTTTATATGATCCGTTGGTACATTCGGCACATTTTAATGACGGCTCCAATACAGTGGCATTGCCACTCTTTATCATTGATCAGAAGGAGCGCTACTTCTTTGAATTTGATCTGCTGGAAGGCTCTCCAAGACGGCTCTACTATACCTTTCGATATTATGACCGCAACTGGAATGAATCACCTGTCGATATTCTCGAGATCGTTGATGGCCTCAATGAACTTGAGATCAATCAGTTTCAGACTTCATTCAATACATACACCCCTTATGTACATTACAATCTGAGCCTTTTGCCAAGAGCACTCAATTTTAGGCAATCCGGCAATTACCTGTTGGTAGTATATGATCAGGAAAGTAATATTTATCTTACCCGCAAAATTTATATCACTACACCACTGTTTACTTCGACCATCAATTTTATTCAGCCGACGGACCCAAGAAAAATCAGCACACATCAAAGCCTGAGCGTAGTCATTAACTCGGCTAATTACAATGTCATCGATGTCAAGAAGGAAGTACAGCTGGAAGTAATTCAGAACGGCAATACAGAGAACCGAATTATTCTGAATGAACCATTGTTTTTTTCTGGCAATAATCTGCGCTTTACCAAAGTGGATGCAATCCAGTTTCCTGCCGGCAAAGAATTTCACAGTGTTGACATACGTTCAATTCAACGCAAGGGTCCTGGTGTACGTTATTGGGATGAGGAAAAAGGTGAATTTCACTGTTACGCCTACACGGACGTCATGCGCAGAGAAAAAAATTACCTGCTGACTTTTGATTACAACGGCAAAATCGCTTATACTTCTTCTGATGTTCCCCTCGAATTTGCAAGGACAAGAAGTGAATATGTGTATCTGCATTTATCGCTGGCATCTCCTGAAAAACTGGACAAGGATGTCTATGTCTTTGGACAGATTTCGGACTGGAAAATAAAAGATGAATTCAAAATGACCTATGATCCTGCAACGAAAATGTACAAGACAAAAGTTTATGTCAAAAATGCATGGGTTGACTACGCCTACGTTACGCTTGACGATCATCTCAAAGCTGATTTATCAGAAATAGACGGCGACTGGTCTGATGCGGAAAACGATTACTTCATACTTTGCTATTACCGGCCTTTCGGAGGAAGATTCGATAATCTCATGCTGGGAAATAAAATCAATTCAAACAGAAACTAATGTTGACAAGAAAAAATTCCACCACTTTTTTGCTCTCTCTACTTTTTTTATTGTCAGGAAAATTAAATTTTCTTTTTGCACAGGAAGTATGGAGCCTGGAAAAATGCATTGAACGTGGCATTGAAAAAAACCTTGGATTGAAAAGCACGGAACTTGGGCTGCAGAACAAGATGGTGTCTCTGCGGGAAGCCAGATTACAGCAACTGCCAACACTCAATGCCAGCGTCAATTACGGGCTGAGTATCGGAAGAAATATTGATCCGACCACCAATGCTTTTGTTACGCAGAATATTCTATTTGGAAACTATGGTATCAGTGCCGGATTGCCAGTATACCAGGGTGGATTTGTTCAAAATAATATTAAGTACAACAGGGCACTGACCGAGGCCAGCGCCAGAGATTATGAACAAGCTGTCAATGACCTCAGCCTGAACATTGCAGGTCTTTATCTCAGCGTCCTTCTTGCAGATGAGCGCGTGGAAATCAGCCGTAAAAATCTGGAGACGGTGACTGCGCAACGTAAAAATATGGAACGGCTGGTGGAGATTGGATCCAGGGCCGCCGCCGATGCACTGGAGATCAATGCGCAGGAAGCACGTGCTGAGCAAACGCTCATCAGTGCACAGAATAATGCAGAGCAGGCACGATTACAGTTAAGACAACAACTCAGGCTCGAATCTACTGCTGCGCTCGTGCTGCAACGACCTGATGAAGCCTCCTTCCGCAATATTGAAAATGAATCCTATACCGCTGAACAACTCTATCAGATCGCACTCGGCAATCAACCTGGTATTCAGTCGGCCGAGCGCAATGTCATGGCCGCAGACATACAGAAGAATATGGCCCGGGCCGCTTATTTTCCGAGAATCAGTGCCTTCGGCAACATCAATTCCAGATATTCTGACGCAGCCAAGACGCCCACTACTTTTTCCGATCGGCTCGATTCCATCAGCGGAAATTTCAATGGCGTACCGGTCACTTTTGAATTTGTCAACAAGGTTCCTGCGGACTATAAGACCATCTCATTCAAGGAACAGTTCAAGCAGTTTATTGGATACAATTTCGGTCTGGGTGCCAGTGTCCCCATCTTTAACGCTTTCAATGCACGCACCAGCGTCCAGCGTGCTCAAATAGGCAAGAGTCAGGCTGAGTTGGCGCTTGAGACACGCAAGGAAAATCTGAGACTGCAGGTGAGCCAGGCGGTGGCCAATGTCAAAGCGGCCATCAAAGAATTTGATGCCGCCAAAAAATCATACGACGTAACCCGTCTTGTCAGTGAAAACACACAAAAGAAATTTGAGATCGGTTCTGCCAACAGTTTCGAACTCACCACTTCACAGAATAATTACGCTGCAGCACAGAATTCGCTGGTGATTGCCAAGTACGATCTGCTCTTCAAGCAGAAGATCCTTGATCTTTATGCCGGCAAAAAGATCCGGTAAGCTAAATAAAATCACTTTAAATGTCTATTGCATTTGACTTTCCCTTTGCGCTTAGTCAATGCTAATTAGGTATTAATAATTCATCAGAGAAGAAATCATAGTTTTTGATAATTAACTTATGGCTCAGCGGTCGCCGTTACTAGTTGATAATACAATAGTTGGAGTCTATTTACTCTACGTCAGGAATAATTAGAATCAATACATCCTTAAAGTATTTGTTCCTTAAGCATATTTTTTATGCCTGTTGCCTTCAGGGGGCTCTATTTTTACTAATCTGTTTGTTGATCTTCTGAATTATTTTTGGCAACAGTTATTGGTATGCACTTCTATACTAAATTTTTGCCAAGTACTGATTCTTTAAAGTTGGTGGAAGTAGTAAGCGATTGTTGGTGCTGTGATAAGAACAACATGTAACCATTTTTCAATTTGCTTCATGCATGTTTAGAATACGATGAAGAAATTGCGTGCAATTTCGCTCATTGTAATAAGATGATCTTTGTCAACTGTGGTAAGCAATAGAAAAAAGGGTTTGCAAAAAATTATTCTACAATAATAAAGGGTTGTCGTTATGCACGACAACCCTTTATCCTTTCTGATGATTAATTTTATTGCAGGATCAGTTTCGCAGTGCTTGTTTTACCTGCGGAGATCGCTTGAATCAAGATGACTCCTTTAGGAAGATTTTCTGTTGTAAAAACAATCCTGCGTTGTCCATCCTGAACCTTCATGTTGGATAACAATTGTCCTTCGGTCGTCAACAGGCGAATCTCTTCCACTTTCTGAGAAGCAGGAAGAAATACTGTAAACTGTCCATTTGCCGGATTCGGCAGGATGGTGACAGGTTGCTGCTGTTGCGGATTGGAAGTAGAAACAATTTTTTTGGAATCAACGAGTGTTCCTTTTCCTGGTGCAGGAACGCAAATGGATTCGCCCAGAGAAGTAGTTACACACGCTTCTGAATTATAATATACCGGATTGATCAGTTCAAAATTATCAACGGTCCATCCGACATATTCTCCATTCGCAGGGATATTTGCTGCATCGTTTCCAAAACGAAAACGGAATACAAGTTTTTTGTTTCTGTAGTTATCCAGACTCAGTACGCTTGGAACAAAATTGGACTCTCTTCCGGTATAGCCCTTGTTTTTTGGAATAGCGATGGCGCTGTAATCAATATTGCCATTGTAAGGATTGATATCAAAACTGGCCGGATCAACCAGTGAAAAGGTTTGACCTCCGTCGCCGGACAGTTGAATGAATCCGCCGTCAATATTGTTTTCTGTATTGTATTTATGGAAGAACAGGAAAGCGACATCCTGATCTGGAACCGGAATCGGATTCAGATTCTGCAACTGTGCATCGGAAGCCGCAGCATTGTCCGCAGGAACCTGATATGCGTGTGAATCCCCTACGCCGATATCAGGGTTAAGGAACCAGTATATATTACCCTTGCTGACTTCAACCACATAATTATCTTCCGTAGTTGGACTCTCCAGATTATCAATCCACAAGGTGTTGCTGAATTTGGCAGGGTCTGTTTTCACTTTGTACGTGATGATTTTGGTTTGCACAGAATCCATTGTCCCCAGGTCCCAGATGACCTCCGTCGCACTGGTCGATGCTGGTGCAATTGATGCGGATCCGCTTACATAGGTACAACCAGAGGGGATATGATCCGTTACCTTGACATTATTGATTTTCTGTGCGCGAAGATTTCTCACGTTGATGTTATAAGTAATTTCTGAGCCCGCTTTCACGAGTTGCGTAGCCGTTTTTTTAATTGAAGTGGTATTTGCACAAGTTGGAAAGCTTTCAAAATCTTCGGTCTCATCCCCGGCGGTATTGGTGTTACCCTGATTGGCATTAAAACCAACGCCGCGACGTGCAAATACATCCCAGATCAGGCACTGATTCTCACCGTTATAATTCATACGATCCGCCTGCAAAATGGCGTTGCGTCCATCGACAAATCCTGGTCCGCACGGCTGCAGTTTCATACCGTCCATAACCAGCTGAATCGCTTTGTTGTTTCCGGCATTTTTATTACTGAAGCTTGGATCGTATCCGTATTTATCGGCCATCGCCCAATATAGATCCCATAGCATAGCTGCCCAAACTTCACCAATATCATGGGTCTCTGTACCCATATTGCGATAGGTAAATTCATTGATATTTATATTGGTCGTATAGGGTCTTCTTCTGATACCGACACCATCCAGTGGTGCTGCCAATGCATAGTTACCTATTCCGCGAACATCGGTTCCTTTATCTCCCTGTTTTGCTGTGGTGATCAGCGCAAAGAAATCGCTCCATCCCTCACCCATGTTTTCAATATTGCCAAGGCAATTGGCATTGGCCGGACCACCGGTCAGACGGTTAGAGATACCGTGACCGTATTCGTGGGCGATGATGCCATTGTCAAAATCACCGTCGAGACTATCCGGTCCTGAATTATTGTTCATAGGTGCCACGATGGTGATGACGCAGGTCCCGGAGTCAACGGCGCTTTTCAGTTTGGCGCAAGTGGAAGCGGTGATATAATAACTTGGAATGGTGACTTTACCACCATCAGCACCTCCAGACATCGAAACATTCTGATCATCGAATCCGCAGATGATCACAGCGACTGCCCCTGCATTTTGTGCATAGAACGCTTTAGATCCAAACTCACAAATACCCCGGTCGATGAGCACAATTTTGCCGGCTACTTTGCTCCCCTTCTGTGAATTTTTGCAACCCAGTTTCGGATCACTGCTGCCATCGTCAGACCATACAGCTTGTGCTGTGATTGGCGTTGTGGAGGGAGCAGAACCGAAAGCACCTCTTGTTGCGGATATATTTCCTGAAATTCTGGAAGGAGCATCAACGTTGACCTCACTGAGTGAGTTGGTCCACTGATACATTTGCATACGACCGTTGCTGCCATCTACCGGCGTAGAGAAATTGGCATTGTTGACGCCGGATCCATCCTGTGCCTCTGCATTGACGCGATCTGTTAGGCCACCTTTGCCGTAAGTGTTCGTCTGAAAGTTGCCTGCCGCTTCCGTAAAACCAAAACCATACGTAATATCATGCATCATATTGCACATATAGAAAAGGTTGGTCATGGCTGCTTTGGCGTAGTCAACCGGCTCTTTGGTGCGATCAAATGGAAAATCAAAATTAAGTGCCGCACCTCCGTCGGCGATCTCTAAATCCGCAGCATTATCTGCATTGCGGTCAAGATAAGCGTAGACATTATTTCCTCGTGTTCCGGTGTATTCCGGTGAGCCATCTGTTTTGGTGGTGTGCCAGCCGAATTTGGAAGCGATGGGATCAGCAGGATTAGATACCAGCTGGCGGGGGCCATGGAGCGGACTTTCGGTCGGCAGAGGAATTACATTATATACAGCTGCACCATTGGTAACCGGGGCGGCTGACTCCATTTTTTTTGATTCCTTAAATGTATGAAATGCTGCGTGGTGGCTTGTTTCGCGGCACTGATGGGGTGCTGCACGATCGCCAAAAGCACATTTGATGGTCAGGTTCTGTTCGCCAATCAGTTCTCCGGTCATGGCATCCACTCGTGCACTCCAGAAATCATTGCGTCCTACCAGTTCAAGGCTCAAATCCCAGGCGAGCCTGAGTTTATTTTCTTTGTTCAGAACATAACAGAGCTTAACTGGAATATCCGAATGGGTAAAGTTTGTTTTTTCAAAAAAACTATGGCTTCCCGAGCGACTGATATTGGAAGGCAAAAGCGCATTTTCTACCTGATAATGTGTCAAAAGTTGCTTCAATGCCTGCAACTCCGAAAGCCTTGGTTTTGTTCCGTTAATTTTTGTAGATACGTCTCCTATAAACCGTGAAGGGCTGTCATAAATGTGTCCTTGCCTGTCTATGTGTACTGAGGTCACGGCATTAAAAATCGGAATACCTTTGTACGTTTGCTGAAAGTAGAGATGCTCTACTCCGTTATGTTCGTCCTGATAACGATCAGAGACCAGCACATCAGAAAGGTCGGAAGAGACCAATCCCCAGGCTTTTTCCTGCGATTCCATAAATCGCATCGCCAGGTCAAGATTGGATTGCCTCTGGGCATTGACCGACACGCCAGTGCACAACACCGTAATAGTCAGTAAGTTAACTATATGATTTTTCATTTTTGATAATTTTTAAAACTCGCCAAAGTTAATTGTTTTGTTAAAGTAATGGAAAAGGAAAATTCGGATTGGATTATAGGCAAGAACGCACTACGGGAGGCAATCGCTGCTGAGAAAAAAATACAAAAAGTATATCTCAGTGAGACGCTTGAAAAAGAAACGCTGATCAGCTTGCGTAACCTTTGTCGCGAGGCAGATATTCCTGTACTCTCGGTTCCTAAGGCCAAGCTCGACAGTCTCAACAGAAGTCAGCATCAGGGCGTCCTGGCACTTATCAGCCCCGTAGAACTGTATCGCACCAGCGACCTCGCCGACCAGTTGAATGACCGTGGCCTGGTCCCCTGTCTGGCTGTACTGGATAGCGTGACCGATGTCCGTAACTTCGGCGCCATCGCGCGTTCGGCGGAGGTATTTGGTATTCACGGGATTATCATTGGCACTAAAAATTCTGCACCGGTCAATCAGGAGTCTATTAAAAGTAGCGCCGGGGCCCTTCTCCGGATTCCGCTCTGCCGCGAGAATAATCTTACCCAGGCACTCCGGGATCTCAAACTCCGCGGATACAGGATTATCGGCGCTGAAGAGCGGGGCGAATGCGTGCCCGGCGATATGGATATGAATCAACCGCTCGTCATCGTGTTTGGAAGTGAAGGCGAAGGCATCAGCAGGGAACTTCGGTCGCTGATAGATGTTTTTGTCCGGATACCGCAGAAAGGAAAAGTTGCCTCGCTCAACGTGTCGGTCTCAGCAGCAATATTGTTTTACGAATGGATGAAGGGGCAAAGGGGTTAGTTCTATAATGGCACAGGCCACGCCCATTTCCTTCGGTAAAGATTTGCGCCAACAAACGAATTGGTATTTCTCAAAGAGCCACGATTAGTCATCACGTGAACTAATCCCGAATTGTTATTCTTCCTCCGTTCTGTCTACTGCCGTAGCCTCCGGATCCATCTCGCTCTCTTCGCTTTCTTCCAGATAAAATGAATTGATCTCGCCTCCCTGCACCAGTTTTATTTTTTGCAGGTTGATCAGATCGAGCATGGCGAGGAAGGTGACAATCGCATGGATCCTGTTTTCGCAGGTCTCAAAAATGGTTACAAAATCTACTTTTCTGCCTCCGGTTATCTTGTCGAGGATCACTTTCTGCTGGTCTGCGATCTCATATTTATAATCAAAGATCCGGTGTACGACTTCCTTCGGACGGTCCAGCTTTTCGGTAATCCGCTGAAATACCTTGAGGAGGTTAAACAGGCTGAGCGTCTCCCACTCTGCATCGACGAGGGCCTTTTGCGAAAGCAGTTCAAATTCCTTTTTGAGATTGCCTCGGGTCAGCCTGAACGACTGGTCATCCTCCATATCGGACATCTGCCCGATCACGTCCTTGATGGCTTTGTATTCAATCAGTTTCTGTACGAGCTCACGACGAGGGTCGATCTCCTGATTGTTTTCGTCGAGTTCCTTGCGCGGAATCAGCATTTTTGCCTTGATCCGAATCAATGTTGCCGCTACCAGTATGAATTCGCTGGCCAGATCCAGGTTGAGGGATTCTATATGACGAATGTAGTCCAGAAAGTCCTCGGTTATTTTCGCTATGGGAATATCGTGAATATCGAGTTCATCCCTTTCAATAAAGAATAGCAGAAGGTCGAAAGGACCTTCAAACTGGTCTATTTTGATCGTATAACCTTTGTCCTGCGCCTGCATAGGGAGCGCGAAGGTACTTCAATAACAGATGTTTTCAGCAGACAAGGGCCTCCAAAATCTGTCATTTGGTGTAGATTTACCGCATGGGTGACGGTCAACTTCCAGGACGTTTGCTGCTTTTGCCAGTACCGCTCAGCGGAGGACAGATAGATCAACTGAGTGGGGTTGTGCTCGAACAGTTTCGTCAGACCCGGTATTTCCTTGCAGAACGCCCCAAAACCGCGCGTCAGGTTCTGAAAGCAATTGACCACCCTTTACCCCAGTCTCAGCTCGAGGTTCGCGAAATCAGCGCCGACGAGCCGGAAGAAGACTTACAATGGATGCGGCCTTTACTAGCGGAAGGACATGACATCGGAATCATGTCTGAAGCCGGTCTTCCCTGCATTGCAGATCCGGGGCATCTACTTGTCCTTGGCGCACACCGGCGAGGTATACGGGTGCTGAGTTATCCGGGGCCAAATTCGATGCTTATGGCGCTGATGGCTTCCGGACTCAATGGTCAGCGATTTTGTTTTCACGGTTACCTTCCACGCAAAAAGGATGAGTTGCAAAAAAAACTTCACGATTTGGGCAAACTTTGTCTTCATCAGCCGGTATCGCAGATCTGGATGGAGACACCGTACCGCAATCTCTCGATGATGAGTGCAGCAACAGCGAATCTCCCGGGTCAGCTAACCCTTTCCGTCAGCGTTCAGTTGGGTACACCTTTGCAACAATCTCTTACCCGCACGGTCAAACAATGGAAGGAGATCCCTTTTGATTTTATTGCAGACGTACCTGCAATTTTTGTTTTGGGAAACACAGAACGCTCCGATTGACCATCCAGAGTCAGTATGTAATTTTCCGTGTAGAGTGGTGATCTTTTGCTAAATTGCAATGAGCAAAAAAAATTAAATTATATGAAAGATATCATGAAAGGTGTTCAGACAGAAGTGGATGCGAGTTATCTGTATCAATTGCTGGCAAGCAAGGAAGAAGATCCTGTCGTGGCCAAAGTATTCGCTGAAATGAGCCTGATTGAGAAGTCCCATGCCGAGAGTTTTTTACGTCATCATCAGCTCGAGCATATGACTTTTCCGGGGCCCTCCTGGCGCGCCAGATTGCTGGGTACAATTGGAAAAATATTTGGGTACGATTATATCCTTGGCGTCTTGCTGGACACCGAAAAAAGTCTGTCCAATTCAGCCATTCAGGCCCGTAAAAAAACGCAAACCCGCTCTTCCTTGTCGGACACTGCCCATGTCAAGATCCTTGAAAACATCATGAATGCTGAGGAGCGCAATTCGCAGAGTAATATCGCCCGGTTTGAGCGCAGACATCGCTCCATCGGAGGCAATGCTTTACGCGCCGCGGTGCTCGGTGGCAATGACGGATTGATTAGTAATTTCAGTCTGGTGATGGGTGTTGCAGGCGCCACCGGTGGACGCCATGAGGTACTGTTGACAGGTATTGCCGGGCTGCTTGCAGGCGCACTTTCTATGGCCATGGGTGAATGGATTTCGGTCAAAAGTTCGCAGGAATTATATGAAAACCAGATGGAACTGGAGATGGAAGAGCTGGAGACAAATCCTGAAGGGGAAGAAAAAGAACTGGCGCTGATTTATATGACCAAAGGTATTCCGGAGGAAAACGCTCGAAGCATGGCCAAGGACATCATAGCCGACAAGGAACACGCACATGAAGTACTTGTCAGGGAAGAACTTGGCATCAACGCCGAAGAACTCAAGGGTTCTGCAATGGAAGCAGCACTTTCCTCATTTGGAATGTTTGCTATTGGTGCGATCATACCTGTTGCGCCTTTCTTTTTTGTTCAGGGCCAGACCGGAATACTTTGGTCCGTGATGATGAGTGTTATTGGATTATTTTTAATTGGTTCGGCGATTACACTTTTTACCGGAAAGAATGTATGGTATTCAGGATTTCGTCAGATACTTTTTGGATTGTCTGCCGCTGCCGTGACGTTTTTGATCGGTCACTGGATCGGGGTTTCTATCGGTTGATTAAACCCTCACTTCAGTAAAAAATGATGGATAAATATGAATACCTGCGAAAGGTCAAATTAACACATATAATCAATTATGTTCTGAACACTGCCAAAGTCTAGGCAATTAATCAAATCTGTTTTGATCTGATTTCAGTAATTTTAAACTAGAAATGGATTCTAAGCACAATAGGTAAGAAGAGAGCCAATAGATGATTCATCTAAGTTAATGATGATTGTAAGTTCCTTTTATTTTACCTTGTTGAATGGAGAATCTCAATAATATGAAAGTTATATGGCAGCATGATCGCAAGTATAATATAAAGCCACGTTCATTTATTTGCATGTTCCAATTGCAGTTCTTTTGCCAGTTGATATAGATATTCTGGAGCAAAATCCGCTCCGTTTGGCCACTCAAGAGTCCAGCTATTAATACTAAATTGTTTGAAGAATGATTCTTCTTTTAGTGGTTCAAATACAGGACCCTTTAACAAATTTTCTAAATCTACAATGCCTTCAGTCATACCATTAAATAAAATTTTGATCTTATATCGTTTAATGTACTCTGCTTTTGTAACCCATACTAATTCCATATATTTTAATTTAATGGTTCGATTTTATTAGGGCTTAGGCCATTTTGGCATTTTTCCCAATTCAATAATAATTCTTTTTTATGTAATTCCATCCATTCAAAAAGTAATTTCAAGGCGCTTTTTGGCATGAATCCTTAGACAATCTCGTCATTGATATCAACAACTACCTTATAGTCTCCATATGTCACATGAAAATGAGGAGGGTTGTGTTCATTGAAGAACATGAATATAACAAGTCCATAAAATCTCGAAATTTCAGGCATTCGTACAAAAATACTACAAAATAAATATTTCTATGAGGTATAACTATTTCATTGCCGCGATGCGTTTCGCAAGGTCCTGTCTGTCTTCTTCCGTAGCCTGGGGATTGTAGCGCAGGGTCTCTGCTTCGGCAATGAAATTAATGAGTTGCGCTGCGCGCGTATGTGTACTGACTTTATGATGGAGCATCAGTTTGAGAATGTAGACATTACCCTGTGCATTTATTTCCGGAAAAAATCTGGCTGCTTGCTGTAAAATTAGTCGGTCGAGATTGGATGAGGTAGCTTGATCTTCGTTATAAGTACCGTTGGAAGATTTTTTTATTCTCCATTTGTTCCTAATAACCGGCCAAAAATTGAATATTAATCCAATCAGCCAGGGTGCCATGAGAAACAGCCAAAAGATTACACCGCTCTGGTTTTTCATTCTTAGGGTGTCAGGTTTATTGATCATCGGCATCATAACATGTTGTTTTTGTGCCAGCATATTATTATGGGATGCGGTAATTCTGATCGTCAGGCTATCGGTAATCTGCAAAAATTTTTTTTGCTGGGGATCAAAATAACAAAACGAAGGACGCATGGTGACTTCCCCAACAGCTTTGGGGCTCAGAAGAAATTCATAAGACTGTGACTTGCGGATATAATCTGTGCCTGATGTTCTAACGGCCGATGAGACTGATGGTTGCATGGATTCAAATAGCGTATCCTGCAAGTTAATGCGCGGATCAATATGATTAAAATTGCCATCACCTTCTATGGTCATCTGAATCCTGATCGCATCGCTCAGTGTATATTCCGGATTCAATCGGGAAAATGCTGCACTAAACGTACCCACTGCGCCGCTGAAGTTGGTGGGTGCCGGCGATGGCAAATCGAGAATGTTAAGGTTTATCGCATTGGATTCGATCACACGGGAAGTGCCGAAGAACATACTTTTCATCGTAAATCCAAACGGATCCGGGTCAGACACAATCACGCGGTAATGTTTGGCCGGAATAATCAGCCGACCAGCAGACAAAGGAAATAATGCGATCTGTCCAATGACTTTGGTGATGTATTCTTTGCCATTGATCACTTCGCGTTCGCCCGGAAACTCTTCAGAGAAGTATTCTATCTCGCAGCGTTCTGGTAATTCACTTTTGAAACTTTCAATGTTGTCAATATTTACCTGTGTGTACAATTTAAAACGCACCACGATCTGCTGGCCGCGGTAATATTCTTTCTGATCCGTCGTCGCCTTCACAAAGATTTCGCCCTCCGAACCCGTCTGTGTTTCCTGATGCCGTGCAGATGTCTGACCCTTTACAATCTCAACGGTCAGTGGCTGCGTACTCAGCCACTGACCAGACACCTTGATGCGCGCAGGTCCGATGGTAAATTTTCCAGGCCGGGTGGATACCAGTGTGTACACATATCCGGTTGAAGAAGTCATGCTGCCATTGATGATCGTGGTGGACATCGAACGGCTCGGCCCTCCAACAATCTGCAAACCTCCGAAGTCGGGTGGTTTGAATCCTGTACCTTCGGCATTGCTGAGCCTGAACTCAACATTGAAAGGGCTGCCGGCAAGACTTTGCCGTGCATCTGTCATCGCTTCAAATCTGATCTGTGCATTGGCCGATGCATACAGGCAGGCGAGCGCTGCAATCATCATCCATCGCAACATCAGAGCCGGTAAGTCTTTTTGGTTGGCGCCGGTTTTTTATGACTGGGCTTGACCAATACATCAAAGGAGGGTTCCTGACCTGCATCAGGATTTTGAATAATATTTTCTGGATTTGGCACCACAATGATCTTCTTGGCTTCAGTCTTTAGGACACCATCATTTGTCTTCAGACTGACCGGTCCGAGGATATATTCTCCTGCTTCCGTTGGCTTGATAAGATAGGTATAGCTTGATGTACTGCTCATCTCACCATTGATGATCGTTGTAGAGCTAAATGTTGAAGGACCCGAGATCACCCTGAATCCGTTGAAAGAAGGTTCTTCCAGCCTGCCCTGAACATTTTCAGCCTTCAATCTCACTTCCAGATAATTGCCAAGCAGTACTGTATCCAGGCTCGTCGTCATTTTAAAACTTCCACTTTGTGCAAAGACCTCAACAGTGTTGAAGATGAAAGCTGCGATTATAATTTGTCGCAATTGAATGACCTGATTTGAGAAAATACGCTTCATATAATTCATCGTACTTTTTTGTTATTTGAAATGTCAACAGACATACATTGAATTGGTTTACCCTACCAGTCCTTGAGTTTGGCTGTTTTGCGGGTGCGTACAGTCTGTAGTTTTTCCTTTATTTTTTTATCCTTTGAATCAATCATTTTTAGGATCTGGTCTGCTTCCTGTTTTGTCAGTCCCTGTTTCATACTGCTGTTTGAAGGACGGTCCATGGGAGGCTGCTCGCCCTTGTTCGAATTCGAAGGTTCTTTATTCGGCTGATTTTCATTCTTCCTGTCCTCATTCTGTTTTCCTTCATTCTGTTTCTCACTCTCCTTCTGCTTCTCATTCTGTTTTCCCTCATTCTGTTTCTCATTCTCCTTCTGTTGCTCATTCTCCTTTTGGTTACCTTCATTCTGTTGACGCTCATTTTGTTGCTGCATTTTATTCATCTGCAGTGCCTTTGCAAGATTTCGTTTGGCATCCAGGTCTGAAGGATTGAGCTTAAGTGCTTTTTTATAATTATCGATTGCAGATTGTGGATTATTACTTCTGAGCAATGTGTTTCCCAGGTTGTAATATGCCAGTGCTTTTTTATCCTCTACGGCATCCCCTGCATTGGCGGCTCTTTCATATGCCAGTTTGGCTTCATTGTAACGGCCCTGCTGATAGAGGGAATTGCCTAAGTTGTAGTGTGAATTAAAATCCTGTCTTAGCGCATTGGCTTTGCGATAGTTTTCTTCTGCTTCAACATAATTGGAATCTTTGTACTGGCGGTCGGCCTTTGCAGCAAGTCCAGTAGCATCTTTCTGTGCAGCGCAGCACATTGGAATGAAAAAAATAAATAAGCTCAGAAATTTCATGACTGCAGTTTGCTTTTTTCAAAAAACATGATCGCCGAGACGAGCGCAAGCGCTGAAAGAAACAATGGCCATTGAAAAAATGAATCAAATTCGTTAAACGACTGATAGCTCACTTCTTTGCGCAGCAAGGTTTTGATTTTTTCCTGAAGCTTGTTGAAGACATCCATTCCCTGATCGAGACTAAGCATGAGTCCCCCGTTGCGGTCCACTATTTTCTGCATCAGTTCCAGATTAGGCCTTGTGATAACCTGCTGGCCCTGCTGGTCCCTTTTGTAATCGGTGTTTCCACCTTGTTGTACGGGGATCATCGAACCTTCCGTAGTTCCTACGGGAAGCATGGCGATCGTGATTCCTTTTTTGGCCGCCTCTTCTGCTTTCTCCATGACTTCTCCTTCATGATCTTCTCCATCTGTAATGATGATGAGCAGCTTGTGATAACCATCACGCGATGCGAAGGACTGAATGGCCATGTCTATTGCAGCAGATAAGGATGTGCCCTGCGTGGAAGCAATCGAAGGATCTGCTATCGCGCTGAGAAGATTGATGGTGGCAGCGTCATTGGTCAGCGGAGACTGGAGGTATGCATTGCCCGCAAAGGTGATGAGCCCGATTTTTTCGGAAGGAAATCGATCTGTAAATTGTTTGATCCAGATCTTCGCTCTGGAAAGTCTTGATGGCTTGATATCCGTTGCCATCATGCTCTGCGACACATCCAGCGCAATGAATACTTCTGCATTCTGTGCGCGAACTTTTTCTTTTTTATGCCCAAACTGTGGATTTACCATCGCAATGGTTAACAGCGACAGGCAGGCAATAAGACCGTATCGCATCCATAGCATACTACGCGCAGGGGAATACAACGAACGTCGCAATACTTCGGCATTACCGAGTCTCGACCATAAGCGATCCGCACGCTGTGCGGCAACATTCCACGCCAACAACAGCACTGCGATGATCAGAATCAGAAAAAAATACTGCGGTGATTCGAGTCTGAACATATCAGGGCATTAAAGGATTTAACCAAAGGCGAACAACCACAAACAATAACACACTGATCCATGCCATGACGGCGAGCCATCGGAATTCTTCGCTGTGCCTCCGAAATACCTGCACCGTCAATTTGGTTTTTTCCAGACGGTCAATTTCACTGTAAATCTCTTTGAGCTGTTCAGGGTTTGTTGCGCGATAATACTTGCCACCCGTACTCTGTGAAAGCTGAGACAGCAACGCTTCATCGATGTTGACCGGTGCCATGCCAAAGACATAATCTCCGTTCATGTTTTTTCCCACCGGCGAATAAGCATCACCGTTGCTTCCTACGCCGATGGCATAAATCTTGATGTTGTAAAGGCGGGCCATTTCTGCGGCCATATCCGGCGCAATGTCACCTGCATTATTGACTCCATCGGTCAGCAGGATAATCACTTTACTTTTGGTAAGGCTATCATCTTTGAGCCTGTTGATTGCGCAGCTCAATCCCATACCAATTGCAGTGCCGTCCTCCAGCCGTCCGCAATCCATCTGCTTCAGCAGATTATCAAGCACCCGGTGATCTACTGTCAGCGGGCATTGCGTAAAACCTTCCGCCGCGAATCCCACCAAGCCAATCCGGTCATAGGATCTCTTGCTGATAAAATCAACGGCAACACTTTTGCTCACCTCGAGGCGGTTAGGATCAAAGTCCTGGGACAACATACTCGATGATAAATCCATTACGAGAAAAATGTCGATTCCTTCTGCTTCCACTTTCTCCTGCCTGAGAATATACTGAGGCCTTGCCAACGCCAGGATGATGAATCCAAGCGCCAGGTACAAAAGTGCCGGTGAATACCTGTATACGCCTATCCTGAAATTACGGCTTTCGCCGAGCATCGTTACATCGGGATAATACAGGAATCCCGCGTAACTGTTGAATATCCTGCCACGAGAATTCCATAGCAAATAAGGTATGATGAGCAATGCCAACAACCACCAGGGACTTTGCCATTCAATATGTGTCAGCAGGTTCATTGTCCGAGTTTTGTTTCGTCAACGATCAGTTTGTCAGATTTGCTCAGCACAAATACGCCGCGGCTAAAAATATTTTCCTTTTTGATCAGACTGATGATCAAGAGAAAAGGAATGAACGCAGCAATCAGCGGCAACAATAACAAGAGTAATAAAATACCTTTCCAGCCTTTGTAAGACTGCATCAGGTTGGCATGCCAACCCATGATCTGACCCTGGTTTTTGATGTGTAATCGGCACCATTGCTCCGGCAGTTGAAATGATTTTGCACTCGATAATCCGGCAAACAAAGTAAGTTGGGTGTATGGACCATCTGTAAGAAGTTGCAACAGCTCATCCGGCACCTTCATGTCCGGAAATTCGAATTGTTCTGCTGCTTCACGATCCAATACATGTCTGTAATCGAGCTTGTGTTCATTGAGGAAATCCAATGAATTATCCTTGTTGGACAGGACAAAAGAGCGTGCCGCCAACATGGCATCCACGTGATCCGTGGCCTTGCTTTCCCTGTTTGCAAATCGTATCAGATCGCTGTAATTCATCCAGGTGAACAGCTCATCCTTTTTGTGCCATGGTATGCCGGTTGTTTCCATTTTATTGGACAGTTCTCGCGTTGTGGATTCGTGTGCAGACAACCTGAATCCCTCCAGCAGAAAAGTGCGTAACACATTCAGCAATGCGTCATAATATTCCTTGACCTGCCCGTTCTGCCAGAGCTTCTGTTGTTCCAGCTCCTCCAGTCGCTGCAAAGCCACCTCATGCGGTTTCGGTGGATTTGTATAAACTATTTTTCCAGGGCGTACGCGATCCGCACGCATCAGGAAATACAACAACACCAACACAAGTAGTCCGATGATGCCCGCGACGGCAAAAAAAATCCAGCGATAGCCGGGCTCTCGGGTGAGGACAATATCTTTGATCGGAAGAAGTTCTGCAGTGCTATCGACTGCAAGATCTACCCGAAGGTCCAACGGATTCGTCGCTATTTTCTGCGAATCAATCCGAACTTCCAAAGAAGGAATCCTGAAATAACCACTATCGAATACGGAAAACTTTATTTTTCGCTCGTAGACCTGCGCTGGTGTGAAATTCCATTGTCCTGCATCAATCACCTCCAGCCACTCGAGTTTTTTCAGTAGGTTGAACAGTTCAGGTTCCAGTGGTTTTCCTGAAGATTGTTGCGTCAGGACTTGCTGATCCCCGATGAGCATATGGAGTGAATCCAGACTTTGCCGGAAATAATGCTGCGCAGTGAGTTGGATTCCCAGGCTCATCAAAAGAACAGAAAGGAAGAGACGCACATTCATCTTTTCCTGCTTTTGAAAAAGTTAAGCAGCACCTTGATGTAGGAATTACGAACATCAAGTGCAATAAATTCTGCCCCAGCGCGCAACATAACACTCTTGAGCAGCTGATTATTTTTTTTAACCCGTTCGCTATGTGCGTGGCGCAAATCAGGATCTGTGCTATCAAACAACCGATAGACGTTGCGTTCTGCATCGCGGATAGGAATCAGACCTGCGTCAGGAATTTGTTCTTCGAGCGGGTCGAGTATCTGCATACAGATCAGATCATGTCGGAGTGCCATCTGTCGCAGCATTCCTTCCGGCAGTGGCACATGAAAATCGGACAATACAAAACACACTGATCGTTTTTTCAGGGCTCCGCGAACAAACTCCAGACCTTGTTGAAGATCGGTCTCGCCAGCATCCTGCCTTTCTACCAGGATTTCCCGAATGAGGCGCAATATGTTTTGTCTTCCTTTTCGTGGTGGGATGTACAGATGAATCCGATCGCTAAAAAGCACCAGCCCGACTTTATCATGATTCTGTGAGGCAGAAAAGGCCAGTACAGAGGCGATCTCTGCAATCCACTCGGCTTTGCTCTGTGTGGTACTTCCAAACCACGTTGAACGACTGATATCGATCATCAATACAATACTCAGTTCACGCTCTTCTTCAAAAATTTTGACATAGGGTTGTGAAGAACGCGCGGTGACGTTCCAGTCGATGTGGCGTATATCATCGCCCAAATGATATTCTCGAACTTCTGAAAAAGACATGCCACGACCTTTGAATACGCTGTGATATGCCCCGGAGAAAAGGTGTCGGCTCAGACCACGCGTCTTGATTTCTATCCTTCGTACCTTGCTCAACAACTTTTCTTCCTGCATCTTACATGTTCTTTTTGATAAAACCGTTTTTGCGCAACAGCGGATCCAGTCTGGAGTATGGTACAAGGATTCTGTAAACGCCATAGACAGGACTCATCTCCGTAAAAAAACAGATCCCTGTTGGCAGCAGATTCCAGTAGTTAAAATGCTGCCGGCGTACATGCTCTTTCATTTCACGCTGCATTCCTGCCATCAAACGCGTCTGGCAAGAGTCAACATATTGTCGAATGACCGACTTGTAGTCTGCGTTCTTCTCAAAGAGGTCCTGGATCTCCATGTTTTCACCTGACCTCAGATTAAAATTGAAAGGATACATGACCGGTTGCCTGTACCCGGCTTCATTCCAGAAAAAATATCCCGAAATAAACTGATTGCTCTGCCAGGATACGGCACAATTGAGTTTTTCATTATGATTGGAATCAAGCGGCGTGCTGTTTTTGACCGCACTGGCCGTCATCCAGTTCTGAACAAATGCCTGTACCCATTTTTGATAGGACCTTACATCAATACTCGGATAACGAGCGTGGACGAGTCTTGCCGCATTGGAAAAATTCCTGCATGAAAATTCCCAGTCGATCTGATCGTCCATCTTCAAATAAGTTTTTCCCGAAGCCTGCGTAATCTGTGCTGATCCATCGTCATAAAGTATTATTTCCATGCTGGACTTCTTCCATGTATTGACGGATACCATGCGCATACTAATCCTGTTGCAATCTGGATCCTTGCAATGACCAGAGAATGCAAGCGTAGTGCTGTCCTTCCTGCGTATACAATAACCCTGGACGGCGCCGTCCTCAAAAGTCTGAAACTGCATCAGGAATTCAGAAGAATCATCGCGCAATGAAAAATAACGAAGGTTATACGGACACGGCGTTGCCGAGGTCTGATTGCGCTGTATCTGACGAAACCTCAGATTCATACTTTGGGCCAGGTCCGTGGAGATCATCGCAAGAACCAGCGTACTGTCATTGCGTTCACCATGCGCCTGACCCCAGATGTCGAGTTCTCCAAGGGTTATCATGAAGCTGCATTTTTTAGGTGCATAGGCTCCTTCCAATTGCCACTGCTGCGTACTATTCTGCAACCAGAGCTTTCCTTTTTCAGTGCGCTGATCATTGCCAAGAATCAGCAGATATTGATTACCGGTCTGGTCAAAACCTTTGTAATGTTTGAGCCATACTGATTCAGCTTTATCAAACATCTGTCTCACTTCTGCCGTGCGCAAGCTGTCACCATATTGCGCGTGCAATCGGATGATACTTAGCATGGTGATGATCAGCAGTCGTGT
Organism: Saprospiraceae bacterium; assembly: GCA_019694255.1. GTDB lineage: Bacteria > Bacteroidota > Bacteroidia > Chitinophagales > Saprospiraceae > Vicinibacter. The sequence continues at coordinate 33,049 of JAIBCI010000083.1, forward strand.
CATGATGAACGCAAGAGGTCAGGGAACTTCAATTTTGGCGAGGATCGAAGAGATCAGCTGATCCTGATTGATATTCTCAGCTTCAGCTTCATAGCTGATTCCGATGCGGTGGCGGAGGATATCTCTGACAACCTGCTGCACATCATCCGGTATGACAAATCCGCGTTGATGAATGAAGGCGTTGGCCTTCGCTGCCTGTGCAAGAAAAATCGTTGCACGCGGCGAAGCACCATAGTTGATGAGCGGGGCAAGATCACCAAGTTTAAATTCCGAAGGCTTCCTCGTAGCAAATACCAGATTCAGAATATAATTTTCAATTCTGCTGTCGAGGTAGATTTTTTCGACGGCCTTGCGCGCTTTGAGAATGTCACCAGGTTCGATGATTGGTGCAATCTCCTGCGCAATGCTGCCATCGAGATTTCGGCGCAATATGGTTCTTTCTTCTTCCATTGAAGGATAGCCAACCATCACCTTCATCATAAAGCGATCCACCTGCGCTTCCGGCAAAGGATAGGTACCTTCCTGCTCAATGGGATTCTGCGTGGCCAGAACGAGAAATGGTTCTTCCAGTTTATAAGTCTCTTTGCCAATGGTCACCTGCCTTTCCTGCATCGCTTCGAGCAAAGCGGATTGAACCTTCGCAGGAGCCCGGTTGATCTCATCTGCTAAAATAAAATTGGCGAATATCGGACCCTTCCGAATCTGGAAATCAAGTGTCGCCGGATTGTAAATCTGCGTACCGATAATATCTGCAGGCAGCAGGTCAGGGGTAAACTGTATCCTATTGAAACTCGCGTGAATCGCGGAGGCCAGGGTCTTGATGGCCAGCGTCTTGGCAAGGCCGGGAAGGCCCTCAAGTAGAATATGTCCTCGGGTTAGCAGCCCAATCAGCAGGCTGTTCATCATGGGCCGCTGACCAACGATGACCCTGTCATGGGCTTCCAGCAGCGATTTGATGAAGGCACTTTCGATCGCAATCTGCTGATTAAATGATTCTAAATCAATATATTGTGACATGACAAAAAAACTATTTGAAATAATTACTGAAAAAAAGAGATTTGCCGCGTTATTAACAGACAAATCCAACGCAAAGTAATGAAGTACGGTTGTTTGAAGGTATTGATGTTTTGCTCTTTTAACATCTTTTTAAAATCGATCACGACAGCACAGGAAATGAGCGTTGAAGCCTATGCCGCCGATTGCATCAAACTTCTTCATGATGGTGATTTGATCATCCAGTTAAAGTCTGAAGGAAAAAAACTACAGGCACTGCAGGATGAATTATTCAAAGGTGGTGAAGCCTACCGGCAGAAGGTTTTAAAACAGATCAGCAAGACGGAAAGGGCGCGCGATAGTTTTAATTACTATCTCATCCATTACATGAACCAATTATATGATTTTTCTACAACTTATTTCTACTATGATAACGATCGCGGCACATTGATGAATAACGGATTTACAGGATCATTTTTTGTTGACAGCACATTAAATAAAACAATACTTCGCCACAACAGCGGACAATATTATTTACTGCTACCCGGCACGACCCCAACGCAAGGTCTGGAAGCACTCATAGTATCTGAACCAAAGGGCTCTCCGCTTCCTGCTCCATTTCCTTCGTATTACCGCCGCAATAATTTCAAAACATGGCGTAACGCTATTTTTTATCCTTCACAAGTATCCCAACGCGATGCCAGATATTTCGCAGAGACCCTTCAAAAAAAACTTGCGACGTATTATAAGAAATGTAAGAAGAGTTATGAATTATGAATTATTTATCCTCGAATTTCGAAGAAATTCGGGATTAGTTATTGCAGCTCCTCGATATCAGAATAAATTATGGTTTAGTAATTTAAACTACCAGTGAATCGCTCATCATCAAACCACAGCAATCAACAATTCGTCATCTGAAGTAAAAAAGTAGCATCAGAATCTACAATCGCGCTTTGATCAATTTTCTGACTTGCTCGCTGACGCTATTTTGAATTCTGAGATAGTATGTCCCTTCAGGAATTTTCTGCATCGAACAGGCAATATCAAAATGACCACTCTCCAGGTATCCATTAAAAACAGTCTGAACCAGACGGCCTTCCTGATTCAGCAGTTCAATGATCACCATGCCCCCTTCTGATTCGAATGCAATCCGTACCTGATCTGCACATGGATTGGGATACGCTTCGATGAGTTTTGCACCGGCATATCGCTGGTTTGACTTGACTCCTGTCATCAGGCAGTTGTTGGGTTTCAGAAATCCGATATTCTGATATTTATTAAGTAGAATGTTATCCCGGTCCGCACTGCCAACACAAAACCAGTCCGCCAAAATTGTAGCGTAGACAGAACGAAAATCAAACTCCATTGGAAGATTGGAATTCACATTCGACAGTGGGTCAATGACCGGATTATGCCCGTATATACCAGGTATCACATTGCTGCCAAATATCAAGACAGGCTGTGCTGCACCATGATCAGTTCCCCCAGAGGCATTTGAAATAATACGTCGTCCAAATTCCGAAAACGTCATGCCAATTACACGATCAGCTCTTCCCAACAATGTCAGGTCATCCATAAAAGCGGCAATCGCATCTGATACACCTTTCAATAATCCGGAATGAACGCCCGCGGTGTGATCTGCGGACTCAACCTGAGATGAATGGGTATCAAAACCACCGGTACTCAGCCAGTAAATTCTCGTCTTACAACCTCCGTCGATCAATTTTGCCACAAGCGCGAGCTGACTGCCCAATATAGCCCCGGGGGTGTTGGCCACTGGATATAGCGATGAGAGATTTCTACCCTTATCCCCGGCAGCCTGCACCGCATCACCGAATTTGTCCGTCTGCCGCAAAACCTCTCTGGTATAAGACAATTCCTTACCCAGACAGCCGGGTGTTGGTGGATCGGTAAACAGGTTGCCTGAAAGATTCAAAGGGTCTTTGGCGTTGTTGATGGCAATGCCCATGGATACGCCCTGATTCTGCAATCCCAGGGTGATGGTACCGCCAACCCTGACGGCCAGCGGATCCGGAAAACTCATGTTCGGAAATCCCGAAGGATAATTTGGAAATTCGCTGGCAAGATATCTCGCGGCCCAGCCAGAATTGAGTACTTCATTGTAATCTGCGCCGGACACCCAGATATCCGCCGCACGAAAATGTGAATAACTAAATTGAGGATAACCCACGTTCTGTACAATGGCTACCTTGTTTTCTTTGTATAAATTATGAATACCGCTCAATGAAGGATGAAAGCCGAGCGCGTTGTTGGTTCCAGGCAGTTTGAGCACTTTATTCTCCGGTATCAAAATGTTCTGACGAATATTCGGTTGGGATAGTACAGCGTATTGATCAAGAGGAATGACGGTATTGAGTCCATCGTTTCCTCCATTCAACTGAATGATGACCAACACCTTGTCCGTGTCCATCAAGGTACAGGCCAGATCTGACAGTAACGGACTATTTGCGTACGCAGAGAGGCTCATGCCACCCAGTGTGATGGGGACTGATTGCAGGAAATTTCTTCTTTTCATTTTCTTAAAGGAATTTTTTTACCCTGGTTTAGCATAGCTGATACTCAGCAGAAGACATCAGGTAATTAAACAAATTCTGAAGCATTGAGGGAACATTTCTAAATCGTGGATCCGTCGTATTGGGGTCCGCACTATATCCTTCCCACACCTCTGTCCAATAATAATCCCTCGACTGTCCATTGAGCAGAAAATTGGTCTTCAACGCTGACTTCACCGCATCGCTGACCGGCGGAGCGAGCATGATTTGAAGGGCTTCGTTGATCAGTTCATTCGGGTCCGAAGGATGATCAAAATCCCTGACCATATCTGCAAAATTCATCTTCGTCTTATAACCATAGGATGGATTATTCGCCGGATCATACGTCACGGTTTTGTCCAATGCAAAACTGCTCCTCGAAATGGCTTCATACAGACCCCTTCGGAAGGGAAAGCTCGTGGTGTCAAACCACATTTCGTGATAGACGGGCAGTTGATAATAGGCTGGCCATCCTGCCACATCCGGTGGGCTGTTGACGATAAAGCCTATATTGGCATTGCCATTGACGATATAAGACCACATATAATACTGCGCCTCAAGCTGTGTGCTGTCCGGAAATGGGAATCCGATCTGTCTGACCATACCGATGAGAAAATCATTGGGGCTTTTGATCATACATCCTCTTAACTCCTGCTTGAAAAAGTAATCCGAACCGAGCAGACTTTTCATAACATATTTCATCTGATCGGGATCATTGCTATACGTTCTGAATACTTCCGAGAGTGGTGCGATCACTTCGCTTTCAACCTCATCGTTAATATCATAATAAGCGAAAAAATTCCACAACCTCCTGCAAATGTATTTTGAAACTTCTTCCTTCTGAAAAATCATACCAATCAGCTGATCGAGTTCCTTCAATGCCCTGTCCTTGTCATTGATGATGGAAGCATCCGGATTAATTTGCTGGTTATTATAAAAGGCAGAAAATACTTTTGTTCCAGTATCATGTTTGGACTGATTAAAAACAACCTGTGGCAAAATATTCTGTGTCTTTCCATTGACGATTCCGGTATTGATGACGGTCCAGCCCGTCAGTATTCGTGCTGCAGTCTTGACATCATCTTCGGTGTATTGGGAATCTTTGCCTTTTCCCAAAGTAAATAATTCTTGTAGCTCTCGGGCATAATTTTCGTCTGGTGCGGTTTTTGTATTTTTATCACCGTTGAGATATTTCAACATCCCCGGATCAAGCGTAATTTGACGGACCAGTTCCCGATAATTTCCGAAGGCAAATTTTCTGTACAGTGTTTGTGTATTGTACATCAGAATTGCATCTTCGAGGGTCACGTCCTGTGTCACCAGGATGGTCTGATAAAACATCAGCATTTTTTCATACAATGTTCTGTCCTGATGAATCTGAAGGCCGGTCCACCAATTCTTTAGATTAGCTCTTCGGTTATTTCCCGACCCGACGAGAAAATTGGTTTGCAATGGTGTATTCACCCAGGTCTCTCCAAAAGGCACTGCAGTCACTACCGTTCCATTGTCATTATACTTCTCCATCTGATCTTTTGCGGGATCGGTATTACTGTAATAGGTTCTCCTCGGTGGCGACGGCAAGGCAGGCGTTGAGGGCACCAAATAATCCAGTACCTGATCAAGTGACTGGCCTTTAAAATAATTCAGGTCCGATTGGTGTACGCCAAATAGGGTTCTACGCAACAAGTGCAGCAATTCTGGTTTTCCAAAGGTTCCCGTATACGGTTTCAATGCCGGCATAATAAGAGGTTAACGGTATTTTGACGCAAGGTCAATGTGTTTTGTTGCTTATGGTGAATTTTTTTTCTCACGCCACTTTTCTGAGAAAATACAATTCTTATTACGTTGATGCGGAAACTAAATTCGGAATTAGAATGCAGCGCAATGTTTCATCACGAGAGTTATGGAACTCTATTATGAGCTATGAATTATAAATTATGAGTTATGAATTATGAGTTATCAAAGATCTTCGAAATACGAAGTGTTTCGGGAGCGAAGATTCTCGAATTTCTTCGAAATTCCTGAATGAGTGATCTAGTCGGGATTCGAGTGTCGAGAGTATTTTTAATTTACTTATAGGTAATCCACATACTTGACTATTGACTACTTACTCTTTACTATTATTGAGAGTCGCGAGTTATTTCGCTAGGTTTTCGCTGCGCTCAAAGAATATTCATAATTCTATTTTATGGGTAATCCACATACTTGACTATTGATTACTTATTGTTTACTATTATTGAGAGTCGCGACTCACGACTTTAAACAATAGTTAATAGTCATTGGTCAAGTTACTAATATCTCAGAATACTCTTAATTTGACTTGCGACCAGCGACTCGTGACTTAAAATATTAGTCATTGGTCAAGTTCGCCCAGCATATTCTTTAATTGACTCACGACCCGCGACTTAACCATTCTTAGATCATCGTTTATCGTTAAAAAAAGTTCATCATTCATCATTCATAGTTTATCGTTAAAAAAATCTATCTCATCGCACTCCGTATTCTTTTCAGTTTGCAAAGTATCCTTGTCCACAGATCGAGCGGTTGGTCTGCTGGCAGTATGTGAAATTCCTGACCGATGTGCAAAATATGCTGCATGAAGATGCGACTGGTGATGCCCCATTTGTTCAGGAAGGTGTGCCGTCCGCGGTTCTTCCGCACGCGCCCGGTGGAGCGCCTGCCAAAATGATACACGAGGCTGCTGCCAACGCCCTGGAAATGCCTGACACCGGCTTTATATAGTTTCATGGAAAGATCCGGATCAGAGTACATGCCCGGGCTGAATTCAATGCTCATTCCACCGACGAGATCCCAGGTATCGCGGTGTACCACATTGGGTGGCCAGGTGCTTCCGCACCAGTCTTTTTTGTGAAGATCATTCAATCTTTCAATCAAAGCTGCTTCATCCAAATGATCCGGATCGCCGCCAAAATCCGCAACGCGCACACAGGGGTTGGCAGAATCAACGGGCTCAATCATGGTTGACGAGACCATAAATCTCGAATGGCCGATCGACCGGATCGCTTTCAGCAATTGACTGTCCCAGCCGGGAAGCATGACCATATCGTCATTGGCGTAAGCAATCAGCTCTGCGCGCACGAGCTGCCGTGCGGCATTGAGACCATAGCAGATACCCAGATTTTCTGAAGACAGGACATAGTCCAGGTTCGGTTGAGAGGCTACCCATTCTTTGGTGCCGTCAATCCCTTCGTTGATGATCACGATGATCTGTATGCGGTGAAACGAATGCCTCAGAATGCTGTCAATGCAGCATTGAAGAAATCGCAGGTTGTTCCAGGTCGGGATCAGCACGCTTATATCAGGAACCGGAAGCCCCGAAGTATTCAGTTGATATTGAATAGACATGACATTTGGATGGAAGGTCTGGACGAATGTAGATCAATGCGCAATATCCGAAAATTCCTTTCAGTACAAAAATGAACTACAGGCCATCATTTGATAATCTGTACTACAACAGCGTATCTTCCAGAAACGGATGTTTGGCGGGATAATCTGTGGTATAATGCAATCCCCGGCTCTCTCTTCTCATTCCGGCAGATCGTGTTACGAGATACCCATTGGTGATCAGATTGCGCAATTCACAGAGTTGCGGTGATAAAGTACTGGTATTATAAAGTTCTTCTGTCTCGGTGTAAAGCAAATGCAGCCGGTCCATGGCGCGTTTGAGACGAACATTGGAACGCACGATGCCGACATAATACGACATGATATCCTTGAGCTCCTTGATGCTTTGGGTGATCAAGACCATCTCCTTGGGATCGTTGGTGCCCGTGGTATCCCATTCGGGTATTTGCTCATTGAGCATGATCTGATCAATACACTCGCTCACGTGACTGGCTACACGCTGCCCGAATACCGCCCCCTCCAGCAGCGAATTGGAGGCCAGACGATTGGCACCATGCAAACCTGAACTTGTACATTCGCCGCAGGCATAAAGATGTCTGATGCTCGTCCTGCCGAATTCATCGATGCGTACGCCTCCGCACATATAATGTTGCGCCGGCACTACGGGAATCATGCTTGTCATGGGGTCAATACCGACAGACATGCACTTGTTGTAGATATTCGGAAAGTGCTGAATAAATTCTTCTTTGGCAAGGTGGCGACAGTCAAGATATACATATTCATCTCCGCTGAGCTTCATCTCGGAGTCGATGGCCCTGGCAACGATATCCCTGGGTGCCAGTGACAGGCGTTCGTCGTATTTATGCATAAACTCTTCTCCACGGCGCGTTCTCAGAATACCACCGAATCCCCTGACGGCCTCGCTCACCAGAAAACAGGGGTTCTCTCCACCGGCACTGTACAACGAAGTCGGATGAAACTGCACAAATTCCATGTTTTCGACATGCCCTTTGGCACGGTACATCATGGCCATGCCATCACCGGTCGCGATGGTCGGATTGGTCGTTGATTTATAGATCTGGCCGCTTCCGCCGGTAGCCAGGACGGTGATGCGGGCGAGATGGGTCTCCACCTTGAGGTTCTGAAGATTCAGGAGATAGCAGCCATAGCATTCGATGTTGTCCATCACCCTCGTGATATTGTAGCCCATGTGATGCTGTGTCAGAAGGTCAATCGCAAAATAATGTTCGAGAATCCGGACATTGGGTAGTTGTGCGACCTTGTCGAGCAGCGCACGTTCGATCTCTGCGCCGGTCACATCCTTGTAATGCAGAATGCGGTGTTCGGAATGGCCGCCCTCTCTCGCCAGATCATACTCCTGATTCGGGCTCTTGTCAAAGCGGGTGCCCCAGCTGATCATCTCCTTGACACGTTGAGGTCCTTCTTCGATCACCATGCGCACAATCTTCTCATCGCAGAGGTCATCGCCGGCGTCTAAGGTATCCGCAATATGTTTGTTCAAATCATCTTCCTTAAGATCCCAGACGGCAGCAATGCCACCCTGAGCGTATCGGGTATTGCATTCTTCTTTATTGGTCTTGCTGACCAGGCTAATGCTGCACGTGGGTCTGCGCATGGCGAGGTGTATGGCGGTACTCAGACCGGCCACGCCGGTGCCAATGATCAATACGTCTGATTTGTGCAAAGCCTTATCTTTGTTGACCCTGCAAATGTACTATGCACTCCACTTTTCCAAGATTTACGGCCGATGAAGCTTGGCATTAATGCACGTTTTCTGCTTAAGGATAGGTTGGAAGGGATCGGCTGGTTCTGTCATGAGGTCATCCGTCGCATGGTGACCCGCTTTCCGGAGCATCAGTTTGTGCTGTTCTTCGACCGACCCTTTGACCCGGAATTCATTTATGCCGGCAATGTCAAAGGCGTAGTGGTTCAACCTCCCGCAAGACATCCAGTACTTTGGTATCTGTGGTTTGAATATAGTCTGCCAGCGGCGATGCGCCGTGAATCTGTGGACCTGCTGATCAGCATGGATGGCTTCCTGAGTACCCGTACCAGTATTCCCCAATACCTCGTGATCCATGACCTGGCTTATCTTCATTATCCCGGACAGGTGAGTCCTGCGGTCAGATTTTTCTATCGTTATTTCACGGGCAGGTATCTGAGGAAAGCACAGAAGGTCTTTGCAGTATCCGAAGCGACCCGTCGGGATATCAGTACGCATTTTGCCATCCCTGAACATCAGATCAGTGTGTGTTACAATGGCGTCCGCGACGTATTCAAACCGCTGCACATGGAGGAAGCAGACGAAGTTCGAAAGCAATACAGTTCAGGAGAGGAATATTTTCTGTTTGTGGGCGCGTTGCACCCACGCAAAAACGTCCATGGACTCATACGCGCCTTCACGATTTTTAAAAGGAACACGCACAGCCCGATGTTGCTACTCATTATCGGTCGTCGCGCCTGGCAGACACAAGAGATTGACGAGGCATATCATGCGTCGGAATATCAATCGGACATCCGCTTTCTGGATCATATCTCCTCAGTAGATCTATCACGCCTGACCGGTGCTGCCTCATGTGCCGTGGCTCCTTCCTTCCTCGAAGGATTCGGCGTGCCGGTGCTCGAAGCCTTACGGTGCGGGATTCCTGTGATCTGCTCTGATTGCTTTTCGTTACCTGAAGTGGCGGGCCCCGGAGCAGTATTGTTCAAACCCGATGATCCTGCATCCATTGCCTCTGCGATGCAGGAAATCCTTCGCGAGGATCTAAGGTCTTCACGAATACAACAAGGTTTTCAACATGCGATGCAGTTCAGCTGGGAGAGGACGACGGATGTTATTTGTAACGAAATCTTAAAATAGAACGATGTGCTATGAAGTATTATAGATCCTTGAAATTCGAAGAAATTCGGTATGAACTATCGAAGTGTGAACTATGAAGTTTGAATTATCGAAGATCCTCGAAATCATAAGGATTTCGGGATGAAGAATTATCTACGAAGAATGAGTTCATCATTCATAGATCATAGTTTATAGTTATACTATTGAATATTGAATTCAGAGGAAAGTACAAGCAGCGAAAATATTGAGCACGCGCCAAAATTAGCTAATGACTATTGACCCTTTACTATTGAAATTTGCGTCCCGATATTGACTATTTACTATTGAAATCTGCGTCCCGATATTGACTTTTTACTACTGACTATTTACTATTGAAATCTGCGTCCCGATATTGACTATTTACTACTGACTATTTACTATTGAAATCTGCGTCCCGATATTGACTTTTTACTACTGACTATTTACTATTGAAATCTGCGTCCCGATATTGACTATTTACTACTGACTATTTACTATTGAAAAAAGTGGGCGTTGGCAGGCTCGAACTGCCGACCCCTACCTTGTCGAGGTAGTGCTCTGAACCAACTGAGCTAAACGCCCTGAATCGGGGTGGCAAAGGTAATATTTCTGAGAAAAAAGTATCAACTAAAGAAATGAATTGAGAGTCCGTTTAATGCTTATCTCCCCAAATGCACCAATAAGACCGAAATGTCTGCCGGAGAGACCCCGCTGATGCGGCTGGCCTGGCCGATGGTGGCGGGTCTGATCTTCGATAATTTGTTGCGGGCTTCGTTCGACAGGGCCGTCAGCGAATGATAATTGTAGTCCGGGTTGATCTTCACGGCTTCGAGTCTCAGCATCTTGTCCACCATCTCCTGTTCCTTGCGAACATAACCTTCGTATTTGATATGAATCTGCACACTGAGTCTGGTCTCTTCGTCCAGATCTGCAGCGGCCGCCTGTAGTGACGGGCTATAGGACATCATGTCTTCCAGCTTCACGTCCGGCCGGGAGAGTATCTGGGCCATGCGCGTTTTTAATTCGATGGGTGAAGATCCAATGCGCTGCAGGTAAGGGTTGATTTCATCCGGAGTGCACATATTTTCTTCCATGAAGGAGCACAAGCCCCTGAATGCCGTCTGCTTGCTTTCGAGACGCTTCCAGCGTTCTTCCATGCCCTGCATGCCCATGGCCTTTGCCACCGGGGTCAGCCGGAAATCGGCATTATCTTGCCGCAGCATGATGCGGTACTCGGCCCTTGAGGTAAACATCCGGTAGGGTTCTTCGGTGCCTTTGTTGACAAGGTCATCGATGAGTACCCCAATATAGGCTTCGGAGCGCTTCAGCACCAGGGGTTCTTCCTCCCTGATCCCGCGCACAGCATTGATTCCTGCGATCAGTCCCTGACAGGCGGCTTCCTCATACCCCGTCGTGCCGTTGATCTGTCCTGCAAAAAACAGTCCTGCCACCAGATGGGTCTCCAGGCTCAACTGAAGCTGCGTCGGCGGAAAATAATCGTACTCGATGGCATAGCCGGGCCTGAACATCTTCACTTGCTGCAGCCCGGGTATTTTTCTTAGGGCGGCAAACTGAACCTCCTCCGGTAGCGAAGAGGAGAATCCGTTGAGATAGATCTCATTGGTATCCCATCCCTCGGGCTCAATAAACAGCTGATGCCGGTCCCTCTCTGCGAAGCGGTCGATTTTATCCTCAATCGAAGGACAATACCTCGGACCGAGACCCTGGATTCTGCCGGTAAACATCGGACTGCGGTCAAAACCCGTCTTCAGAATGTCATGTACTTCGGGGTTGGTATAAGTAATGTGACACTGCAACTGCCGGTCCGGTAGTCTGGTCTGTGTAAAGCTGAACCGGTTGATCTTGTCATCACCGTACTGGATCTCTGTCTGCGAATAATCGATGCTCCTGCCATCCAGTCGGGGTGGTGTCCCGGTCTTCATGCGTCCTGCTTCGAATCCCAGGCTGACCAGCTGATCCGTGATACCCCGCGCAGGGCTTTCGCCGGCGCGGCCACCTCCGAACTGTTTGTCGCCCACATGGATGATGCCATTCAGAAAAGTACCATTCGTCAGCACGACCGCCCTGGCCTTGATCTCGTGACCCATGGACGTGCTGACGCCTGTGATCCTGCGGTCCTTGACCAGCAGGCCGCTGACCATGTCCTGCCAGAAATCAATGTTGGCATGTCCTTCGAGGATGTTGCGCCATTTGCGGGCAAAGAGCATCCGGTCGCTTTGCGCGCGCGGACTCCACATGGCGGGTCCTTTGGACAGGTTGAGCATCCGAAACTGCACCATGGTCTCATCCGTCACAATGCCTGAATAGCCACCTAATGCGTCGATCTCCCGTACAATCTGGCCTTTGGCCACACCGCCCATCGCCGGATTGCAGGACATCTGGGCAATGGTCTGCATATTCATGGTGACCAGCAAGACCTTACAGCCCATATTGGCCGCAGCACCTGCAGCTTCACAGCCGGCATGTCCGGCGCCTACCACAATGACATCGTATTCGGGAAACATCGCGCTGCAAAGGTATAACCTGGCATCCATTTAGGATGGCTGAAGACCTCGTAATTGAAGTGACTCCGATTCGTCCTTTAACTTTTTATAAGTCTTTCAGTCTAAGGTCCTCATAAATAAACTGGGCAATTTGCCATCTCCAATTTGAACATTTTAGCCAGCCATCAGAAATAATTAGCTTTGCACAAAACCCCACCATATGAATAAAGTATTCTTAACCGCCATAGCACTCTTTGCCACGCTGCTCGCTTCGGCCCAGACCGGAACAAAAGTTCGAAAGACAACCCTGGTTGATGGTATTAACCGGGAGTATTTTCTTCACATTCCTTCGGGCTACACCGGACAAAAAAATGTTCCACTTGTTTTTATGCTTCATGGAACGAGCGGCGATGGGGAAAAAATGTATAATGGAAGCGGATGGGCTGAGCTGGCAGAAAAAGAAAACTTCATCGCCGTATTTCCCAGTTCACTTCGCTATAAGATCGTTGATGATGGAGAAGAAAAAACAACTACAAAATGGAATACCCTGCCTGATGCCAATTGGTATCTGCAACCGGGACAGACCGGCGCTGACGATATCCGTTTTTTGCGGAAGGTGCTCCGGGAAGTTACCCTCGGTTATAAAATCGATGAAAACAGAATGTACCTCAACGGATTCAGCAATGGTGGACAGATGGCTGCCAAATGCAGTATCGAAATGAGTGATCTGCTGGCGGCGGTATGCATGAACGCGGGTTCATTCTATCTCGATACGACATATACACCCAACAGAAAAATTCCTGTGCTGTATCAGGTCGGAAATGCAGATTATGGACCTGGTAATGTTGGTCCTGAAGTGCCCTTGGCATATTTTGATTCATTGATATCCACACCTGATCTACCTTATTTTAATGGCAAACTGTATCGCACTGCGAAAAACATTACGAGAAACTTTGAATTCAAATTCGAACATACCATCGTCGGCGACACCAATACAGCCATGATTGCGACCTATCTGCCGGTCAATGCACAGGACAAACATGAATTGAAATACATTTATGTCAAAGGGCTGGATCACAGCTATCCAAACTGGGCACCCACGCAACATTGGAACTGGATGAAGCAGTACACCAGGAATAATACCACTTCTTCATCCTATACGCTCAACACCAACCAGGGATACGGCGGAGGACAATATGAACAAGGAACCGAAATCCATATCTGGGCCCGTCAGATCGATGGCAAGGTATTCACACACTGGTCAGGCGATGTGGGATATCTCGAATCTCCCAATGAGTATCACTCTGTGGTATACATGCCTACCAGAAATGTTACCGTCACCGCCAACTATGCAGATCTGCAACCCGACATGGTCATGAATGCATACAATACGATGGGCGCACAGCGTATGAAACATTTTTATTTCTATTCTCCTTCCGATCTAAATAAAACCAAAGGTGTGGTGTGGTTTTTCCACGGCACCAATGGCAATGCGCTCAATATGATCAGTGATCCGGATACGCGCCAGATGATCAATCTACTCATGGTCAATCATTACGCTGTGGTCGCACTGACCAGTGAGGAAAGTGAGTATGATATAGACTTTAATAATGACGGTGTCTACCGTTGGTCTTATGGCATAGATTCCACATTGATTGATATGGCCAATGTCCGTGCGATTCGCGATACGCTAATCAATCGCCAGCTCCTTCGCAATAACCTCCCGCACGCAGCCATCGGATGGTCTGCCGGAGGTGCATTTACAGAGTTTATTGCGAATGTTCTGGGATGGAAAGCAGCAATTAATCACACTTCAGCCGGAAGCGATACATTATCCAGGGATGCCAAAGTCATTGTTCCTTATCTGGTGTCCATCAACGAAAATGACAACAATCCGGGGGTAGGACCAGCAGGAAATGCGATGGCCCGGGTAAATGTCCAGAATTATCTCAACCGCGGTGCCTGCGCCATTTTGCATGAACAACTGGAAGCCCCGCTTTTTCCTCAGCGGTTTGATCGTTCTGAACTGATTTCTGAGGCACTCTCTGTTGAGATATTCAATGAAATTAAAAAGAACAATGGTCTTGACAGCAATAATTATTTGACGAACCACCCAAACCAACTCGTTGCTGTGGTTGCTGCCAATCCACAAAAATTCCCGGTCATAATAGGTCTGACCAATGCCCAACGTGATGCCGTTCTCAAGCAACTGGAAGTAACCTATGCAGATCATAGTCTCAAAGCAGATATCAATGCCATGACGCTAAATCTGATTGAACAGGGATGCGGAATTATTAACAGTAATCGCGATCACAATCAACACAGCACTCAGCTGATCTGGCCTAATCCCGCTTCATCGCTTATTCATTTACCAAATATTGCATACTGGGAATTGGCTGATTTTTCCGGACGGACATTATCCAAAGGTTCAGGATCAGAAATCAATGTAACCGAATTAGCCTCCGGAATATATTTTATCAAAGTCAACAATGAAATCTTCAGAGCAGTTGTTTTGCATTGATTAGAAAAGTCTTACTTGAATACTTCTCTGAGATTTGCCTCTTCAAAGGATTATTTTATAAAAATACAGGCCTGAATTGCGAATATTCAGGCCTGTATTTTTTAATCTGACTGCGAACAGATTTTCAATTACTGTATTACAAACCTTCCATTATTCAATACTGAACCGTCTTGCGCTGTGACCATATACATATAATAACCCGGCATCATTCCAATTGTATTGAATAGTACCTTATCGAAGCCACTGACCCTTTCTTTCCTGATCACTTTCCCGTTTAAATCTGTGATAGATAGTTCGTGCGCATTGACTTCAGCGATCCTTATACTGATGATGCTTCCCGATGCAGCCGGATTAGGATACACTTCCTGATGACTGGATTCTTGTACCTTGTCATTGACCGCCGTTACAGAAAAATCTGCATATTGCGCGCCGGCAGAACTGGTACCCAACGCATCCGTTGACAAATTCATTAACTGTAATCTTGTATTGCCACTTCTGAGCCAGTAGAAATCGATACTCGTGTCCCTGGAGGTATTGACCAGAAAATAGGAACCATTTCCGAACAAGTCAAAATAAACACTGTCCGTATTTTCCATTCGTCGTTTGATGAGCAGCGTATTGGTATATTGGCCTGCGGGAGTTTTCAAGCTGCCATAGGCGGGGGCAGTAACATTGATGTTCGAAAAAATAGTCAGCTTGGCATTGATGGTATCAACTTTTGTGAGTATTAGCAGTCTTGCCGTCCCGTTTCTGGTATTGTTATAGGTAAATGGAACCGGAATAACCAATGCATCAGGACTATAATCGATTTTGTCTATACCGCCAGCGGTTGCAGAATAAACACCGTCGATATAAAGTCCCGTATTATTCTTTAGAAAGTAACTGGCCGTTGAATCAACAACGGAATACGTCGCCAAATTCGCATTGGGAAAACTACCGGGCTTGAGGAATGCCGGAACCGCTGCAGGCGCTACTATTTTAGTCAACGCGGTGTCCGAAACCATGAACTCTTTGGAATAATCCCAGGTTTGATTGGGACCCAGTGAAGGCAATGTATGCACACCCTGCCGGTAATCCCCATAATCGATCCATTGGTCTCCTGCCGCCGGCAAATCAGATGGCTGTATCGTAGGCTGGGCATAAAGACCTGTCACAAAAACAAACAAGTAAACAATGTAGAAATTTTTATTCATAACAATTATTTTATTCATTAAATATTTATTTGCATCGTTCAATAATTTACTTTTTTGTGTTGAAAAAAATATTGAACTCCCTTCAAAACTATTATAAAAAAATTACTTAAATTTAATAATCTTTGTTTTCGCCCGCCTTTTCCTAATATAAATAATTGCATATCAACCATTTACATTAATATCCCCGGATGCTTGCCGCAACGGTAACCAAGCCTGGACAATGTATAGATTCTCTTGCAGTTATATCGTTGCATGGTCTCGATGCGGAAAAACAATAAACAATCGCTGCGTTTGAAGTTTTTAAAAAATACTCATCCAAGAACAAAATGATTTGACATTCCTGAATTTCGATCTGAGTTATTCAATATAGATCGATAGATTGATCCGAAGACAAAAGTGCTTGCTTATTCTCAATAACTGATAAGGGTGAATATAATCAAGCTTCGCACTCCTACTATTCATCATGACGAATACGCTGATGGCATGGAATGAACAACTTGAATTCAGCCAATAGCTAAAACGCTCATTAATTATGCAAAGTATCCAACGCTTGCATTTGTACTGAATCGCGAAAGAAAATTCTATATGTTCAAAAATATTTCGTCTTTGGAAGTTACAGAATGAACCGGGCTTGCTTTCAGATAAAAAACAAACAAGCCATGAAAAAAAAATTACAATTATTTAGTTTGAGCATCTTCTTATTTGCATCTTGCCAAAAAGAACATGAAGAATTATCCAATACAGTGCAGACACAACAGTTGGTGGCCTCCGCCGACAATTGCGCCACAGAAGGGCTGATTGAAAAAGTATTCAATGATTGCGGCGTGGTCAGGAAGTATTATATTCAATTACCCGTTGGATTTAATCCTGATTCCACCTATCCACTGCTGATGGCTTTCCATGGTAAAGGAAGTGGTGTCAAAAACAAGGCCTGCGCCTGGAAAGAAAGAATCGGTGCGTGGATCGATGAAAATAGATTTATCGCCGTGTACGGCCGTGCTTACAATGATTTAACCTGGTATATTGACAGCACCTGTCTGGAAAATGTTGATGAAGAATGTTATGTTCAAAATATCCGCAATGAGATGACCACACTTTACAAAATTGATACACAACATATCTATTGGATGGGCACCAGCAATGGCGGAGGGCTTTGTATTGACTTATCCCGCAAAATTCATTGGGTCAGTGCGGTCACTTCGATCGCATGCTATCCATGGAGCGAGCTGCGCATGGAAGATATCCCTCAATTACCATTATTTCAGATTCACGGAGCCCTTGACGGCACGATCAATTATGATGGCGTCGAATTTAATTGCCTTGACTTTGTCAATGCCGATTCCGCATGCCAGCAATGGGCCGCACACAACGGTTGCCTCATCGCCCCATTATGTAGCAGCGCAATGATCGATGGACACGTCTTGAATCGCTCCAGCTGGTGCGGTCCAAAACCAGCACTATTTGCTGGCTGTCTTCGCTGCATTCTTCGCAAGGAAGTGCTTCACTATCGTCTGGAAGGAATAGGTCATCAGGTTTATGAAGAAATCGGCATTATTCCGGGGTACAAAGAGAGGCTTAACGATGATATTTTTAACTTCTTCAAAAGGCATTAATACAATAGCCGCAACAGCGCATTGGTTGTACTATTTTGAAGGATGTCAGACGATGCTCAACATAACTGATCAACAAAATAAATTTTTTAAGACTTTAAGACGAAAGGATATCATTTAAAGAGCAGAAAAAAATGCTGCAGCATTTTTTCTACCTCATCATACCGCATTGTGCAGGGAAGATTATTTTCATCGTGTGACAATTTTAACTTATTGTTTCAATGAGTTTTGTCGAACTGATGCAGCAAATCACATTCTTTATTAAAAATAAAATGCAGCAAATTTGTCACAAACTTTCATTGTTTAAAGCGCTGTCCTGTGGAATTAAAAATCCTATTTCTCAAACTTCCAAGGTCCATTTCCAGAAGTTTGTCATAAGACTCTTCAAAATAGTACATATTGGTCCTGGCATTGGCAGCATTTTTCCATGCTGAATAAACTGCCCGAGGATACAATAACAGTCCTACCATGACTGCTCCGGCATTCAGTAACCACGCGACCCAAAGATTTCTGCATCCGGTTCTTAACTCCCAGGCGCCGATCTCCGCTTCCCCCTTCCAGTTGGCCTGATAACCCGTCAATAAGTGATGAATATCGTGCAACCTTGCTACCGTTACACGTGATTGAATATTTGGTATCGGAATATTTACACCAGCCAACCTGATCTTAAAAAATGTATCCTTATACCCTCCATCGCCAAGCTTGTTATTGTTGAAGAATAATGGAAGTGCATCTTTTACGAGCAGCTGGTCGGAATATTGCATACGGTCCTTTTTAGAATGAATTAGATCATTGTAAATGATTCAGAACTAAAAAATAACATCAAAATTGCAAGACTTGTTGTCAATGAAAGATGGTATAATATCGATCTGAAAAAATATTTTTTCACCCATATATTTGTGACGGTGATTAAATTGTCTGATTTTCTTAAGCTTGATTAATACGAACGTCTGAATGATCATTTGGGCTAGTCCTCATGGGTCTTTTCATCCAATATCCGTAATGACATCATGACTTATTTTGAAGCTTGCATATCTGATCCCGGAATATCAAACCGGTGAATGTACTTTTCATTTTTTACATAGGATAGGCTCGTTCAATTAATAAATTATTTAATTAACATCATCCTGATTTCGCCTGGCCTTATACTTCATACAATCAATTTATTCAGCAGCACTGGCATTGTTTTTTCTCACTCCTGACATTTAAATAATAGGTCTGATTAATTAACCGCAATTAATATTACAATCCTTTAAGCAAGTATGCAGACCAGAGCTCAACAGTGGTTTTACCGCTTTTCTTCATTTAAGGATGACAAGCACGCTGAGGCCGAATTCATTTTAAAATTTGATGAAAGCTGACAATGATGATATATTCGTCGCTTACCAGAGGTCGATTATAATTTTAACAAGTTGAAATTTTGTCTTATTCATATTGCTTCGCAAGTTATTCCGACGATGCAAAGCAAGTTGAAGGAATGAAGGTTTTATATAAATAATAATTCCTATTTATTACCCACTGAATATGATCACGCAACAGATCAAAATAAATGATGATAAAGTTCTATCTGTCGTCATGCCTCTTTCGCTCATGTAATGTCAACTGTAAAGCCCTTGCTTGAGGTGAAAAATGAATTTTTGCAGTGCATTCGGCCAATGCATTTAATTCGTACCTTTGGAATCTGTCATGAAAAATATTAAATTTTGGTCCTTTTGGCTATTATCGCTGGCAATTTGGTCCCCGGGTGACGCCCAATGTAATTTTACCGTCAATGCCGGCCCGGATATCAAAGTCTGCAATGCAGGTGATATGAAGATGATGGCGGGCAAGATCACAGGACAGATCAGGGAAGCATACTGGGAACCTACAACCGGCCTGGCAGACCCGAAAAATCCTACCACCAAGGTGACCATCAACGGCAATATGGAATATATCCTGACTGCCAAAGGCACATCTGGCATTAACCTTGTGATCAATGGAGATTTTGAGCAGGGGAAGACAGGATTCAGCACGGATTATATTGTGGGATTTATGTCTTGCTACGGAGCAGGTTATCTCGATTGTGAAGGAACTTATGATGTCATCACCAATCCACAGATAGGACATTCCGGATTTGCTCCCTGCAAAGATCATACCTCAGGCGGTGGCAATATGATGGTGCTCAACGGTGCAGCTGCCTTTCAGAATGTATGGTGCGAATCTGTCCCGGTCATGCCGGATATGGATTATATCTTCACCTGTTGGGTCACTGCAGTAGTAAGTGCTTCTCCACCCATATTGCAGTTTAATATCAATGGCAACAGCATTGGACCTGTGTTTAATTCAAGCGGCTCCACCTGTCTATGGGAAAAATATGAGGTGATCTGGAATTCCGGATCCAATACACTTGCCGATATCTGCATTCTCAACCAGAATACCGCTTCCGGAGGCAATGATTTCGCGATCGATGATATCAGCTTTGTGAAGATCTGCGAAAAAAAAGACACCATGATGGTCAGTGTTGAAGAGATTAACATCGACATCGAAGATCCGGGTGAGGTGAACTGCGACAGACCACAACTGAAGATCAATGCAAAGGGTTCCTCGCAGGGCAAAAACTGGACCTACAAATGGACCACTAGTAATGGCAAGATAATCTCGGGGGACAACACGCTGGAACCTACCATCGAAGGTCCCGGCACTTATGAACTGACGATTTGTTCTGATCTTCCCGGTTGCTGCAAAAAAGCTTTCATCGAAATCACCGGTAACATCAAGCCACCTGATCTTACGGTAACGGTGCTGGATTCTATCGGATGCATCAATGATTCAGTGATCATCTATACCAACTCATCGGTTAATCCCCTCAATTATTTCTGGGAAGGCCCTGACGGGTACATCTCCAACGAGATGAATACCATTGTGTACAAGGGAGGAACTTACACTGTGACCGTCGTTGATGAATACAATTGCAAGACCGTCAAATCTGTAAAAGTTGTTGAAAGTGGTGACCTTCCCAAGATCAGTATCAGCGGCAATCAGATCAATTGCCAATCAGACAGTGCAAGACTACGCGCTACTTCTTCCGTCAAAGGTTCGGGTTTTAATTGGACAGGCCCCAAAGGATTTAAATCTTCTTCGGATAGTATTGTGACCGCAGACAGCGGTGTCTATTACCTGCGTGTCGTAACCCCACAAGGTTGTGTACGAACAGATTCTTTTCGCGTGTTCAGTGACCGCTCCGCACCTACACTTCGCTATACATCGGATAGTATCAATTGCCTTCGGGACAGTGCCCTGATCAACATCATCACTTCAAGGAATCTGGTCAACGCTGAATGGAAATCTTTCAATCAGTTTAAAAACATTGACTCACTGCATATCGTGACACGTGTGCCCGGACAGTACATCTTCCTGGCGACTGCAGATAATTTTTGTACGGACAGTCTTCTTATAACAATTCCGGCAGATACCGTCCATCCGGTATTTACACCCAAGGAAGATACCATTACCTGTGCGCACCCCGATGCGATACTCTCCTCTGGTTTTAAAGGACAATTTAAGACGCTCGAATGGGAAGGACCGAATGGTACAATTGGTCAACAGGACAACATTACAACGCAAACCGGTGGGAAGTACATCATTCGCATTACTTCATCGAATGATTGTACCACAGAAAAGGCAATTCAGATTTCAGTAGATACACTTCATCCGTCTCTTAATTTGAATTCAGATACACTGACATGTATCCGCGACAGTCTGATGCTCTCCCTGAATGATCTGTACAAGAGCAGTTATCAATGGAGCGGACCCGGCGGATATAGCAGTACATTGCAAAATCCAACGATTCGTGTTCCCGGAATCTATACGGTTGATGCATCTCTTCAGAATGGCTGTCGCAGCAGCATCCAAACGCTTATTGCGGAAGACAAACAACTGCCACAAATAAGCTATTTCAACGATACGCTTAACTGCCTTAAAGACAGCACCATCCTTCGTGCAACGGCGGACCAACCCAGTGCACGTTTTGAGTGGCGCGGACCCAATCAATTTGTCAGCACGCTGAAAGCGCCGTTTATCAAAAATGCAGGTCGCTATATACTTACCGTGACGAATCCCAACGGATGTCGTGATTCCGTAGCCCTGAATATTACCCTTGATGCCCGCAAACCAGACCTCAGCGTGAACGCTGATACCATCAACTGCATTCGCACCACCGCACAACTTCTGGCGCATTCCGTCAGAGATAGTTTAAGTTATCTGTGGAGTGGGCCCAATAATTTTTCCTCTACAGACTCTGTTATACAAACGACACAAGCTGGATTTTATAAGATCCGCATCACGGCACCGGATTTTTGTTACACTGAAGTCACGGTTCAGGTTGCAATCGATACCGCAGCCCCACGATTACAAAGCTATGATGACACCATCAACTGTCTGCAAACACAATTGATATTGACCCCGCTTAGTACGGGTAATATGATTACAAATTATCAATGGAGCGGACCCGGTAACTTTAACAGCAATGGTTCCAACCCGCTCATCAATATCCCAGGTATGTATGTACTGGTGGCCCGTTCAGCCAATGGTTGTCGCGATAGCGCCAGTCTCAACGTTGCCATTGATACCGCAGCGCCAAGCATTACTTTATCTTCCGATACCATTACCTGTAGCAGACCCAACGTAGATATTATAGCGACGGTGACCCCGCCCGGATTAACCGGTCAATGGGTAAAACCTGACAATCAAATTGTCAATCAAAATCTTTTTAGAACAAGTGATGCCGGCCGCTACCGTTTTGAAGTCACGGCAAAAAATCATTGTCAGAATAAAGCGGATCTCATCATAGCGATTGACACCATCAAGCCAGACATCGCTGTACGAGGCGGAACCATTAATTGCAGGGACCGACAGATCCTCATTGAAGGCATGAGCAAGTCTCAGGGCGCACGATATGCATGGAATGGCCCTGCCGGATTTGCGTCGAATGCCATGAACAGTATCGTCAGTATTCCGGGAGATTACGCGCTCACCATTACAGCTTCCAATGGATGTACCAATAATACCTTATTAAAAGTTGGCATTGATACAATAACTCCTGCATTAACCTTATCGGCAGACAGTATTGGTTGTACAAGACCATTGGCGACGGTACAGGCCAAGACCAATATTGCCGGTGGAACCATCACCTGGCGCAACGCAGTACTTGACTCTATTGGCAATACAGCCCAGTGGCGAACGGCACAAGGAGGACGCTATTATGCTGAAGTGACCGATCCGGTTAATTTCTGCAAAACAGTCCGGGAGATCAATGTGATCGCGGATAGTCTGATCATTACGGATATTCAGATTGCACCACATTCTCCTTTGTGTGGTCAGACTTTCGGTTCTGCCAGCATCAGTCGCATATCCGGAGGCCATCCTCAGATACTATACTCTCTCGATGGTGGAAATAGTTTTGTGAATGAGACCAATTTCAGTTCTCTCAAACCAGGCCATTATCAGTTACTGGCGCGCGATCAGCAAGGCTGTACATTCCTGAAGGATTTTGAGATATTGGATATTCCGCCCATCATGACTTCGCTTCCGCCGGAGATTGATCTTAAGCTTGGTGAAAACGGGCTGCTCGATCTCGATATTCTCAGCAACCCCTTATTGATCAGGACGATTCAGTGGCGCCCAACAGATTTCCTGAGCTGCTCAGACTGCGAAGATCCGAAGACGACCACGCCGGCCGACATAAATTATGAAGTTGTGGTGACAGATACCAATCAATGTCAGAGCATCCAACGTATACGCGTCAAAGTGATTGATCCGGAAGTGTGGGTGCCCAATGTATTCAGCCCCAACGGTGACGGAGTGAATGATTGGGTCTATGTATTTGGTTCCGGAGAAAAAGTAACCAACGTCAGATTATTTGAAATCTTCGATCGGTGGGGCAACAAAGTATTCAGTAAAGAAAATGTCAGACCCAATGTGCCGGATTCCGGCTGGAACGGTCAGTATCATTCTGAAACCTGCGTTACCGGTGTATATACCTATTGGGCTGAAGTTGAACTCATCAACGGCAAGCATTGGATCATCAAAGGTGACGTAACACTCATTCGCTGATTAAGCTCAATTAAGAAAAATAAAATCAACATGGATCAACCAAATCAAATGATCACGGTCACTACACACATCAATGCACCTTTGGACAAGGTCTGGCAATGCTGGACCGACTGTACCCACATCACACACTGGAATTTTGCTTCCGACGACTGGCATTGTCCCAAGGCGGTACATGACTTCATGGAAGGAGGCCGGTTTGCCTATACCATGTCCGCTGAAGATGAGAGTTTTAGTTTTGACTATTCCGGTTTATTCACCAATATCGTTCCACACAAAAGCATTGCGCTACTGCTCGATGACGGTCGCAAAGTTGAAATCTCCTTTGAAGTGAACGGATCAGCGACACAAGTAACCGAACGCTTCGAACCTGAACAGGAGAATCCGGTTGAGATGCAACGCATGGGTTGGCAGGCGATACTGGATAATTTTAAGCAGCACGTGGAGGGAGTTATGTAAATAACTTCACTATTATTTGTAACGAATCGGCAAAATAAACCTTGCGGTAAGAATTTTGAATGAATTCTAATTTCAATTTTAGAGTTCTTTAACCTGGCATTGAATAAATCCTTCCATCTGAATTATAGATCATCATGTCTGTACTGGGATTCATGGGATTTTTGGGATTTGTAAGAAGGAATGTTTTGCGGGTCAAATGACTTAATTGTCAATACATACAAAGTCATTAACATACTGGATTATGACTTATTGTATTTTTTATTTGTTAATCTATGAAATTCCAAAGATGTATTTCCAAAATTAATTAATAGACCAATTTCTAAATTGTAAGCTTCCAAATAATTGATGGCTTGAGCAAAATGAACATTTTCTAATTTAGTTACAGCCTTAAGTTCTACACTTATCAAATTTTCAACCAAAAAATCTACTCTTCTATAACCTACGATTATTTCTTTATAAGAAATTTCCATTTCAAATTCCCGAATAAATGAAATACTTCGTAACGCCATTTCCTCCTCCAGACATCTCTGATAAATTTTCTCTTGAAATCCATTTCCTAAAATTCGATGAACTTCCATCGCACAGGCAATAATATTATGGGTAAGCTCAGAATGCTTCATAATCATTAAATCATATGTAAATGTATGATTAATAAGCTCAACTTTTTCTATCCAATTAATCAATACTCGTGTCCTATAAATCCCAAAGTTCCCATAAATCCTTTAAATCCCACAAATCCCAGTCAAGACTCTTACATCTTCACCAACTTCCCACTTTGTATCAACTTCCTCCCATCACCAATCTGATAAAAGTACATCCCCGAAGGCAATGAGCCTACTTCCACATTCGTCTTTCGTCCACCAATTTCTTGTGTTAGAACTAACTTCCCATTCTGATCAAAACATCTCAACATATATCTTCTGTCTTGCAGGTCCTCATCATTCAGGTAAATAATTAAGTAATCATCAACAGGATTCGGAAACAGATGAAATAAGTTCTTGTAATATTCCTTCTCCACATTCACCGCGGTATTACATCCAGGCACTACACATCCGTTGCTGTCCACCTTCACGACCCAGGCCTTGCTGCTATTATCACCTGATACCCAATTGTATCCAGTTAGATAATATCCTCCATCTTCTGCATTGGCAATGTTGAGAAATACCTCATCGCGATCTTTCCAGCCGCGAGTGAATTCACGCTTCCAGATGCTATCGCCAGTTGAACTAAGCTTGATTAAATAGCCTTTCGCAGAGCTTGTATCATCATGAGCAACTGCACTTGCGCATACAATATTTCCATATTTATCTTCTGTACAGTAATAATAGTATGTTAGATGTTCATTAAAAATATTTTTTTCTGATACTAGCTTCCCGGATGAATCCATTTCAATCGAACTAAGCCAAACCTGTGCATCATTTAAAAAAAATGGTCTGTATTTTGCACCAACTATTTGAATATTTCCATTTAATAATTCCTTACAATACCTTAAATAATATCCATATGCACTTTTTTCTATTTCTTTTCTCCAAATAAAATCACCATCTTTATTAAGTTTAATTATTAATCCCTTAAAATATGATGTGCCGTTTTTTACTGTACCAACACAATAAATATCCCCGGAGCGAACTTGTATTACATAATTCAGGCCTTCAAGACTATTTGTATCTCTTTTGGGAAAGTGTATGTACTTCAGAATATTACCTATGCTGTCTGCAAGTATAAGAATGGCACCATTGTTTTCGAAGTATGCACCACCTGTGGGTCTAATATGAGTGTCTTCACCAACTATAGCAATATTTCCATTATTCAATCTCGTTATCTTATAGACTCCTGGATAATTGTTTTGGCTGGTAATAGTTTTAGTCCACACAGTATCCATATTTGCATTTAATGTTCCATACATTATTATCCGCTTACCTTCGTCCTTTAATTGTTTAACTCCGCAAGTCAATATTTTATTTCCAACATAATTGGCATCAAGAATCCAATAAGGATTAAGAGTGTCCAGATATAGATCACTGGATATGACTTTGCCTTCTTGATCCATTCTCAAGAGGCTTTCAGAGAAACCATAATAATTTCTATATTCATTTCTAATAAAGCAAAAAACAGAATCCTTAATTTCAATCGCAGGATGATCAATAGTTGATATATTATTCTGATTCGTAGCTATTACCTTATCAAAATAATGCTGCGCACTTGTGTAAGTAGCAATTAGTGACAATAAAATTATTTTTTTCATAGTTAGAAAAAAAAACAGAGGCCGAAGCCTCTGTTGGTTAAATGAACTATTTTTTTATGCCGCGATTATTTGCAATTACTCCATCCAATGTTGACAGTGTCCCAAAGAATACACCAGTTGGCCAGTCTGAGGTATTAATGTTCATATCTGCACTTAATGAATTTATCTTTGCTTGATATAGCTGTTTGCCTTCGGCTGAGTAAATAATAAGATTAACCTCTCTTGACGTCTTATAAACCTGTATAGAAACCTTCACATGATCATCAATTAGAGTAGGATTAAAAATAAGCCTTCCTTTATCTAAATCAGTCTCTGTTTGATCTGACTTAGATCTATAACCAATTCCCTGATTTGTTTCAATTGGAATCAGATAATCCTGATTATAATAGGCCATCAATACTCCTTGTGCAGCATAATTGTCTGAACACTGATTTTTGGGATGCATGGGAATATTGAGATCATTTATTTGTAGCATACTTCTTATTGGTTAATCTTTAATTCAGACATCTTACATCTTCACCAATTTCCCGTTCTGAATCAACTTGCTCCCATCACTAATCTGATAAAAATGCATCCCGGATGTTAAATTACCCAGATCGATATCCGACTTTCGTCCACTAATTTCTCTTGTCAATACCTGCTTTCCATTCTGATTATAACATTTCAATATATAACTTCTGTATTGCAGATCTTCGTCATTTAGATAAATGCTCAAGTAATCAACTGCTGGATTCGGAAACAGTTGAAATAAGCTTCCATAAACTTCTTTCTCAACATTCACTGCCGTATTGCATCCAGCTACTACACATCCATTACTATCCACCTTCACAACCCATGCCTTACTACTATTATCTCCTTGTACCCAGTTATATCCTGTAAGATAGTATCCACCATCAGAGGCATAAGTAATATTTCGAAAGACTTCGTCTCTATCCTTCCAGCCATGGGTGAACTCCCTAGACCAAATACTATCTCCTCGAGAGCTTATTTTGAATAAGTATCCTCTTGCGGAAGAAGTATCTCTATATTGTATTGCACTTGCACAAATAGTGCAGTTATTTATATCATTGACACAATTAAATTCAAAAAGATCAAAAGTATTAATTATTAGTTTTTCAGATTTTATTTTACCACTGGCATCAAAGTTTATAACACAGACCCAAGTCTGAGCATCATCTAGGAAAAAAGGTTTGAACTTGCCTCCCAATATTTGAATATTGCCATTTGAAATTTCTTTGCAATATCTTAAATTATAACCAAAAATTTTCTGTTCAACTTCTTTCCTCCAAATAAACTGACCTTCCTTACTTAATTTAATAATCCCAGAATTGTCATTAAGAATCAAAAATGAAAGTCGATTTTAGGTTATTTGTATTCATCCATAGGCCAGTAAACCATTCCCGTCTCTTCATGGCAAGAGATAACTTCAATATTCTTTGATTTCCT
>JAIBCI010000069.1 GCA_019694255.1 Saprospiraceae bacterium
TTACATCGCAACGGGCTAATGCCCGTTGCTACAAAAATTACACCCCTTCGGGGCTATTATGGTCAATAGTCAACGCTAAGTAGTCAATTACAGAAAAGGCAATTGATAAAATTGTTATTGATCATCTATTTATATTAGAATCAATTTTTGATAAATCTATCTTTGAATCACTGCTGTATAGAATGCTCTTTTTTACATCAATAGTAGCATACGTTGAATGCAAACCAAAGAAGGTTTATTTGAGCAAGGTGACGTTACCCTTTTTAAAGTAACTGCGGCCATCGGGACATCGCAAGGTGCAATAATAACCATAGACATCGGGTGGCAGGCGAATGCCCCTGAAGCGGCCATCCCAGCCATTGTTGAGATCATCTGACTGGAATACCTTCTCTCCCCAGCGGTCGTATACTTCCAAATGAATGTCCATGGTGCTTGCGGCGCGAACATAAAAGACATCATTCGCATGGTCATCGTTGGGAGAGAATGCGTTCGGAATAAAAAAGGTGCTGGAATCACAGGGCTCCTGCAACAGATTTACCTTCACCGTCAGCAATCGTGTGCAACCCAGACTGTCCGTCACCTCAACATAGTAACGTGTCGAGGTGTCAGGCATAGCATGCACGACCGGGCAATTGGTACAATCCAAATCCACACCGGGATACCAGCGGTATTGATAGCCTGGAATGACTTCAAGTGTAGCTGTCCCGCCAGGGCCGATGATCGTATCGCGGCTGATTATGATCTGATCGAGTGCCTTTGACACGCGCACGCAGAAGGTATCGGTCACCGTGCAACCATGAGGTCCTCGGTATTCCAACAAGACCATACTGTCCTCGTTGAACTTGAGCCTTTGCTCCTGTGCGAAAGGATTGGTAAGATTACCTGACCATTTGAATTGAGGTCTCGATCCAGCATTTAGGATGACCTCATTTCCCCGACAGATGGTATCGGTCATTTTGTACCCTTGATCGGAAGTGAGCAAAACTGTGAAAAGATAATCCGTCACGCAGCCTTCTTCACTGCTGTCCGTCAATTGAAAACTAATGAGCGAATCACGTCCATATGCGATGAACCATTGCAAGGTATTGGAGGCACAGTCATTGCAGGGAAAGGAACCTCCTGTCCATCTGTAAAAATGTCTATCCTGCGTCGCAATGCCAAAAGATTTCCTGATGCCGGAACAAACAGAATCCATTCGCATCACCGAATCCCTGGTCGTCAAAATATCAAAGACAGTATCGCGCATACAAATGCAGCTCTTCGCCAGTACGGCGGCGCCGAAGCGGCAGGAGAAAATTTTATTTCGGTCGACTTTAAACCGGAAATGATATGGTCCGTCGCCCTGAATATCGCTGTCATCAATCCGAAATTGATCGATCAGCCGGTCTGTGCTATCCAACACACCCTGCCTTTTAAAATCATTATACAAACCAACACAAATGGTGCTGTCCGTGCGATGCGCAAAATCGCGGATATTCAGCCAGAGGTCAAAGAAAGTCTCTGATGCTTCTGTCGTTATTTTCATGGAGTCCAGCGCAAGCTGCATGAACTGATCGTCAAATTTTACTGACTCATGATAACGCGTCACCATGGCATTGCAATCCATTTGCGTCTGCACACAATAGACGCGCTCGTTTCTGAATATTTTGAGCGGAATAATCAGCGAGGTGCAGCCGCTGTGATTGAAATTCATCAGCGCAAACTCAAATCGTATCACACTACCCGGTGCAAGTCCCGGCAGCAAGGGCACGAGGAGGAGTGTACCGCGGGTATCGCTTCGCAGTATGGGTGCCGATATTGCATTGCTCACCGCCACATAACTATTGGGTGCAAGAAAGATTCCAGCAGGAATCAGAATGGATACGGTATCCAGCCCCGAACTGATGCCCGGATCTCTGATCTCTACCGTAAACCGATGGCTGTCCGGACATCTGCCGGTGCTGTCGCTGCGAAAGATGACACTCAGGGGAGGCGGATTCGAGACGCCTTTGATGCGGATCAGATTGGATGACTTGCTGACTGCATTGGACCGGAGATCACAATTTCTTTCTCCGCGAAATACAAAATTAAAATAACCACTGACGCTCGATTGACAGGCGGTCAAGGCCTTGAGGCGAATCTTCATTCCGTTGGCCGGCGCACTGTTGTAACCCGGCAGACCCGTAGCGATGATGGATGGCAAAATATTCTCGAGTTCCCAACGGTAGGTCGTGCCGCCAATCCAAACCGGCGGAGACAGCGTTACATAAGGTGCATCGGAAGGATAGGCGATGCGGAGTTCCGAAGGCAGGAGCATAATTCCCTGCGGAATGTCTATATCCAGCGTCGTGCGGTACGCTGCACCTTCTCCGGCATTAAAAAGCTCCAGCAATATCTCCGGCAGTGTGTCGCAGAGACTGGATTCTGTATTGTCCTGTGTCAGTTTAAGTTCAAGTTCCGGCGGCTCACTGACCACCGGTATCCTGAAAGTATAGACCGAACAGGTATCCCCTTCGCGATAAGAATTGCCACAAGACCAGATCACATCCATGATGATGGTGTCGCTGGTGCAGCTTCTGTTGCGCGCACAAAAATTGATGGGGTAGCTTTTGCCGGGAATGAATTGACCCAAAATGTAATCCGACGGACTTTTGGCCATCAATGTATCATAGGATGGATCAGGCTTGATCACAAAACTGTCAATCATCCCCTGGCGTGAAGAAAAATGCACGAGGTAATAACCCGTTTGCTTGAGGTCTGTCACCGTTGCATTCCATTGCAATAATTTGGAAGAAGACACAATCACGGGCGTTGCCAACTGCAGGCGCTCACCGCCGACATAATTGCTGATGCTGAACGCTCTCGAAAAAGTGTATTCACTCAGCAGATTGCGGTAATTGGGATCCACATGAAAATCAGCGTCAAAATCTTTGCCGACCTCAACCGTCAGGGCCGCACTGAGCGTCTTTGACGCAAGGGCCGCGCGACAATCCGGCAGCGAAGCATAACCAGTGATCTCCATCTCATAAGATTCATCGTGACGCAGGCTTGCGAGACGGGCTGAATCCACCTGCCAGACCGTGCCAAACGACAACGGAAGAATCGCTGAATCTTTGAGATACCGGTTGCCATTCAGTGTGTAGTAATATTTTATTTTGACACTGTCCATGCGCAACACCGGGCTGATAAAATAATTGAGGGCCGTAATCCGGTGCAGCGATCTGAATTCATAGGGGAAAAGATTGTGCAGATGTCTGCTGCCATAGATGTTGACTGCAGGGAGCACAACGCTTGTTCCACACAACAATGCCGAGGTGGAAGCCGCGTCAAATCGCATGCTGTTGGTCGCCTGCCTCAGTTGCTGACTGGCGTTGCCACACACGAAGGGTATTAAAAAATGTCCTCTGCGATCATACGCCAGGGCATAATATAAAAATGGCAAAGTAGCCAACCGGTCGTTGACCGTACTGATCACCCGGCCACTCATCCTGACCACGATACTGTCCCCTTCGCCAAAGCGATAATCAGCTGGAAAATCCTGATACAGGGCGCGGATGTCTTCCGGTGTCACGCGCAAAATATAACCTCTTCCCAAGCCTGTACCGGAAAGCTCCGTCTCACCACACTTTGGTGAGCCGCCACCCAATTTGAATTCCTGTACCGGCAGCTGGTCTATTGAAAAATAGCGCTGCAGGGATTTACTGTAAAATGTCAGGTGTGAGGACCAGTTGTCCATCGTCGCGATCGTGGAGACGAAAAAAGCCAGGGAATCCAGGGTCCGGTCCGGGCGATCGGTCACGAGTTGTCCCCGGAATGTGAATTGCAGCGAGTCTCCCGTGATAAACACCTGCCGGTCAATCAGCGCGGTGTCAAGAGGTCCTGACTCTGGCATGCGGTCGTTGTTGGTGTCGCTTTCGCCAACACTTATTCTGTGGCCCTCTGCCGCAAAATCAATATATCCCGGAATCGTGTCCTGCCGGCTGATGGTGCTGTCACAGATTATACCCGCGCCCTGGTTCGCCACACTTCTGCTGCCGCATTCTCCCCGGTCATCGGGGCAACCCAGCGTAGCCGCCACACAGATGACCCCAACGAGGTGCTCGGAAATGACTCTTGGAATAGGGCAATTGGTGATGGCTCTGGTTCTTCTGCTCTGCGGAAAATGATCCGCACAGGGATCATCGCAGTCCACCTCGATTCTGGTTAGCAAGGACACTGGTGAAGCGCCGAAGGGTGCACGGAAAGTGAGGCTGGCGAGATATCCACCACCAGGCTGCGGCGAAATCACCGCGGTCAGTGGCTTTTGTCCGCCTAATAAAAAAACGGAATCCTGAAAACGCATTGGGCAGGGAATCAGGATATCGACCTTCATTTTTTCTGTCGTCGGATTTTTGCTGAAGTTGAAATTGGCCTGCAATGTATTGACGGTGTTATCGTAAACGTCGGGGGGAAACTGTGTGACGACGGTCACCACCGGAAGATTGACCGGAGGAATGTTGACCTTCAGATCGGTATTCATCCTTAGCGAGGTAGGGTTGCATCGCGTCCCATATTCGTAGTCATAGGACCATCGCAGGAGCCGGCTGCTGTCCAAGGAGGAGAGGCAGCTCAGCCAGGTCGCACGGATATGAACCTCTTCACCCGGATACAGGGAGGTAAAACACAGTCTGATCTGTTCATAAAGTGAATCCCCATTGGCCGGGGCACAACCGCTGATGAGGCCGAGGTATTGCAGACTGTCCGGTTGTCGTGGCCCGTTGACGATCACACTTCCTTGACGGAAACCGATCGGATCGGTGATGAAAGGATCCCGCGCATGCAACGTGATGCAGACATGGTCTGCGATACCCTGCCCGTTATTTCTGATGATCAACTCCTGCACCGCGCCCGACGTGTCACAGGCACAAACCGGTGCGTCGGCGTTGGCGCTGAAGTTGAGCATGGCTTCGACCGGATTTTGTTCGAAAGTCAGGACCGAGCCTTCTCCGCTTTCCTGACAGAAGGAACCTCCACATCCCCAGGCAGCGCTAACCCAACTGGGAACGGCATAGGCATTGCAACCCAGCGCTTCGATTCTTTCTTCAAGGATGATCATCTCGTCCCGTTCGAAGATGCTGTCGCGATCCCCGAATTGGACAAAATCAGAAGGCCCGAGGGTTACGATCAGGACGGTATCATTCCGCACGATGGTCTGTCCCAGAGACGAACTGATATTGGCCAAACCGTGGTGGTCTTCAACCGTTAGACTGTGCAGATCACCCAGTCTTGTATTGGTTATCCTGATACTCCGGCTTCCAACCGTACCAATGGGCACAGTGACATCCGGCACGTCGGCAAGTATGACGAAAGGCGTATAGACAGGATATGGCGGTGAGGACCGCAGGGAGTCTATCCGGTTGTTATAGGCCATCCAGAACATGTTCTCAAAGCGCTGTGCCATATTGGCTTTCTCAAAAGCTTCACATCCACATTCCAGGATAATAGAAAACATATACTTGCTTCCCGGTGCGACGCTCACCACTCTGAATACCGGTCGGTCCGGCGGATTGTTACTGATCTCTTCGGCATTGGTGACGGAGCCCGGCTGATAGCGGATACCCGACGGGCATTGCATGGTGATCTGTATATCGTTGATCACAGCCATGCCTGTATTTTCGAGGAGTAGATCCAGGCGCTGCGTGCCACAGATGGTCAGGGTGTCTTTGGTATTGTAGCTCAATAACAAGCCCTGGCCATCGCAATGCCAAGCGAGAAGACAGCTTATGAGTGTTATTAAATAATGCTTCCTGTGCATACTATTTGCCTCGTGAAAATAGTCATTAAATATCAAGCGAACAAAATTTTATAACGGCCCAAAAGGCAAAACATGGACCTTCGATCTAGCCTGAAGACGCTTTATTTTCAAAATCCACCAGCATGATGATTCAATTCCTGAAAGTGATCGTTACAAAATTTCATATCTAACCCACGACATTACCTTTGACCTTCAGCATTCATTTCAGTATGTTTAGTAGACTCCATTTCATCTCGTTTTGTCGATTACCTGTTGCATGTTTTATTTCTATCCTGATCATGTTACAAAATACTGTAAAAGCTCAGGAGACAGCCACTGTATTTGACCAGGCGCTGGCTGATTCACTCGGTGCGGATGCCTACGGTATGCGGAATTATTATCTCGTGATGCTGCGCACGGGTCCGGCGGTCATTGAAGATAAAAGTATTCGGGACAGCCTGTTTCGCGGGCATATGAACAATATCAGCCAGCTGGCAGAATCGGGTCAGTTGGTCGTAGCGGGACCACTTGCGGCGAATTCATTGCAATACCGCGGCCTGTTCATATTCAAGTGCAGCAGCGAAGAAGAGGTACGCGCATTACTCCAAGCAGATCCAACCATTGAAGCGAAGTTATTTGATGCTGATATTATCCGATGGTACGGTTCGGCAGCGCTGCCCTGCTATCTCCCCTATCATCGTAAAATTGAAAAAACCAGGCATTGAACCACCCGACAGCATTCTAGGTATAAGGCATATAAAATAATCGATTTCTGCATGGGATCTCACGTTCGATGAATTCACTGTGCCGCTTCTGATGAAATGGATGTCCTGGATATTAATTCTGATAGCAAATTGAATTCCGGAAGATTTGATCAAAGTATAGAATTTATCTATGTGTTAAATACTATAATAATATATTTTATACATACTATAAAATAATAATGTATAAGATACTGTAAATTTTTAGTGATGCTATGTTGAAATTTCTTTTACACCAAATAAAATCTTCTAGCAATTAACTATTGCAATACAAGGTTTTTTCTATTTTTAAGCCCCTGCACGACCAACTATGATTCAAGTATCTGACCGCTCTAATCAATGGTATGCCCTGATCGCCAAGCCACGGCAGGATAAGAAGCTGGCACAGTATCTCGCGTATTCCTCATTTGAATATTACCTTCCGCTCGTGCGCCAAAAACATCAATGGAGTGATCGGACCAAAAATATCGATATACCCGTCATGAGTCCTTACGTGTTTGTCTTCACCTGTGAGGCCGAGCGCAACCGCGTGTTCGACAGTGGATCCGCCTTAAGTTATGTGCGCAGACATGGACAGACCAGCATCATCGCTCCACGTGAAATTGAATTGATCCGCCATATCTGCAAGCACGGTGTTGAACCTACACTGCAAACCACACCCATTCAATGCGGCGACCGTGTCCAAATTACGGCGGGCCCGCTCAAAGGAATGGAAGGATGCATCCTGGAGGTCCAGGGACGGTGGCGGTTTTTTGTACGGCTGGACGGCCTGGGTGCCTGGGCTTCGTGCAGCATCGAAAGAAAATACTTGCGCAGGCTGGATCACTGACCTGCAACGAATGATATAACCCGAGACGCTGATCCATATTTAAAAACGATGGGACTCAGGAGGGCGAAGCCGTAACAGTAGTCAATGGTCAGTGGTCAGTAGTCAATGGTCAATTGCAAAAAAAAATAAGAAGTTCTTTCGTACTAAAAAAGAGTGAGCGGTCAAAATTCAATGGTCAATGGTCAGTGGTCAGTAGTCAGTAGTCAATAGTCAATAGTCAATAGTCAATAGTCAATAGTCAATAGTCAATTGCAAAAAAATATAAGAAGTTCTTTCGTAGTAAACATGTGTGAGCGGTCAAAATTCAATGGTCAGTGGTCAGTAGTCAATGGTCAATTGAAAAAAAATATAAGAAGTTCTTTCGTACTAAAAAAGAGTGAGCGGTCAAAATTCAATGGTCAGTAGTCAGTAGTCAATGGTCAATTGCAAAAAAATATAAGAAGTTCTTTCGTAGTAAAAATGCGTGAGGGGTCAAAATTCAATGGTCAGTGGTCAGTAGTCAATATTCAATTGCAAAAAAAAATAAGAAGTTCTTTCGTAGTAAAAAAGAGTGAGCGGTCAAAATTCAATGGTCAGTTGTCAGTAGTCAATGGTCAATTGCAAAAAATATAAGAAGGTCTTTCGTAGTAAAAATGCGTGAGGGGTCAAAATTCAATGGTCAGTAGTCAGTAGTCAATGGTCAATTGCAAAAAATATAAGAAGTTCTTTCGGAGTAAAAATGCGTGAGGGGTCAAAATTCAATGGTCAGTGGTCAGTAGTCAATAGTCA
This sequence comes from Saprospiraceae bacterium, assembly GCA_019694255.1. GTDB lineage: Bacteria > Bacteroidota > Bacteroidia > Chitinophagales > Saprospiraceae > Vicinibacter. The sequence continues at coordinate 8,111 of JAIBCI010000069.1, forward strand.
ATTGCAAAAAAAAATAAGAAGTTCTTTCGTAGTAAAAAAGAGTGAGCGGTCAATAGCAAATGGATACCCATGAATACGGATATTTTGAGATTGAATAATTGGCCGCAAAAGTTTTGTTTATTCAAGATATAATAAAGCTTTGATTCAACAAAAAATACCATTGAATTCATTCGGCTGATCTGAGACTTCACCAATTACATTCATGACCAGACCTTATAAAAAATAAAGTAATTGCCCAAAATGCTTTGACGCACTGCAATCTTATGATTAGTTGCAGTTATTCATATTATCAGCGCTCCAGTCACCCCATATACTGAATAATACAATCTAAAGAAAATATGATCAATAGATTTTACACGATACTCATACTGTTTGTTGCAATGGCATTATTCAATTTCGGGACGAAGAAAAAACCATACCGAGCCATCGAAGAAGGTACGATCCTCAATCTTTATGATGCCTTCAGCAAGGATACTTCCCTGACCAAGGATTTTGGATTCTCCTGCATTACCAAATATAAAGGAAAGACGATCCTTTTTGATGCCGGCAGCAATGCGGACATTTTTCAGCACAATACGACAAAGCTTGGCATTGATCTTCGAAAAGTGGATATGGTGATCGTGTCGCACGGACATTTTGACCATCTCAACGGATTGGATTATCTGTTACAAATCAATCCCCATGTCAAAATCTACTTTCCGTATGACATCTTCTGGGGTGCGCCGGTGCCCTATGATGCGACCGGGCAGGAACCAGGCGTAAAGGATTCACTTCCGAGATCCAATCAATACTTTGACGGTGGTGCGACCAAATTCGTCATCAACCAAAGCGGAAGATTCTGGAAGGCCAATATCGAGTTTGTCAAAAACGCTAAAGACATCATCCCCGGGTTGAAGATCATTACCACCAGTTCGGGTTATATGGGATACTTCTCCTGCTATCCCAACAAAAGTTTTGTCGACGGACAATTCACACAACAAAAAGATGATTGCAAGCAAACCGGATTACCGGAACTCTCACTCAGTTTGAAAACAGACCATGGTGAAGTCTTGATTGTAGGTTGCTCGCACACCGGCGTTGAAAACATCATCAGCGAAACCAAAAAAGTCACTGGTGATACAATTGATCTCGTCTATGGCGGCTTTCACATGATACCCTTCGACCGCAAGCAAACCCATCTGCTGGTGGACAAAATCAAAAACGAACTAAAAGTCCAGCGTGTCGCACCCGCGCATTGCACGGGACATCTTGCATTTAAAATGCTGCAGGACCAATACGGACAGAGTGATCTTTATGCCGGGTTGGGTGCCCCATTAAAATACTGAACACCTTAATTAACTTAGTCAAAGCATTAAATTAATGTGTCAGTCATCGACTTGAAGGCAGATCAGTCTTTTTTCATTCATCTCTATTAAGCAAAATTCCTTATATGATGTATCAGGCAAAAGGTTATTTTTCTTTAAGCTGCATGATATATACTGAATTATAAGCAATGTGGAATTTAAAATTACTTAAGTTCCCATTCTAAATTCTCCAAAGAATGATTTTTAAGGTTTAAATTTTGTGCATCAAAATAACTGATTATTTTCTACAATCATTTTTACTAACATCATTTATCAATAAATGGAAAAATTAGAACCACAAACAATCTCTGGATTGAAAGATTTTAGAATACGCTTAAAAATGATTAAATTCATTTGAATACCTGCGAAAATGGTTTTGAAATTATGAAGGAATTCTAAATCATTTCACTTAATATAACCAGCAAAAGCCTCGAACAGTAATCAAACTCCTGAACATCGATATGTTATATCAATAAAATGAAGGTTGCCTAATTTGTCCATTCTTAACATAACTAACCGAACATTTGGTCCAAGTATTGGAGCGTATTACAAATTAAAGCGTACTTCATATTCACTTTTTAGGGCAGTTGTGATCAAAGTAAAACCTAAATACATCATCATGAATAAAGCATTTAAATCACTAACTTTTCTTGGAGGAAAGCATTTGGTAAACATTCAATATAACGTACTTATTTATTTATTTTCCTTTCTTATTTTGCCATTCGTGGCATTTGAGCAATCCTTTACGAGTGTATCGAATGGAGCTGGTCTGTTGAACCCAAGTATATCCGCAGCCGATTTTAATAACGACTCTTATACAGATATACTGCTTACCGGCAATATTAATTCAAGTACAGGCGCTACTTATTTATATCAGAACAACGGTTCAAGTAGTTTTACTGAAGTGAGTTCCCTGCATTTCTCCAATCTACCTACCATCACCAATGGCGCTATCGCCTGGGCGGATTATAACCGAGATGGATATATTGATTTTGCTATTGCCGGAAAAAGTGCAAATGGTACTAAAATCACCCAACTATATCGCAATGGGGGGAGCGCCAATAATTGGGTTTTTAGTCAAGATGTCGCTTCAATTACCGGTATTGATAATGCCTCTATTTCTTGGGCTGATGTAAATCGTGATGGATATCCAGATCTATTTATCGAAGGAAAAAATGCCAATGAAACCCCCATTTCGCAACTTTTTCTAAATAATGGGGAATCCGGTAAATTTAGTTTTACAGCAAGTTCATGCAATTTTGTAGGCCTAGCCAACGGTTCTTCCGATTGGGCAGATTACAATCGAGACGGCTTGATAGACCTGGTATTAACAGGAAATGACCAGACAACGGGCAGCTCGAATTATTACGGCCAAACCCTAATCTATACCAACCTAGGCAACAGTAATTTTTCGTTGTTAAGCGGTTTTAATCCAAATGCTTATAGGCAAGGAAATGCAGGATTAAACGGCAACGCCGAATGGGGGGATTATAATAATGACGGCTATGCCGATTTATTAACTGTTGGTTCAGAGTATGGATCTGCTGTTATTTATAAAAATAATCAGGATGGCAGTTTTACAGCAATTGCCAATTTGTTAAATATAGAGCAAGGCAAAGCACATTGGGGTGATATTAACAATGATGGTTATCTGGATATAGGCATTACAGGATTTTATAATGCAGGCAATGGACTTTACAGTATGTGCTTCAATTTATACACGAATAACAAAAACGATGGCTTCAGTCTGCTCCAGAATTCCGGAACTGGATTTATGATGTACTCTGATTTTGTTTGGTTTGACTTTAATGCAGATACCCAATTGGATGCTTTTATATCCGGATCAAGCAATGGCACATCAGGGAGCTTACAATTTTACAAAAACAATGGTAACGTAACCCCAGTACCTAATAATAAATCACCTATGAATTTGCAAAATTTCGTTCTGGGAAACAACTTGCTTATTTTATGGGAACCACCAGCGTCTGATTCCATAGCAAGTTACAATATTTATTTAAGTAATGAAAATGATGTTTTAAGTGTTTGCCCGGATGCAATAACGACTACAGGCAAACGCAAAATAATCGCTGAGGGAAATCAGTATACAGAGCGAAATTACTTCGCCGAAAATTTACCTTCCGGGAATTATTATTGGGGCGTACAAGCTGTTTATCCTAACACACAAGGAAGCAGATTTTCCTATCAAGGACCAATAAACATTCCGAATTATCAAAAAAAAGCAGCAATACAAATTACAAGTGGAAACAATGTCTTTTGTGCATCAGATGGGCCCACCTTAAAAGCCGTTTCGTACCCTATAGCCACTAACTGGCAATGGTACTTAAACAACACTCCCATTAGTGGTGCTATTCAACAAAACTATACTGTCACTTCCCCGGGATTGTATTATGCAATCTGTGGTGGTTATGATGCACCTTCAGGAGGCACATTCAGCATTAAGACCAATGTTGCTAACTTAAGCCAATACCCAGTCCCGCAGCCACCGACAGTCCTTAATAATACGGTTAATGCCTGTTACGGGCAGACCGTGCATATAACTGTAAGCCCTGGACTTAATGGCTCTACTTGTCTATGGTATAATAATGGTCAATTGGCGAATACGGGCAATACACTGACCATTACACCGACGAATAACATAAGCTACCAGGTTTATACCTACGATCCCGCTACAGCTTGTCAAAGTCCTGATTATACAACTATTAATGTCATAGCCACTCCTTATATCAATACGCCAATTGTAAGCAATACAACAATTTGCGATTCGACGAGCACAACGATTACTGCAACAACTTCAAATGGTACGATATGCCATTGGTATACGAACAATTCTGATACCACCCCACTATTTACAGGCAATTCCTATGTTACACCAATCCTAACCGCAAGTACCCAATATTTTGTCAGTTCGTATCAACCAAGTTCGGGTTGTGAAAGTCCTAAGATAGCAACTTTAGTGAGCGTGATTAGCAGGCCAAAGGCTCCCACTACTCAAAACACCTATATATGTCAGTCTGAAAGTGTATTATTATCTGCCACACCTCAAGAAAGTAATGCTACCTGCAATTGGTACCTAAGTCGCACTAGCACCACATCAATTCATCAGGGCACGACATACTTAACATCTAATATCTCACAGGATACGATGTTTTTTGTGTCCAGTGTCATGATTAATTCCAATTGTGAAAGTGAAAGCCGAAGTCCTATTTTCGTTGCCTATCGCCCAGAACTTGGGCAACCTTTGGCTAATGATCAAACGGGCTATATTAGCCAATCTGGACAAAAAACCCGTATCCAATTATGGGCACGACCAACTCAATATGGCACTACTTGTAAATGGTATTCTGACTCAGGCTTAAAGAATTTAGTTGCGACAGGAACCTCGTATTTAACACCTTCGATCAGTAGCACACAGACTTATTATGTTACTAATCTGGATGCAACAACAGGATGTGAAGGCAGCCAAGCCACAGCAATAAAAGCCCAAGTTGCTATAATGCCCGCTCGTATACTTCATCCGGATTATGTATATCCGGTAGCAAGTATTCCTGGTGACCATTCGGAAATGGGACTTAATTTAGTTACCGGAGATGCAATCCCTAGTTTTGAAATAGGCCAAATAACTGCAGGGGCTATTCAATTCAGCCTTAAAGTACAATACAATAGCCGTGCAGCAGCGATTACGCCTTATTATGTCAATAATAATCTGGGAGGCTTGGGTTGGAAAATGCTTGACTATCCTAAAATGGTGTATGATGACGAACTAAAAAATTTCTATTTTTTAGATGGCAAAAATGTATATAAACTGGATACCGTTTCAAATCAGTCTAACCAACTTACACTACGAACTAATGGAGACGCATTTTTTAACAAATTTGTACTGAATACTAGCAGTATAAACATGCCATACAATACCTGGACTGTATCAACTGAAAAAGGTACACAATACTATTTCAATCAATTAGCAACGAGCAGTTTAAGCAATGGTCAAGGTGGAAATATATGGAATATAACTAAAATTGGTGATACCCAGCATCTTGATTCTTTAGTGTTCGACTATTCCAATAACCAATTAATCAATATTACAAGTTCTACAGGTGGCTATCTTGAATTAAGTTATCAGAATAGCCTATTAAGCAATATCACGTATTACCAAAAGGCAACCAATAATAACAAAATAGCTATCAGCAAAACCAATTTAGTCTATAATAGCAATGTCTTTACTCCATTACCAACGGCTCAAATTTTAATAAGTCTACAGTCTTTTGAAAATGCGGCAATAGACAATAATTCCACGCAATGGGTATCTAAGGCTCCGGCAACCGTTTTTACATATAACACAAGCAATTACAACGGCGCATTATCTGAAATAACCAATGAAAATGGCGGTATCATCAACTTCACTTATGGGCAAAGACTATACGATGGTGTTGCCTATTTCCCTGTAACTGAAACCCATGTTTTTTCAGGCACTACTTACGTTTCAGCAGACAAAGAGACAATTCCGAATTGTAAAACAACAACGTATACCTATTTATCTGAAAAAACAAACACCCCCTACTGCTTGTACAACTATGTAAGCGCTTACCCCGGTACCAGCGAATCGTATACCCATTTGCAAACGCTAAGCACTAGTTTTGAAACAAGTAGTTCTGATTTGGTATTTGCTAACCTTAAAAAAATAAATATCTCCAGCGCCCAGGCTTTAACTGGCAAGAATAGTTATTTTTTTAATGGGAATGTAAACAATACCATTTTACAAAGCCAAACATTTAGCTTAACTAAACCTAAAACTATTTTGGCTTCAGACTCTTCCTTTGCAAAGGCTAAAACAAGTATGGGCTTTTTGCCAGATTCCCTTACTGTCAGCTATTTTATTAACCAGACCCATCAGACTCTTGATGTGACGCATATTTTTTCATACCGTTTTTACGATTCAAAAAAGCATATGATAAGTTTCAGCACAAAAGAAGTTGAAACGACAAACGAATTTTATGGACAGTGGGTGCAGGTTATTCAGCGCCTAGCCATTCCGGATAAAGCTGTACAGTTTGATTTTACAATTGAAGGTGGTTCGGCTATTTATTATTTTGACTTTTATTTGGATGTTGTTACCGTATCAGGCGCCGCTTATGCACCACAGGGACGGACGGACTATTATTTTTATACAGGTGCCGTTTCAGACTCTTTAAGACATTTGCCAGAGGCCTACCGCGAAATGTATCAGAATGACAGTATTCGGAAAATTTGGTACTCAGGTTTTGAGCAAAACACATTTACCAATGATTGGTTAATACTGGGGAATACCAATGATGCGTGTTATCCCAAAGTAACATTAAACACTAACGATTTCGAAATATCTTATGCCGGGTCAGGTGCGCTTGAAATGCAAGCATGCTCCAATGGACATTATTCACAAATCAGAATGCCTGATTTACCAGTGCCATCCGGCACCATGCGCGCTAAAATTGCTTTTAGGTACAGCAAAGCACAAGTCAAAGGTCTACAATTCAAAGTACATGTTGAGTGGAATGGGGGGCACAAGGACTCGACCTTAATACTGGATGGAAGTTATTTAATTGATCCCGATTATAAACTTTATTTTGACGAGATTAACATTCCAAATAATCTTAGCTCGATCAGTTATTCGATAGCGGTGATTAATGCAGGCACCAATACGAAGGTGAATAGTTTTTATATAGACAATCTGCAAATAGCCTGTTATTCAAATAAGGACAATAATATCACACCAATAACCAGTACCAATGCTACTGACGAAACTTTGATTGGTAAAATGTATTGCAATCGAATACTTAAAAATAATTTTTCAGAAGTGTCTTATTCCGAAAAACTATACTTGCCAACCTTAACATCATGGCGCAGTAAAGCACCACAATTATATGCTATTCTATCTGTCGAAAGAGGAACAGCTGTAAACTATACAGTCATAAAATATAACAACAATGGCTTACCAATTAGCGCAATTTCTTCCCACGAATTAAGTGATGTTAATGACAAACCGTTTATACAGCTCACAAACAATCAATTAACCTATGCGGCAGACATCTATCCTGCATTAAATCGAGATGCTTTGAGTTTATATGCTACACCAATCGCTACCACTACCTTAGTAAAAAACTTAATTGATCACGATTGGGAAGTGAACAGTTGTCATTTGGCGCAATGGAAAAATTTTAGCAGTAACGCTACGAATCCACTTTGGATGCCTTGGCGATCCTTTATATTACAAACAGATACCAGCATTCATGCCGTGTCAGAAGTCCTTCAGAACACCCAAAACAATAATTACTATACCCCACCGAACCCGCTATGGTTAGTGGATAACCAGGTTTTTCAGCGGGACAATAAAGGCTTAGCGGTGTACAGCATGGGCGCAGATTCTATTTATAATTTTATACAATACAGCAAGAGTACCTATACTCAGCAAAATTCGTCTTACACAACACAAGTTCTACCGGTGGCAGTGTTTGCAAATGCTTCACCCCAGAATGCTTTTTATTATGGATTTGAAGCTTACGAGCAATCAAACGCACAAATAACCAGTACCAATAATTCAACCTATACTTGTATGGGAGGAAATGCGGCTAAAGGAAACACTACGATTGGGTTTGCCTTCAATAAGAATCAAACCCTTGGATCTGATTATGTTTTTTCATTGTGGGCGATGCCACAAACAAGTAGTATTCAGTGCAGCATTACGGGAAGTGTAGTAGCCAATTATGCCGTTAAGACTTTTACTATCCCTGACTCTTTATTAGGCAAGTGGATCTATCTTGAGATTCTGTTTTCAATTTCTGGCACATCGGACAGCTTGGTCTTTACGCTTACTGCCAATAACAACACCTATTTTGATGATATTCGATTCAGTCCTATTGAAGGAGATTTTTCAGCTATTGTGTATAAGAAGTCTACAAATTCGATTATTGGTAAATTCAACAATAATGGCCAAATTCAAAAATATCTCTATAATGCCATAGGTGACCAAATTTGCCAAATAAATACAAATGATGTACCTACGAGCATTATAGGCAACCGATATTATTCAAGGTCTGGTGCTAACAACAAAGGGATTTTTAACCCTAACGACCCCAATTCACAAGTAAGCATCAGCACTAATTCAAAAGGTAGTTTTTATGGCTTTAATAGCCAAAGTCAACAAAATGCCTGGCAACTAAGCAGCAGTGGATCATATTTTTCAAATGGTCAACTTGCCATTGGTTCAAATTCCAGCGCCTATTTGAAAACATCCTATTTGCCAACGGATGCATCACACTACGCAATGGCATTTCAGTGGACAACCAATTCTTTCAATACTACGAATACCACAAGGCTTTTAAAATTACAATTGAACACGTATTACTTAACCTTATCCTTTACAGGCGGCACCAATGCTAAAATTACCGCAGTATGGGGAAGCAATGGAGCAGCTATTAATTTTCCATTAAATTGCACATCTATCGAAGCAAACCCAGTTGAGCTCATGATGGTATTTAATGGGTCCAGTGTTTGGTTATGGATAAATGGAAACTATGCCTTACTTACCCAAACTTATACAGCCAGTAATGGAATTGGATTAAATTTTAGCAATGTAGCATCAGCGGGCATTATTAATTATATAGATAACCTTTGCCTATTGCAAAACCCAGTTATTTCGGCAAGTTATTATGATGGTCTGGAAAATAACATCCAAACACAGGTAACTGAAGGAACTAATATAATCGTTTCTGCGACGCTCTATGACGACATGCAACGCCCTGCAATTAATACAAAAAAAGTACGCCTTAGCAATGTATCCACATTAGCTTACAACACGAGTTTTATCAGCGATTTTAATTGGTACACCGGTGTTATGCAAGGCTTGGTTGATAATGCATATACCTATGACGAAATCGGAAACCAGGACAATGGGTATTTTTATTACCGAAATGTATATGAAGGCTCACCCCAAACGGCTTTATCAGCTCAGTTTCAGGCGGGAAAGGATTTCGCATTACGAACTTACAGTACCTGGGAAAAAGGGAAACGCTGGGCATACGAGAACGTCCTGACATATGTAGGTGAAGCAATTACCATTATTGGATATACTATTGATGCGGTTACAATCATTGTAGATCCAGCGGCTGCCCCTGAAATTATTATAATGGACGCAGCAAATATAATTGCCGGATTTTTAGCAGGTTCGAATGATAATTCTGATACGGAATATCCATTCACCAAATACTTGTACAACAATGATTTGCAGTTATCTAAAATCAAATTACCAAAGTCTAATTTAAAAAATAATCCAGACAAATCACAAATAATTACCCTGGGTTACGACGCCCGAGGAAATACAAGTCAGATTATTAGCCCGGAGAGTGGTATTCTTCACACCGCGTACGACTATTATGGCCGCAGACGAATAAGCCAGAATGACTTACAAAAAGCCAACAATCAAGCCCAATATTACAAATTTGACAAAATGGGCCGACCAATTGAAGAAGGAATATTTCCGCTGTCAAACTGGGATCTTAATACCTTAGAACTAAACTGTGTTAACTCCAATTATCCGGAGTCAGCACAAGGCGCACAAGCCAATCGAAAGATTTACTATAGTGGGATAAATGGAATCAATTCTATTTATGGTTCTGCCAGCAACCGCGGCAGAATTACCAGCTTATTGAGCTATAACAATGGACAACAAATACAACGCAAAGAATTACAGTATGACAATGCAGGGCAAATCATTTTAGAGACACAACTTGTGGATAATGCGATGAACACTACTGATACATTCCAAATTAAATATGCCTATAATTTGCAAGGTCAGACTACAAGAATCGATTATCCGGCTGTGAACAATCAAGTTTTTTGGGTTCAATATCAGTATAATGCATTGGGGCAATGTACGGGTATAATTAGCTCAAGCGATAATAATTTAGCCAATTATAGCTATAACCCGGATGGCAGCTTGCATAAAAATGAAAGATTGCTAACAAATGGAGGAAAGTTTCCTGAATATCGTCTGTACAATGCCCCAGGATGGCTAACGACGATAGCAGCTGGTGATACAGTCAGCAACAAGCCTCGCTTTTTTAGCTATACCATTGGTTATAATTTATTGGAAGACTGGTGGTCAAGTCTTTGGGGTCAAAGTTATTACAATGGCAATGTGGCAAGTACAAATTACAGCCCAGGGCCAAATACAAATCTCCAGACATTAAAAGATGGCTATACCTATAACCCATACAATGCCTTAGAAAGCTATTATAGTAATTATGTGAATGCAGAAATTTTTGACGGTGTGAATAGTTATGTATCCGAAACGATGGAATATGATGTAAATGGCAATATAAAGAATCGCGGATACCAACAAGAACGTGGCACAGGAGACTTGGCACCAAAAGGCGCGAGACAATCTAAGTTCAAATACAACAGTAAAAACCAACCCAAAGAAATGGATTTTTATTTGCAAGCGATTGATTGGCATTGGTATGGCAGTGGTAATACTTATAATTATGACACCAGCTTCATGAAATATGATGCCATTGGCAATCTGAAAACCATAACTTATAACCGCCATAATACCACCAAAGATGTTAGTAAAAAGGGCAGTTTAGCCGAACAAACCATTCGTAGTTTTAGCTATAATAATTTCGGCCTGTTACAATCAGGAAGTTTTACAAGCACCAATCAATATGGGAGCAACTGTAGTTATACCTATGATGCCCAGGGTCTGCGATTGACAAAAAATACAACCATACAAAGAAATCAGCAAACCCTAAGCAACTATTGTAAAACGTATGTAAACGCCTTCAACAAGCATATTTTAGCTGAAAAAGTGCAGCATCAGGACGGCCATGGAATCGACACTATGCGATACTATGTATGGGGGCCAGAAGAAAGTATTGAGGCGATGTATATTACCACCAATGGCAATCAATTTTCTTCCTGGTGGGTACTTAAAGATCATTTAGGTTCCGCAAGACAACTCATTGACCGCAGCAATAATACGATCGTTTCGGCGTGGGCATATAATGAATATGGGGAGCAATTACCCGACCTACAGCGCAATACAGCATTCTTCCCATACCTTTTTACTGGCCAAGAGTTTGATCCAGAATTAAATGTTTATAACTACAAGGCTCGAATTTATGAACCTAAATTGACCCAATTTTTGTCCCCTGATCCAGCAATGCAAAATCCGGCAACACCATATGCTTATGTGACGAATAACCCAACCAATTATACAGACCCCACTGGGATGATTCGAATAAGAGGCTTCATAAATGCAGGCGCGGAGGTAGAACGCGATATAGCCCCTATTGGGCGAGAAATTAATACGAATGCGCGTTTTGTTACCAATATGCCATTAAATCAAATACCACCAGAAATCAGGCCATTTGCCGGTCATATATCAGATTGGGCAGAAGGAACTGGATTTACAGGTGTAATAGATTATGGTGCCAATGGTAATCCTGACTATTATATTTTAAAACCAACAGCTGCTCCCGGAGATAAAGTATTTTATGCAGACAATATAACTCAAATGGACCAAAGGCTTGTACCTGCAAGACAAGGAGGACATATCCAAGCGGCAGAAGAACTTGATCAAATAATGAAAATTGAACGAAAAAATCATCTACCTAATGATAAACCAAACATGGTAAGCCAATGGTCAAATATAGCAGCTGATTATTATGGAACCCCCCGTGAACGAGATCGACGCGGTGGTTTTGCTGTAATTGCAACGAATGACGCAAATATTAAAGCAGTGAAGTGGAAATCTCATAATATTAATCCAGCCAATTTTGATGATGATATTATTCCTCATAATG
>JAIBCI010000102.1 GCA_019694255.1 Saprospiraceae bacterium
AATATGTTTTTCAATTATATTGAGTATTATAAAACATAATAAAAACTAAATTTTTTTTTCTAACTTTTATCTCATGTAACCCTGAGTTAAGGAATGAAGATAATATTAAAACTGAAAATACTTTTATTTTTCAACTTATTTCATAATTTCATACAAATTAATCTCGATATGCATGTTCAATAATTTAATTGACATAATTGGTTAATTTTTTATAAAATACCATATCGTGGTCTTGAAATTTTCTTAATTATATTTATTTTTTACTATTAAATAATATTTGCAACAAATTTGAAATTTTCATTACTTTTTGATGAAAGATTATTCTATTCATTGTAGAAGTTAATATTTTTAATGAGCAGAATATAGTCAATTTACAATAACAAATTTTTAATTAGTAAATTATTCATTGAATTTGACTAAATTCTCTATTGTAAGCTTTTAAAAATACTGTTTCAATGTCTTTATATTCAGGATTTTCTTTAAACATGATACAGCATCCTCACTATTTGTATCCCCCTGGTAAAATAAAAATCAAATCAAGCAGCTGAATATAAAATATCTTTGTGAGTAATGACGTCAGCCGCAGTTACAGGAGCTAACGGACATATCGGCAATGTTATATGTCGTGAGTTGTCTGGACAAGGTATTGATACCAGAGCCATTATTCATCATCGGAGTGATGCGCTTTCCTCCGTTGCAATCAAAAGAGTCGTGGCTGATATTGAAGATTTGCAGCATTTGATTAAGACATTTTCAGGCGTCGATACGGTATTTCATCTGGCAGCAAGAATCAGTCTTAATCCGCGGCAGGCAGCCGCAACACAAAAGATCAATTGGCAGGGTACCAGAAATGTCATTGAAGCTTGTCGTCAGGCCAAAGTGGAGACACTCGTGTATTTCAGCAGCATCCATGTGCTTGATCCTGATCCTCAACATGAGACCATGGATGAGCACAGAGCCTATAGTCTGGAATCAAATCTGGCTTATGAAGTTTCCAAAATGCGCGCTGAACTTGATGTGCTTCAGGTAAAAGATTTTCGCGTGATCGTTATTTTGCCTACCTCCGTGATCGGTCCCTTTGATTTCGGTCCTTCACTCATGGGGCAGGCAATTCGAAAAATTTATAATAGCGCTCTGCCAGCAATTTTGCCCTATGGATTTAACTGGGTAGATGTCAGAGATGTCGCAATGGGCAGTATTGAAGCAGCAAGAAATGGTATATCTGGCTCAAGATTTATTCTGAGTGGACATTATGAAACACTTCCGGGGCTGGTAGACATAATTAGAGAATTTAATGCTAACGTAAAAAAACCTTTCCTCTGTCCTCCTTCATTAGCCTATACAATGATTCCAATCTATTCACAGATCATGTATGCGCTGGGCAAAGAACCATTGTACAATAAGACTTCTTTGGATATTCTAAGGACTGCCCCTATCAAGATTTCGTCACAGAAAGCTGAACGAGAACTCGGCTACACGCCAAGAGCATTGCGAAGTACAATTTGGGATACACTTGAATGGATGAATTCACAAAATAGTAGTAAATGAAAATTGAAATTTTCAACACCTTAATCTGGTGGTGGATAGCTCTGGGTTTGATCATAATGCCCTTGCAATTTAGAATCGCTGCACCGTACGGCAGACACACCACCCTCAGCTGGGGTCCAATGATTGATAATCGTATAGGATGGTTTGTTATGGAGGTGCCGTCACTGATTATTTTCAGCTATTTTATAATTACAGGTAATGGATTCACCATGGATTTCAGGGGACTTCTGTGTTTTTCTTTCGCTGGACATTACATATACCGTGCATTAATTTTTCCTATGTTGATCCGAACTACGAATAAGAAAATGCCTCTGACCATTGCCACATCTGCGATTTTTTTTAATACGGTCAACGCTTCTTTCAATGGATACTGGCTGGGATCACTGTCTTCAGAATCCGGTCACTCTTTTGTGATTGGAACTTTCCAGATCCTGGGTATGATTTTATTTGTTACGGGTTTCTCTATTCACTTCTGGCACGATCGTTATCTGATCCGACTTCGCCGAGAGACCAATGTTGGATATGTTATACCCTACGGTGGATTATTTAAATGGGTCTCTTGTCCCAATTTTCTGGGTGAGATTATTGAGTGGTCCGGATTCGCCATGATGTGCTGGTCACTTCCGGCATTCTCCTTTTTATGCTGGACCTGTACGAATCTTATTCCCCGTGCCTGGCAACATCACCGCTGGTATAGGGAGCACTTTAACGATTATCCCAAATCACGCAAGGCGATTATCCCTGAAATATTTTAGTCATTGTGATATATAAAAAAAAAGCCCCAGCCGTAGCTGAGGCTTTCATATCAGAATAGCTGAATTACTTTTTATTGCCGGTTGTGATAGCCGGAATGTCATTCGGACCGGAAATTGTAACAGTCTCAATGCCTTTGGTTCGGACTGCCTTGAAGTCTTCATAGCCTTTACGAACAGCCGTAGCCTGCCAGTCAAACTTGTAATTTCCTTTTCCCTTGTGCAATTCACGCACTTTAAATCCATCGGCATTTCTTTCAACCACCGCCAGTCCTTCTGATTCTGCGGAAAGCGGCGTCAGATTGACGGTCAGTGTAGAAGGATTAAGAATAACATGGAAGTCATCGCTGAATTTGATATAAGCTTCACCATTCACCAGCGTTGCCGTGCCGCGATTGTATGCAGCAGCCTCAGGACCCTCGACACATGCATACCAAATCTCTTTGGTTGGATCAGTAGGATGGTCCATCACGAAGTTCTTAATGTTCGCCTGAACAACAGATTGCCCAGATGCATTCCGATACATTCCACCTATTAAAGTTCCAGGAGTGGTGCCAAAAATTCCCATGTAAGGAACTGCTGTTCCACTGACATTGGCAGAAAGCATTCCGCATCCAGGTGCACCAGCAAAATAAGAAACAATTGTACCAACAGCACCTTGTGCAACAAGTGTCACACCGGGTACATGGAAATTTTGTCCATTTTGCGTAACATTACAGAACAAGCCAAGATCACTGGACAGTCCAGGAGAAGTATAAATTGTAGATCGAACGCGGAACATGGTATCCTTGTCGATGTAGTGGTATGTCATAATATGATGATCTGCGATTGCAGAACCTCCCGGATCAAACAAGGTACTTCCGAATGCAATGGTTTTTAACAAATTGGGGGAGGCGTTATTCCACTCATCAATCCAGCGGTTGGTACCTGATATAAATTGACGCTTTACCGTTGGACCAAAGTCTATCTGAAAACGGCTGTTGCGAAACCAAATGCCGATATTATTGGTGGATTTGTAAACCAGCGTGTCGCCTTTTTTTACCCACAGGCTTGCTCCGCTTGTAGGTAAGGTAAATTTTCCTCCACCTTTACTGAGACTAACCTCGTTATTTGTAGTATCAAGACTGATGGTCTGTATCTCATTGGCAGGATCAGAGTCAGCGTCATTTTTAAGTGAAGTGAGATCTACACTGTTGCCCTGTGAAATAGACAAGGCATTTGTAGCAGTATTCAGATTAAGTGTCTGAATCTCATTGGTTGGACTCATGTCATTGTCACCCGGAACAGATCCCGCTTTGGTCGCATAATTGGCCAGCGGAACAGCAAGGATTGGTGAATTGCCAAGATTGGTAAAGTTAGTTCCGCCCGCAGCATCTAATTCTACTTTCAACTGGTAGCCAGCTTGTGACCAGTCGATGGTAGCGCAGTTGCCTGTTGGATTAGCACCCTGACAGACGTTGACGCTGAAGATACCAAGGTCGGATGTTTTGATTGCATGTGTTTCAACATACACGGGCACATTGGAAGCATTAAGGATTGATAATCTCAGAGCTATGTTCTGATTCACCAAAGGTGCATTGGCGTTATTGCGTGCGACACCCTGGTATTTGAAGCTTTGGGCTTCAGCCAAAACCATAGTAAAAAACAGGAATACGAGTGTAGAAATTATTTTATTCATGACTTGCTGATTTATTTAATGATTGATTTTTTCTAATGTAAAGTTTTGTGATGTATTGCCGTTTTGAATGATCAGATGATACATGCCAGGGATGTATGATTGCATTTTCAGTTCCTGATAACCTTTTTGCAGTGGACCCGACATTAACAGCTCACCGTTGCTTCTGAATAATTGCATTTGAAGTGCCTCACCTGAATCGTTGTTGATATTAAGAATGTCTCTCACTGGATTAGGATAAACCCGAAGACCCTCAATAGTATATTGTTGGGTACTGCTTGGGACACCCAGATTGGCCTGGTGAAAACCCTGGGTTACAACCAGGTTGCCACTACTTCGGGTCTCGGTAATCACCTCACCCATGGTCCATTCCAGGGATACATTATTGGTTTTCATCACAGCCCCTGCACTGGCGATTACGCTGGGAGTGATTTTCTGAGCGTGCAGACAAAAGCCATAACATACTACGGCTAACACGAGAACTGGTTTCATACTCTATATCAATTTGAGATATAAATATACGAGTTTAAGTAAAATGAATCTACACAATTAGAAATAGATTAAATAATTAATGTATAATTTATTGAATAACAATAACAAAATACTAAATAATGTCTGATTGTATCATCCTGTCGAAGTAATCTATTTGATCTATTTTATCCAGATGTTAAGTAACATGAGTCATTTCCGGATCAATACCAATTTTTTAGGGTAAACTTTGCTTAATTATAGTAAAAACTTGCGGTCAGCCCTTATACGTAAAAAGCCTTATATGCCAATTATTCTTTTGGTAATCAGGCTTTAACCACATATGTGAAATTTTTATTCGCTGTGCAATTGTTTCAATCCAATTTTTTATTTGACTATTGTACCTTCAATATTATATCTGCCATATAGTTCCTACGTTTCGTTACTGACCGTAAGTTGAAATTTACATCCAAGAAATGAATAGCTAATTCATGCTATTGTTATAACATGAGTATGAAGATCGGTCCTAATAGTTAATTAATCCGTTAAACCAACAGTTTGATAAAACTGGACTTAGGCCGGAACTATAAAGAGTTATACAGGAAGATAACTACAGTGAGAGTTTTGTCCGGAGAGGTAGTAACTTAAGGATAACTAATGTTAAATAATTATTTAGCAATAAAAATAATCTTGCATTGCGCTTCGGGAATTTTGCCTTTTTCAAAACTACGAAAATAGTGTAAAAGAACTGTATCAACACCCTTAACTTCAGTTGATCTTAACTTCAATATTTGAAAGCTATTTTCACCATCTTTGTCATCATTATTTTGAATCACTTCGAATTCTTCTATTTGCTTTAAAAATATTGCAGGATTGGATTGTGATACTATTTGCCATTTATATCCTGTTCCTAAAGTTATAGGTCTTAGAATCGTGACCGATGAATTCGGTTTTACTTTAACAGTGGTATCACAGACTGAAATGGTGATTTCATTTTTTTCTTGTGGAGCCAAAGAATGATTGCATAGCATCAATCCACTGCTCAGGAATATCATTAGTAGTTTCATATACATTCTTGAAGTTTAGGTAAAATTAATAAAAAAATATAGAGTTAGATCCATGCCGTCGAAATAAAGCAGCCAGAAATAACTCTATAATTTTAGTTTGTTTTATGTTGAAATACTATTTTACAAACTTATAAATATTTGTTTGCGTTGGACGAT
>JAIBCI010000125.1 GCA_019694255.1 Saprospiraceae bacterium
TGGACTACGCATTATTTTTGCAAAACCCTTATTGGACGAAGCAAATACATAAATAAAACCAATTTATATGATGAAAATATTTAATTTAATAATCTTCCTGTTTGTGACCTGTCTTAGCACCATATCCGCACAGGTCAACTGGAAAAGTCTGTATAATCAGAATGGAATTAATATCTCCTATGGACAAATGGTTTGTTCTTACCGATATGAGTTATTTGGCTTGCGAGTTGAGAATACGCAAAACACAGCCAAGAATATTCATTTCAAAGCGAAAGTTAGAGATGGCAATGGACCGGTGATTCTTGTGATTGAGTTCAACAGAACTGTCAATGGACAATCTGTGATTACCGGTGATTGCTCAGATTCAAATGGTCAGACAGGTCTTAATCGCTTTTGCGCGACGCCTATTGCCAATGCGAAAGTTGAAATCGAAATACTTTAATCCAAAATATTGATCAAAATGAAAAACTTACTTACTATAATTTTAGCATTGCATTTTTCAATAGCCTTTTCACAACTGATCACGTTTGACGGACTTCCAGGTGCAGGTATAATACCAAATCCACATATGGGCCTTAATTTTTCTAGTGTTGGTAATTACCAAGCAGGTTCAGGTGCAGGATATTTGAACAATATGGTTAGTCCGCCGAATGTAGCCTTTAACGGCTTTGCGGTTTTTCCTTGGGATATCATATCCGTGGGAGGACCTATAACCTTTACATCTTTGAGTCTGGGAGCTGCATGGAATGTAGGAGAGGTTGTACAGATCTCACCCATTGGAGGAGCTCAGGCTCCCATTAATGTTACCATAAATTGCACCGGACCAGCACAGAATGTAGTACTCAACTGGGCCAATATTACCGGGATCAGATTTAGTCTGATCAATGCCGGAGTTAGTGGTGGCTGTGGAGCTGGAGGTGGCGAACATATCGTTCTGGATAATCTCTTAATTAATTCAATTCCTCCGGTACCTACATTAAGTGAGTGGGGTATCATTATTTTCGGTCTAAGCTTATTGGCGCTTGGAACGGTTTATTTACGCAGGAAATCAATTTTGTCGGTCGTTAAGCTATAAGAGTATTTCTTTACATGCGAAATTGATTGATTGTAATTTTTTTTGAATTGTAATGAAATGAGTGTATTGAATTGATTTTAATTGGATTTAAGGGAACCCATTAATAATTACTTGTGAAGAAATTTTGGATCAGTGCCCTTATTCTTTATGGATTATCTTTTTTATTAACCAACTCAATGTTTTACAAGGAAAACATTGAAATTCCGGTTGATAGTTTCTATGCAAACTTTTGTGCCAAGCTCATTAGCTTATTAGGCTATGAAGTTCACTCAGATTCATACAACATCATTCATCCTGATAATTCATTACAAATTGCCAAGGGATGTGATGCGGTACTTCCGGTCTTATTGCTTACTTCAACAATTTTTATTTTTCCAGGTATTGCGTTAAATCAAAAATTTAAAGGTGCAATAACGGGTCTACTCTTGCTAGCCACAGTTAATATTATTAGAATCATTTCGCTCTTCTTTGTGGGTTTATATGCCAAAAGCTGGTTTGACTTTTTTCATGTTGAATTCTGGCAGGCTCTTTTTATTCTGTTGTCGGTATGGTATTTCTTTGCCTGGCTGAGCAGGCAAAAAACGAGCTCCTGAATGAGGCCCCTACTGATTTTTATAGCTGTTTTCTTCTTATGTTACATTGTATTCGTTTTTCTGTTTAAGAATACACCTTTGTCAGAAGGTCATATGCGAGGCTTTGCGCAAGTTCATAATAAATGCTGTCAGCGTTTGTTTCAAGGTACCAGATTGTACTTTCTTCCTTTAAACAATAAATCCTTGCCTTGTGAAATTCAAGGGGTAAAGTTTAGTCTTCCAGCAGGAAAAGCCAGTAGTGAATATGACTCAAAATTTTATTTTGTCAATGAACAAAAGATTCAGGAACAGCTTGCAGCTGCCAATGGTGCTCAGGTTACCATTGATCTGAAGATGCAGAATTTTGATTTCACTTTTTGGAGGGGTTTTATCATTGCGATTGTTTTTTGGGCAGCGCTCTTTTGTGCGGGATTCAGTATTGGCATTCGGGGTATGAGATCCTTTGGTTGGTCACTTCTTTTCATCTTTGCTTTCTGTGTTTTCAACTATCTGATTATTGTACATTATTTCAGGCTGCAGGCTAATCAGATGCCATTGCACAATTATTCTGCTCATTACCGGGAGATTATTTCTTTTATGTACAGGTTGAATGGTATTGAATACTTATTATTTGGGGCAATGATGTGTTACATTTTGCCTCATTTCGGTAAATTGACCCGCAAAATTCACTTTTGAACTTTTTTTAGTTTATCTAATTCAGTACCCCGGATATTCTTTAGAAGCTTGTTCAGGTACTTTATTTTTTCGGTTTAGGCTTGTTAACTTTGCGAAGAATCGGGGATACACACCAGCCTTCGATTGGATCTGGGAAAAATGAGGATTTACCTCTGCACTTTATTTTTAGTAAAAAGTTTTGCTTTTGTTTTCGGAGCAAATACGAATCCTTATATTAAACAGAATCTTCTGAATGGACCCTCTGCAGTAACAGAAGTATTAAATCTTGCCAGTCCAGCGCAATTGAATCGTGAAAGTGTACTAATTTCTTATGACATCAATGCTGACAACAATCGCAAGAAAGACATCAGTCTGACTGGCGTAAAATCGGCAGAAGCTCTAAGTAAAGCTTTTGTATTTTTAAGTTCAGCATACAACACTACGTGGAATGAGGCTAGCCATGGATTTGGTGAATCCGTGTCGGCCATTAATTCTAATTTAGCTAACATACCCATGGGTGCAATTCTTTTCATCAGGAATCAGACCGTTCACAGTGCTGCAGTTAAGCTGGCTTGGCTCCATACTGCCGGTTTTGCGGGAAAGTATTCTTTGGTTCAACTATTGAATGGAAATTATTTTCCATTGATCTTTATCACCAATACGGGGCGGAGGCCTGAATCCATTCGTCACGACCTGGTTGTAACAATGGGAGGTTTCAAGGCGATAGGCGGCACGGGTGACTGCTTTAGTTTTTTAAAGTATTACATTGTTGATCTTCCGGCTATTAATATGATCGGAGGAATCAAAACTACTAACTACCTAAAAGATGTCAGGGCATACTGCTATGGAAATGGCAATTTTGCGGCTAGTATTTTTGATTTTGCCTTGAATGGCATGGTTTGGCCTGCTTTTCTAACTGACTTGCCAAAATCAGGGGCTTGGGCCTCTCATTCTTACCAAAATACTGGTCTTCGGATCTGCTATTATTCAAACGCAGGATGCCGAAAAGGCTGGCTAATTAAATATTTAAACAACCCTCTATTGTGAAAGAATACTTAGACCAAATCATAGACGATATCAAAAGCGATCCTAAGACATTCCTGATAATTTTAGTGATTGTCGTAACCGGGGCATCTTTCCTGTTGGCTATATCGCTGATCTTTGGCTATAGCATGACAAGTGCCGATATCCCCTGTGGTTTGATCGCATGTTTTATTCTGAGTATCACATTCCATCAGTATACGCTTTATTCAAAGGGGCTTTGACAGGCTTTTAGAGAATAATGTCATCGATTTATTTATATGATAATTACATTTAATATCTATAATGCGCTAATTATCATATTATTGTAAAATATAATTTATATTGTTTTAGAAAACAACATATTATATCATTTATTTTCAATTATTACTTAAATCTCAATTTGTAATTGTTGTAAGCTAAAAATAGCCTAATATTATCATAATCGACTGTATATCAATATTTTAAGTTTAATAGATATCAAACATTCAAAAATGAGATTATATATTAGGGGAAAACCATGATTTTTTAACTTATCGACAAAAAAACTTGCTGAATGTTATAATGCGATTTATCTTTGTCAGGTATTCTTCCCTTTGTCTTTAGATCGTGTCAGATCTAATGCCTCAATCACATTGCCTGAAATGAGCAATGGTGAGTTTCAGGATTTTTTAGGATTTTTTTTAAAGAAAACTATAAAATCTTTTTTTATGAGGCTTTTTCAATTAACAACAAGATTCGCGATGGCTGCAGCTGCTGGCCTGATGATCTTTACCTCCTGTGTTAAGACTGAAAATTCAAGCGACGCACTGACTGGCGGACAGGAAATGAAGAGTCTGAAATCGAACATGGCCAACGAATGGATGAATTTGTCCTTCGAACTGACCAAAAAAACACCGGGTTTTACCTCTCCGGTAGCCGCAAGGACTTATGCATACCTTACTTTAGGAATGTATGAAGTGCTGGTTCCGGGTATGGACGGTTACAGTTCGATGCAGGGTAAGTTTCAGGGTTTTAACAGAGGCTCCATGAAGAATCCGCGTACTTACGGCGAGATTTCATGGAATGCTTCACTCAACGAGGCAATGTATCAGATGAGCAAGCGCTTCTATCAGAATTCAACTCCCAGTGCAATTGCAGAAATTGAAAAACTCTACAACAAAAATTTAGCAGAATTTAGTAGTACAATGAGTGCAGAAGTGCTAGACCATAGCCGTCAATACGGTAATGATCAGGCAAAAGCACTCCTTGCTTATGCCGAGACGGATCAGCAGTCAGAAGCTTACCTCAACAATTACCCTTCAGGGTATTTGCTACCAAAGGGTGAGGGCATCTGGTCACCTTCCGTTAACCCCCATAAGCGTCCGTTACAGCCGTATTGGGGTAATGTCAGAACTTTCGCAAGACACAGCCCGGCAGGTCTTGAAATGGTATCTCCTCCTGAATTCAGCGAAGAGACCAGCAGTGTGCTTTATGCTTACGCGCTTGAAGTGCGTAACAAAGTGGAGAATGTTACCCGTCAGGATGAAGTTTTGGTCAATTTCTGGAATGATGACCAGGAAGGAACGATCACACCGGCAGGTCATATGCTGGCGATTATGAATCAGATCAATGTGGTTCAGGACAGGGACCTTGGTTCCGCAGTTTTTGGCTACATGAAGCTGGCTACCACAATGCATGATGCAACGGTAGCGGCCTGGAAGACAAAGTATACATATTATACTATGCGTCCGGAGACATACATACGTAAGTACATTGACGGTCAGTTTCTTTCACTGAGTAATGCCACTGCGACACCTGAATATTCATCTGGACAGGCAGCAGTAGTGTCTGCTGCAGTTGAAGTGTTGGGTTCAGTATTTGGATACAGCTACGCTTTTACGGATAGAACCTACGAAGACCGCAAGGATATTGACGGTTCCCCTAGAAGTTATCCTTCTTTCCAAGATTTGGCGGACGAAGTACTCAATGCCAATTTGCTGGGAGGAATTCATTACAGATTCAGCCTGGAAGCGGGTCAAAAACAGGGCATCGAAATAGCAAAAGATTTCAACGCTATCAGATGATTTAAATAGGGTAAGTTTTCATGAAATGGATCCCTGCAGTCCCACACTGCGGGGATTTTTTTTTGTGGATGATCATTCAGATTTTACCAAGCGTACTCAGGATATCTTTCAGCTTTTCTTCGCTCGTGATCTCACAAACACCGTATTCAGGAAGCAATCCAGCGGGTCGAATCATTAAAGCACCATGGATCCTCTGAACGCAGCTTTGTTCAATGAGGGGAAGGACATTCGATGCATCAATGGATCCTCCTGCCATAACAGTAATTGTCCCGGCAGCCAAATCAACCATTTTTTTCAGCTGGGCAGCGCCTTCCAGCGCGGTCTTCGCACCACCACCTGATAACACTCTATCAATCTGAAAGTCCATGAGTATTTCCTGGGATCGCATCATATCCTGACTGAGGTCTATTATTTTGTGAAAACAAAGTGTTGATCCGCCTGAAACTTCAAGGACTTGTTCAATTAATCTTTGGTCAGGCAGCCCGTGATCATCCAGTGCGCCAAAAACTATGGCATCTGTTCCTTCTCCCAAGGCAATTCTGATATCTTCCATCAGAATTGAGATATCAAGGTTATCATATCGGAAATCACCTTTGCGCGGGCGAATCATTACAGCTAATTCGCCTTTGAACATTTTACGGGCATACCGGATACACCCAGCGGAGGGTGTCAGGCCACCAGAGGTCAGATCAACACATAATTCTATGCCGTCCACGGGATATTGGGCAGCCAAGGCAACGGAGTGCAGGTCAGCACAGCATAATTCCAGGAATGTTTCTTTCATTAGCGTCAGATTTTATTGATTGTAAAAGCTGTTCAGGCAAGGAATGCCCTAAAGTCATTATAAAAAATAAGGACTTAGTTCACTATAATGCTTCGCCCATGAACATTTGCTCACTAGCCTACCTCAAACCAAGATTAGTTGAACTTTTAGATTACCGACAGAAGATTACTTAAAGCGATTAAACCTTCGGTTGGCCTCATCCCAGTTGAGAACATTGAAGAATGCCTGTATGTAATCCGCTCGCCGGTTCTGGTAATGAAGATAATACGCATGCTCCCACACATCTAGCGCAAGCACAGGCATTCCGCCGCCAACACCTGGCATCAGCGGGTTGTCTTGATTGGGCGTTGAGGCAATTTCAAGTTTGCCACCTGGATAAACATTGAGCCATGCCCAGCCAGATCCGAAGCGTCCCATGCCAGCTAAAGAAAATTTATCTTTAAAGGCTGCAAAACCACCCATTTGATCGTTGATGGCCCTGGCCAGCTCGTCAGAAGGCTCACCTCCTCCGTTTGGTGAAAGCAGTTCCCAGAAGAGGTTGTGGTTGTAATAGCCACCGCCATTGTTTCGAACCGCTGCATTGCCCATATCCAAGGTCATGAGGATCTCTTCAATGGGCATACTGTCCATAGGCGTATCCTTGATGGCATTGTTGAGGTTCGTGGTATAGGCTGCATGGTGCTTGCCATGATGAATTTCCATGGTGCGCGTATCAATATGCGGCTCGAGCGCAGAGTGGGGATACTTTAGTTCTGGTAAGGAAAAGGGCATAATTTGGATTTTTATGGATAACAAGAACGAAATGTAAAGGTTTTAAGATCTCTTCAATATCGTGGATTCAATCTGTTTATAAATAAATTATATATACAGGCAAAGGTATATGTGATAATCTTGCTTCCAATATTAACATTTTATAAAAGGAGTGCAGGGCCAATTTTAATAAATTTGGGCCCACAAAAAATTAAATGAGATATTTATTCCTGATTGTCCTTGCAGTAATGTTGGCTTTAGCGGGCTGTAAAAACGGAAATGACCTTAATAGCAATGTTCCGCAAAGATTTACGCCGCATCATTTTGATATCCCCTATCCGAAGGATTACTACAGACCTGCCAACCTCCGACCCATGAACATGCTTGAAATGGTCAAATACAAAGACCGTTCGGACTTTAAGTTTGACATGAAAATAGTGGATCTCAACGGAAATGAGATTGGGGTCGACTCAGCGATGAGGGTCACCTGGCCGGTGTTTTATCAGTTTTTTGCGAACGACAGCGGAAGGGTCGTCGAAGCGGTACAGTTTCGTATAACCAAGGACTTTCAAAAGGCATTATTAGAGTGGAAGTAATTTTAATATTATGAATATCAATATAAAATACATATATTTTTTCTTCATTGGATTGGCTTTGTCAGGCTGTAAAAAATCTGAAAATGTCAATAATTCCGCCGATACGCTTGGACACGACCGTTTTTTAATGCCACCATTAGCCGGTGATTATGAGCCTAAAGGGCTTCGTAAGCTGAGTATTATTGAAATGAAGAAAATAGGAGAATCGGGCGGAATTCCATCTGACCTGGTCTGGAAGGATCAACGCGGCAACATCGTATCTCCGGATTACTATGGTAACGGACCGGATGCGCGCTATGTGCAGTTTTATGCCAATGCTGCGGGCAAGGTTGAGGAGGCGATTGTCTATGAAATGACTCCTGAGATCAAGGCCATGATGATGCTCATGAAGGTGGCTACAATGCCCGTAGAATACTAAATCTGTTGTCCCGTAGGCTTAGCCTTCTTAACAAGGCTTTAAGTCTCAATACGTTATTAAAGACTAAATTTGCGTCCTCAATCTGAGTCAATGAATATTATCCGATACCTACTTATTGGAGCTGGAAGCCTGTTGATTGCGACATCCTGCAATAAAAAAGAATCTGACGCTGGCGGAACCGGGTTATTTACATTGATAGATCCCTCTGCCTCCAATGTGACCTTTAATAATTTGATTAAGGAGACGCCGGAAGAATATATCTACACGTTTAATTATATTTATAACGGAGGGGGGACGGCCATTGCCGATTTTGATAATGACGGTCTTCAGGACATTTACTTTACGGGTAATCAGGTGAAGGATAAACTCTATAAAAATCTGGGAAATTTCAAATTTGAAGATGTATCAGCTGCCTCAGGAATAGAACAATATGCGGGATGGCATAGTGGTGTCATTACTGCTGATATCAATAATGACGGCCTCATGGATATTTATGTTTGCCGTGGCGGGTTCAAAAACACGCCGGATAACAAAAATCTGTTGCTGATCAACAAAGGGGGGCTGAAATTCGAAGACCAGGCAGAAAAATATGGCGTTGCAGATCCGGGATATTCTATTACCGCTACATTTATTGATTATGATGGCGACGGAGATCTTGATTTATATGTTGACAACAGACCAGAACGTTGGGAGATCCATGAAGACAGCATCCTGGCGGTCAAAGAAAGAATGGAAAAGTATGGTCAGGAAGATCCGCTCGTAACCGATCATTTCTATCGAAATAACGGCGACGGAACGTTCAGCAATATTACCCGTGAAGCGGGCTTTTATCCAAACTATGGTTATGGTTTGGGTGTGGTGGCCGGAGATATTAACACGGATGGAGCCGACGATATTTATGTTGCCAATGATTTTATTGAAAATGATTATTTCTATATCAATTATGGTAACGGCACATTTAAGCAAATCGTCAAACAACTGACCAACCATGTTCCGTATTACTCCATGGGAACAGATTTCGGAGATATCAATAATGACGGCAAAGAAGAAATTCTGACCGTCGAAATGAGACCCGATGATTACAAGCGATCAAAGACTACCATGCCAGCGATGCAACCAGAATACTTCTATTATCTGAAGCAGGTTGGTTTTCATGATCAGTACATGCATAATGCGTTGCAGTTTAACAACGGCAATGGTTTTTTTAGTGACATCTCACAGCTTGCAGGTGTTGATAAGACGGATTGGTCTTGGGCTGCATTAATCAGTGATGTTGACAACGACGGTTTAAAAGATATTTTTATTTCCAATGGATACCGCAGGGATGTTTATGATCGCGATACCAACAAAAAAATGCGCGAGCTGCTGAACAAAAAAAATAATACGGTAGACAGTTTGGAACAGGCACTGGGTATTCTTCCTTCTGTCAAGCTGGTCAATTATATCTTCAAAAATCAAGGTGATCTCACTTTCAAAAAGAAAATGAAAGAATGGGGTATGGATCAGACTAGTTTTTCAAACGGCGCTGCATTTGGTGACCTGGATAATGACGGTGATCTTGATCTTGTTGTCAACAATGTTGATGATCCGGCCTTTATATATCGCAACAATCTGGATAACGCCGAGAATTACCTGCGTGTGATGTGTGTCAATAGCCCCGTCAATTCAATGGGACTTGGAGCTAAGGTAACGATACACTATAACAATAATCAACAGTACGTACAAATTCGCACGGCGAGAGGTTATTTATCATCGTGTGAGCCGGTAGCGCATTTTGGTTTAGGCAAGACGCAGAAAATTGACAAGGTTACGATTGAGTGGACTGACAAGACAATGCTTGAAATTAATGATGTCAAAGCCAATCAATTACTAAAAGCTGATTACAAACAGGGTACTAAAAAAATCACGCAAGCCCCTAAGTACAGGCTTGTGTTTGAAGAAGGAACGCTAAAAAATATTTTCCCGCCATTCTATCACCAGGAAAATACATTTGATGATTACAAGGAACAAAAGCTGCTTCCTTACTCAATGAGCCGTCTCGGACCATTTATTTCTGTTGCGGATGCTGATAAAGATGGCAGAGAAGATTTTTATGTAGGTGCTCCTCACGACAAACCAGGTTGTCTTTATATGCAGGATGATTCAGGACATTTTCAACTGAAAAAGGTACCCATCTTTGAGAAGGATAAAGATTATGAAGATATGGGCTCTGCATTTTTTGATGCAGACGGTGACGGAGATTTGGATCTTTATGTTGTGAGCGGAGGAACAGAATTTGATGAGAAATTGCCGATCTATCAGGATCGTCTGTATATAAATGATGGGCATGCCAATTTTAGCAAAGACCTGAATACTTTACCGGCCATTCGTTCCAGTGGATCTTGCGTACTTGCAGAAGATTTTGATGGTGATGGTGATATTGATATTTTCCGAGGCGGAAGGACGATACCTGGAAAATATCCGTATACGCCAAAATCATATTATCTGGAAAACAACGGGAAGGGCACTTTTTCAGATAAGACGGATGAGATTTCCAGCGAGTTGCGTTTGTCCGGAATGGTAACTTCTGCCGCCTGGGCTGACATCAATGGTGATCAGCAAAAAGAACTCTTGCTGGCGGGTGAGTGGATGCCTATTACGGTGTTTGAATTTAAAGATAAAAAATTTGTAAAAGCACCTGTTGAAAAATTTGGTTTTCAAAATTCGGAAGGATGGTGGAATAAAATTCTGGCAGTGGATTATGACCACGACGGGGATGTGGATATTATCGGAGGTAATATAGGCCTGAATTATAAGTTTCATGCAAGTGAGGAAAAACCATTCATGGTCTATTGCAATGATTTTGATCAGAATGGAACCTATGATATTGTGCTGGCAAAATACAATGGAAAGGACCTTGTGCCTATTCGTGGAAGACAATGCTCATCTGAGCAGGTACCTGGTATTGCTACAAAATTTCCAGATTACAATTCATTTGCAAACGCAACATTGAAAGATATCTATGGCGAAGGACTTGAATCCGGTCTCACATACAAAGCAAGGAACTTCAGCAATACAATTTTCCAAAATGAAAATGGAAAATTTAAAGCCATACCCATGTTTCAACTCACCCAGTTTTCATGCATACAGGGAATGGCGATTGCAGATTTTAATCAGGATGGAATAGATGATTTTTGCTTTGCAGGAAATTTATTTAATGCGGAGATAGAGACCACGCGTGCAGATGCTTCTGTCGGGATGTTTGTTCGGGGAACCAAAGAAAGCATGTTGGCACTTCCTTATGGACCGGCAACATCCGGATTTTTTGTTCCTTATGATGTAAAGGATCTCAAAGCAATTGATGTCAAAGGCAAAAAATGCCTGTTGGCAGGGATTAACAACAATGCACTTTATTTCTTCAAAAATATATATCAATAATATCAATATAATATGATTGGTCATTCATTCAAAGGTATCGATGCACCAAAATGGATCGGGGTATTGTTTTTGGTGTTCTCTGTAGTTGCCTGCAAGGAAAATATTCATAAAGTTAAAAGAGGGGACAGTAATCTGAGTTCTTTTGAACGAATACCCTCTTCGCAAAGTCATGTAACATTCGTCAATAAGCTGGATCCGGGTAACTTGCCCAATCCACTGGAATATATCAACGTCTTTAACGGTGGCGGGGTCATACTTGTAGATATCAACAATGACAATCTGACGGATATTTTGCTCACAGGTAACCGTGTTGGAAATAAATTATATCTTAACAAGGGAGGTTTTGTTTTTGAGGACATCACCGAAAGCTCAGGCATCAGCAAATATCAGGGTTGGTTTACAGGGGGAGCCGTTGCCGACATCAATAATGATGGTTACAGAGATATTTATATTTGTAAATCATTTTTTGAAGGTGATGACCCAAAACTCCGTGAAAATCTGTTACTGATCAACAATGGCAACAACACATTTACGGATAAAGCAAAAGAATATGGTGTAAATGATCATGGTTACAGTATTTGCGCATCGTTTCTTGATTATGATAAAGATGGTGATCTCGATTTGTTTGTTGGTAATCACCCGCCCAACAGAATGGCTAGTGAAGCAGTTCACTGGAATAACTGGAATAAACCCAATCTTGAAATGTCAAACCACCTTTATAAAAATGAAGGTAATGGACATTTTACAGATGTAACATCTGATGCAGGTGTATTATCTTATGGATGGACACTGGGCATCAGCACTTCAGATATTAACGCAGATGGTTGGCCTGATATTTATCTGAGCATAGATCACGAACAGCCGGATTATTACTGGGAGAATCAGAAAAACGGAACATTCAAAAATATCATTAATACGAGTCTCAAGCATACGAGTGCAAGTAGCATGGGACTGGATGTTGCCGATGTTAACAATGACGGCTTGCGTGATCTTCTGGTCGTAGATATGCTGGCGGAGGATAATTACCGTGAGAAGGTGAATATGGCAAGTATGGATATTGACCGTTTTTGGCGCTATGTAAGTATGGGATATCATTATGCCTATATGAGAAACATGCTGCAACTCAATAATGGTAATCACAGTTTTAGTGAGATCGGACAGATGTCAGGGATTCACAATACGGACTGGAGCTGGAGTGTATTGCTTAATGATTTTAATCTTGATGGTTACAAGGATCTTTTTGTTTCCAATGGATACTACCGTGATTTTTTGAATAAGGATTTTTTCAAACCTTTGATCAAGCATGCGACTGAAATGCAGAGCAAAGGTGAAAGTAATGAGACCGTTCTGCGTTTTCTTAGACAGCAGAATCTGGCCATGGCGGCAACGAAAGTACCTAACTACTATTATGAAAATAATGGTGATCTGACATTCAGTGACAGATCTGCTGAATCAACGCTTAATTTTTCAGGTTTCTCATCTGGAGCCGCATATGGTGATCTGGACAATGACGGTGATCCGGATCTCGTAGTCAACAATCTTGATGATGAAGCCCTGGTCTATCGCAATAACGCCATTGAAAGAAGCAATCGCCATTTTCTGAAAGTAAAATTGACTTCAAAAAATTATGGTAATAAACTGAACACAGTAGTCGAATTAAAAACAACTAAAGGATTGATGTCAGATGAACTGTTGACATCAAGAGGTTATCAATCTGTTACAGATGATTATCTGTATTTTGGATTGGGTGATATCAGTCAGGTGGAAGAACTTAAAGTAACATGGCCTGATCAGAAAGTTCAGATTATAAAAAATGTTGACGTTGATCAGATCCTTGAAATTTCGGATCAGAAAGCGAGTCAGAGTGTTTCAAAAAATTCAGAAATCCCGCTCTTATTCAGTGACCAGACGACACAACTTGGATTTGATTTCAAGCACGTTGAAAACGATTTTGATGACTATCACAAAAGGCAGATTCTTCTGCCGCATAAAATGAGTCAGTTTGGTCCGGCTATTGCTGTAGCGGACGTTGATGCAGATGGTGCTCAGGATTTTTATGTTGGTGGTGCCGCTGGACAGGCCGGGGTTGTCTTTATTCAAAATCAATCCGGATTATTCAAACCATCCGATAACAAAGTTTTCGAAGAGGATAAAAAGTTTGAGGACCTTGGAGCGCTGTTTTTTGACAAGGATCTGGACGGAGACATGGACTTGTATGTCGTATCAGGTGGCAATGAATGGGATGAACCACAAATGTATCAGGACCGACTGTATGAAAATGACGGTGCCGGACATTTTAAGAAAGTGAATGCGCTACCCGTAATTACAGGATCAGGGTCCTGTGTGAAGGAAGTTGATTTTGACGGTGATGGTGATCTGGATCTTTTCATAGGTGGAAGATTGAGTCCTGGCAAATACCCCTTTCCCGGAAAGTCCTATCTCCTTCGTAATGACAAGGGCGTGTTTGTGGATGTGACGGATAGCTGGGCAGAAGGAATCAGTAATGTCGGCATGGTGACGGATGCTTCCTGGTCGGATATCAACGGCGATAAAAAGCCGGACTTGATGTTGGTAGGTGAATGGATGAATCTTACGGCCTATCTCAACGAAAATGGCAAGCTGGTCAACAGAACCACGGAATTGGGATTGGGTGAAACAACAGGTTGGTGGAATCGGGTGATCGCTGCAGACATCGATAATGATGGCGATATGGATTTCGTAGCGGGCAACCTGGGTCAAAATTACAAGTACCGTACTACGCCAGCCAAACCTTTCCAGGTTTTTGCCGGTGACTTTGATCACAATAACAAATATGATATTGTCCTTGGACAATATAAAAAGGACGGCAAGCTGTTTCCGGTTCGGGGACGTCAGTGCAGCAGTGAGCAAATGCCAATGATTCTGGACAAGTTCAAGAATTATGACAGCTATGGCAAGTCCACACTACAGGAAGTCTATGGAGATCTGCTGAGCGGTGCACTGCATTATGAAGCCAAAATTTTCGCCAGTGTCGTGTTGATCAATCAGGGTGGAAAGTTTGAGATCAAGCAATTGCCCAAACGTGCTCAGGTCAGTCCGGTGTGTGGGATTATCTACGAGGATATAGATCAGGACGGAATAAAGGATTTGGTGATTGGAGGCAATCTGAATGTATCTGAAGTGGAGACGGGTAATGCTGACGCTGGTGTCGGGCTCTTTTTAAAGGGCAACAAGGACAAATGGTTTGATGTCGTTGAACCACATCAGTCCGGATTGTATATCAGCGGGGATGTCAAAAACATTGCCTGGATAGGAAAGACCTACGTAGGTCACCCTGTCATTCTGGTCGCCAATAACAATTCTGCGGCTCAACTGATCAGCATTGAGAAAAAAGCGGTACAATAACTTTAACTGTTCTTTAAGAATTGGCGGAAACACTATATAAGCAAAGGTTAACATATAATGACAATGTTATATATAAAAAATCATCAGGTGTAGGTATATTGAACCGAATCGCAGTCAATATCTTTGCAGCTGTATGTATGTGTACGTAGGGTACATATATATTGTATAAACCAAACTCAGACTCGATCTTCACCGCAGGCGAAGCAACCTCCTTGATCATCCAGTCTAATTTATTGAAAGTCAATTAGTTGTAATTTCATCTTAAATGATGATCTAATTATAATTTGTTGATTACTAATCACTTAGCATTGAAAGATGCCCGGTGAAAATTTTATGTTCTGATACATAGGTATTAGCGCAATGACGTGTAATTATTAATTTAAAACATATTTATTAACCAAACTAAATCTCATGAAAATGACGAATTTTAAATCTCTACCGAATGTGTTTGGGATTTTCGTTGGTCTGATGATGATGTTTCTCGGATTCTCGACGGGTGCCAATGCCCAGACCGCTTTCGGGTTACCATTACTGAAGTCCAAGGCTGAAATTACCCAAATAGCCGATGAACAACTCCTGTTACTGCAGGAGGAAAGAAAGCAGTCCTGTTCAATTCAGGATCCTTCTGCGCCTTGTGTCAAGCGTATTTTTTCGCTGATGGAGGCTTATACCGCAATTAAAAGGTATGTTCAGGATCAGCCCTGGATGAATGAATACGAGATTGTCAGAGCGGTCTATCCTTTGACCAATTCATACAACCTGACAACTGTATCTACCGCGGTGAACATGGATGGATTTGACAACAAGCAGTACAATCAGTATTTCACTGAGCTGTTGTTAAAGATCAGAGCTTGATTACCTTAATCCATTTATATAATTGAAAACTCATTATCTCATGAAACAAAATTATTTAACAAAACTTTTAGCCGCCAAGATGGCCATACTTCTGGTATGCATGCTATCCTGGAACTCCACGGTGACAGGTCAGACCCAATCAACGACCTGTTTCTTTGTTGGAGAAAACCTGGCTACGGACCAGTTGCCAACGCTGAATATTCCGTTGTCTCCTGGTACTTGCCAACTCTGTTCCACCGGTGGTCCGGCCATTCCTACACCAGCCCTGAATACTCCGGGTTGTGCTTCTATCCAGGATAGAAGAACTGGAAGGGACACACTTAGGAACAATGTGGGATGTTCTTTTGCTGAAGCATGTAATACTTGCTTTGGTTGCGGAATTATCACGACCACAGCAGTTCCTGGTCCTGCGCTGTTTGCATCAACTGCAGCACAGTGGGCTGGTGTTACAGCGGGTAACCCTGCTTCCTGCGAAAACTGGATCGCCCCTGCACAGCTGCAGGTTGACAAAGGCGGTACTGCGTCTTTCCAGGCTACGTACCAGCTTCAGATCAGTAATGCTGTGGGTGGAACTTACACCAACATTACGACCACCAACGGTGCTGCATATCAGTCAGGAAATGGTGTGACTCAGTTCTACAACTTTGGAACTGGTACTTCAGGCAACTTCAATGCCTTGTCACTGTATACTCCTTGTGGATTGAACTATATCAGACCTACATCTAGTTGGGGAAGTGCCACCACTTTCGGTGAGTGCGTACCTACGTTCACCTTCCGCACAGGAGGTCCTACAGTAGCTGCCATAGACAGTACTGGTGCTTCTGACGGTTGTTCAACTGCCGGTTTGGTATGTCTAAGCGGTGGTTCATTTAATAAGGTATATCGCTCCTGGTCATTCCAGACTGGTACAACAACTTGCCTGTTGGTAAGAGGTGTTCTTCCTGTTAATATTCAGGATCTTGAGCCGCCTGTATTTGTGCCTTCATGTCCTAAGGGTAACCTTGTCAGCCTGAACGCAGGTCCTGGTGAGTGCGAAGTATCCTGGGATGCTCCTCAGTTTATGGCCATGGACAACTGTCCTGCCAACAGTACTTTTGGTGCTGGTGCAGACAGAGTAGTTGGATGTCCTTCTGTAGGACGTTTCGCTTCTGTTGAAGGTCTTGCTTCAGGTATCATGTTTGACCTGAGAAACATTGGATCTTCAGCTGTAGGTGTTGTTGGTTTGAGAACTTGGTTTACCAAATCAAACCCTCCTGCAAATGATCCTGATGCTGCTTATCAGTTTTGGATTAAGAATACAACCAACACAGGTTGGAGAGCTGGTGTAACTGGTGCTCTTGCCGGTAATGGCGGTTGTAACTCTGGTGCTTTCTGGCCATTGTCTCAGTGGACCCTGGCAGCAACATCTGCAACTCATAAAGCAGTGCCAAATGGTATTCGCCTAGGTGACAACAGAATTAATGCCAGAACCTGGACACTGAATGGTGCCAACCAGAACAATACAGATACATTTGACCTACGCTCCGCTCAGGTTACTTCAAGGGTAGTCTGCGGCAGAACCATTTCAGATACTGCGATTGCTCCAGCGTTGGTACTTCAGCCTGGTGAGATCCGCGGATGTTTGATCGCTGGTGCTCCGGGTACTAATAACTCCATGTGGGCTGACAACTTCAACAGCTGTCTGGCTCAGACTGGTAACTCTAGTCTGGCTATCAACCCAACTGGTTCTAACGGTATTTATATCACAAATAACAATGCTGCACAGATCGGAGGTAACGTCCACTGCGCTTCATGGGGTTATGAAGGAGATATTTTCACAGCTGTAGGTGGTAATATGATTATCCCTACACAATACTGCGGACAGCCTTATGCTCCGGGATGTTTCTTCCCAATAGGTTGCACCAAACTTTGCTACAGAGCAACTGATGCTCAGGGTAACGTATCAACTTGCGAATTCAACGTTTGCGTAAATGCTTATCCAAATCCTACCAACGCATTGGCTTGCCAGGACAACGTTCAGCTTTCATTGGATGAAAACTGTTCTATCACCCTCGGTCCTGACATGTTCCTTTCTGGTGGTCCTTACAAGTGTTTCAACGCTTACCGCGTTCAGGCCAGACTTTGGACAACAGTTGGTACTGGTGGTTTGATTGACCGTCAGCCTAACGTTCCAGGTGTTCAGCTCGGTAGCCAGGATATTGGCAAAGAACTGAAAATCACTATTATTGATACGGCTACTGGCAACTCATGCTGGTCTCATGCTACTGTTGAGGATAAGTTAGCTCCTCAGATGACTTGTCCTCCTGCAATCACTGTATCATGTGCTGCCGGAATCGCTCCTGCTGTAACTGGAACACCAAGAGTTGCTGAAAACTGCGGTGGATACAGCCTGACTTACAGAGATAATACAAACAAAGGAAACTGTCAACTTGGATATGCATGGCAGATCGTACGTACCTGGACTGCAGTAGATGCATCCGGTAACCGTTCTACATGTACCCAGAATATCACAGTTGGTATTGGTGACATCTTCGATGTAACTGTACCACGCAACTATGACAACCTGGATCTTCCAATGTTGAATTGCGATGAAAAGATCAACAGAACAAAAGATGTTACGCCACACATGTCAGATTTCCCTGAGTGCGTTGACGGATACATCCTGGATAGCGCTTATTGGAGAGCTAATCCAAATGCACCTGATATCTATCCAAACAGAAGGATTCCAAGAGTTCTTGGATGGAACTGCGTAGATGATCCTACTGATAATAAATATGGTCATCCTTCACCGGATCCTATATATTATCCACAACACAGACAGTGGTCTACTCAGAATCCATTGTGCTGGGGACCAAATGAGCGTATCGAATGGATCGGTACCGGAAGACCTGGTGGAGTTGATTGCTTCAACTTTGCGGTAACTTGCGAAGATATTGTATTCAACCTTGCTACGCCTGGATGTAATGCAGGCCCAGTAGGTTGCTACAAAATCCTCCGTAAATGGACTGTTCTTGACTGGTGTACCGGTGCTATCGGTGGTCATCAGCAGATTATCAAAGTTGCTGACGCTGAAGGACCTCAGGTTCTTTATCCGGACAGTGCACGTGTTAACATGGAGTCATACTCCTGCAGCGGCAGATGGGAAGTTCCACCAGCCTGGTTGATTGACAACTGTTCTAATGAAATTCACTACACTGTTGAAGTTGAACAAGGTACAATCCTTGGCAACGAAACTTCAGGATATGTAGTAGTTGGTATGCCTGAAGGTATCCAGAATGGATATATCATCGCTTCTGACTGCTGCGGTAACATTACCAAGAAGAGAGTCGTTCTTAACGTAGTTGACCGCGTACCGCCTCAGGCAGTATGTAGAACAAGTACAGTCGTAAGCATCAATGGTAACCAGTCTCCTGGTGAGAACGTTGCTAAAGTTTGCGCTGAGTCCTTCGATGAAGGTTCTTATGACAACTGTCAGCCTCACGTATGGTTTAAAGTAATCAGAATGGCTGAATTGCTGGGTACGAACAACGGTTCTAACGCCAACAATACCGTTGCTTGTAACGGTATTAACGGTGATGATAACGCTATCCTCGCTGGTAATCAGGTTTACTTCGATGATTGCACATACTTCTGCTGTGCTGACATCGGTCAGAGCGTCATGGTTGTATTAAGAGTATTCGATGTTGATCCAGGTGCCGGTCCGGTAGCTCCAACAAGAATGAACTCAACAAGCAACGTACTGAACGGTAGATTCTCAGACTGTATGGTTGAAGTTCAGGTACAGAACAAAGCAGTTCCGACTGTTGTAGCACCACCAAATATTGTGGTAAGCTGCTGGTTCTGGTTTGATATTACAAAAGTTAACGATCCTAATGATGCTACTTTCGGTCGCGTCGTTACTGATCTGACTGCCAGAAAGAAAGTTGTTACTAAAGACTTGGTTTGTCATAAATTCTGTGAAAGAAACGTAAGAACCGGATATCCAGGATATGTACCAACCAATACGGTGCCTAAGCCAGCTCCAAATCAGGCTTGTGAGTACTATACTCAGTACTTCGATACCGCACACTGGGATAACAAATATGAACTGGTATGGGGATTTGACGGATATGTGATTGGTGCCTGCGGTGCTACACCTACGATCACAGTCAATGACCTGAGAGAATGCGGACAGGGACAGATTCAGCGTGTGATTTCTACCGTTGGACCTAACAACCTGAACGTATCTGCGATCCAGA
>JAIBCI010000042.1 GCA_019694255.1 Saprospiraceae bacterium
CATAAACCTGCTTATTATAAAATGCTTAGAGTAAGTTAAATGCCTAATTCAGTTAATTTATTTTCAAAAAGAGAGATCAATGGTTATTTCACCTGTTGCGCGCTTTAAGAACTTGAAATCAGGTATTAATATTTCAACCCAAAGGTAAGACCTGCGGATCAAACGACGTTTTCCGAATTCGCCATAATTTTAAAAAAGATGAAAAACCGCGAAGCTGCTCAGGTAAGCGAGAATGCCGAAGAAAATGAATTGAAGAACAGGTGTTTTCCAGCTGCCGGTTTCCTTGCGCATAATCGCGAGCGTACTCATGCATTGCAATGAAAAGGCATAAAAAATAATCAGCGAAAGTGCCGTGCGGCGATCAAAAAAACGACTTCCGTCACTGCGGGTCTCCGCAGAAAGTACTTCCCTGAGTTTAAATTCATCACTGTTGGAACCAATGCTGTAGATTGTGCTCATGGTGCCAACAAATACTTCACGGGCAGCAAAGGAAGTAATCAGCGATATGCCAATCTTCCAGTCAAATCCCAGCGGCGCAATCAATGGTTCGATCGTTTTTCCAATTGTTCCTGCAAAGGAATTTTCCAGAAGCGTGGCTTCCATCATCAGTGCCTGCTTTTCAGTATTGGCCTGTGTAAAAGCTTCTGATTGTTTGAGTTGCTCCTCTGCATTTTTTATTTTGCCGGGCCAGCTAAAACTTGCAAGAAACCATAGTATGATCGATATCATCATAATGATCTTTCCGGCTTGCAGCACAAAACTTTTTACTTTGAGCAAAGCCTGATTAAATACCTGACGCCAGGGTGGTAGCTGGTAATTGGGCAATTGCATAATGAGAAATGATCTTCCTTCCGAAGGAATGGCGTGATGTAGCACCAGTGCAACCAGCAGGGCAGCGAGAATTCCAATAAAGTATAGACCCATGAAAACGAGTCCCTGCAATTGGAAAACACCCAATACCTTTTCTTTGCTGACGACAAATCCAATTAATGCAGTATAGACGGGTATGCGCGCGGAGCATGGGATCAGCGGAATAACGAACATGCTGATCAGTCGTTCTTTGGGGTTGTAAATACTCCGTGTGCTCATGATGGCAGGGATGGCGCAGGCTCCTCCTGAGATCAATCCGATGATCGATCGGCCGTTAAGACCAAACCTGGCCAACATGTGATCGAGAAGATAGACTACCCGGGTCATATAACCCGCTTCTTCCAGAATGCCAAGCATCAGAAAGAGCAAGAGAATTTGAGGAATGAAAACTAAGACGCCCGCAAGACCGGGTATGATGCCTTCGGTAAGCAAATGAGACCACCAGACATTCGGCAACCAGCCATGAATGGTTCCTGAAGTATAGGCAAAGGCATCTTCAATGGCGTTCATCGGGAATTCTGCCCAGGTGTACATAATCTGAAAGACGGCACACATGATCACAAAAAAGATCACGATGCCCCAAAACGGATTGGTCAGTACCCTGTCGAGTCTTCTGGTGCGATCGATCGCGCTTTTGGATTCGGGTAATCGAATCTGCGATTCCCAGTTTTCTATGAGCGAATAGCGGCTCATCGTATCATCTATCTGACACCGTATCATGCTTGCCTTTTCCATCGAAGGCTTGCCTTTCAATCGGCAATACGTCTCATCGAGGTTGAGCAGAAACTGATGATAAGTAGAACGTGCCTTGATTGCACCAGGTTCGCCTTCCAAGCCCAAAGCTTCAGGTAAATTGAAGAAGGGACTTCGTTCCTGGGAGACGGTATCATGCGCTAGAAATTGCTGCAGCTTTTCCTTGAGTGTTATGGCGGTGTATCCGAGTCGGGCGCTAAAAGCAGTAACAATACACCCCGTCTTCTGACTCAGGAATTCTTCCCAGCGCAGGGCCAGTTCATCATTCACCTGATCTCGGTTCGTCAGCACGATCATGGTCGGAAAATTGAGATCCAGGACCTGTGTCAGAAGCAACAACTGCTGATGCAGGTATCTAAGATCTGCCACGTACACAATGGCTTCCGGAGTTTCAGCATGGCCTGTACCGGTCAGTGCATGTCCCAGCACCTGTTCATCTTTGGAATTGGTATGCAGGCTATAGGAGCCGGGCAAATCGGTAATTCTGACCTCATCACCACTGAAGGTTTTGAATTTGCCCTCCAGGCTTTCTACGGTGACCCCCGGAAAATTGCCCACCTTTTGATGCAGTCCTGTCAGCAGGTTGAAAAGGGTGGATTTTCCGCTATTGGGATTGCCGACCAGGGCGATATGTCGGTATTGAATCATTAAGTCCTCACGATCTTTGTTTCCAGTGCTTCCCATTCCTTCTTGCGAAGCACAAAAAACAACTGGTCCACTTGTACAAAATAGGCTCCGCCAAAGGGGGCCTGCCGGATCAACTCAATGTATTTACCCGGGTAAATACCGATGGTAAAGAACCTGACCGCAAGTTCGGGATCCCGGATGCTGATAATCTGGCGTACCTTGATGGACATAGGTGTAAATGCGTAAAACTAAGGATTGAATGTCTAAAAAGTTGAGGCAGATGGCTCTTTTAAAGTGAATCTGAATGACCGCCCATACCAAAAAATTAATTCTTAAAGGACCCATATCGTTCTGTCTAGGCCTCACCCCAGTGGCTTTCCGATCGGTGTGACGGTGCAAAAGATACCCGGGCAAAGCAGTCTTGATTTGCAATCAAGCGTGAAATTGGGGTCTATAGGGAGATCCGTTCAGGCATGGGATGCGTTAATGCCGGACTAACTTTGATAAAAATCTTAATTAAATTGCAGCGAATTGTGGCGGACGGTCGTTATCAATTTAAATCAGTGTTCATATGGGCATTTCGATTGGAGTAGTAAGCGTAGAATCCGAATTGATTCAAGCGTGTATCAGGAAGGAATCCTGGGCCATGCAAAAGTTATATGAGGAAAATTACGGAAGCATGTATGCGATCTGTATCCGGTATACCAGCTCAAAAGAAGAAGCCGTAGATATTCTTCACGATGCTTTTCTCAAGATCTTCAACAAGATCGAAACCTATGAGAGCGGGACAATGCTTCAGGCCTGGATGAAAAGAGTTACAGTCAATACCTGTATCGATCATTTCAGGAAAGAAAGCAAACGGTATCACTCGGATCTGGACAGCGCCTATGGGATTGCGAATGATGACATGACCGCTATTCAGGGAATGAATCTGGATGAGATCATGACCGCTATACAATCCCTTCCGATGGCCTACAGAACAGTCTTCAACATGCATATCATCGATGGATACTCTCACAAGGAAATTTCTGATATTCTTCATATAAACGAAAGCACATCCAGGTCGAATCTTGTAAAAGCAAGACAAAAGTTGAAGGAAATATTAAAGGGAAACGATGAAGAATAGTGAATTTGACAACTGGATCAGATCCGGTTATAATGAATTTGAACAACGCGCAGCGAAAGGTGAGATCAATGATATGCCACGTCCGGACTGGCAACGGATGCGCAATACGCTCAAAGCCTCAGGTGAAGACCCTGATTTTGATTATCAGGTAAGAACGACAATTGCGGATGCGGAAGTGCATGGTTATGAAGCCAACTGGTCCAACTTTCAGCATAAACTGCAACTACTGCGTGATCGCAGGCAAAAAATATTGACGGCCAGGGCAGTTGAAATGGCACTGGTGTTGCTGATATTTTGGACTTTGAGAAATATTGCAGACCAGAACCTGATCAATTTGCCAGCGGCGATGATCGCAGCACACCAAATTGCACCCACCAATCAGATCAAAGATCAAATTGGTGATGTAATATCCGCGCCACATCAGATGGAAGAATATTCTGAAGAGAAAATGATGTTCTCAGCAGAAAAAAGCGCAACAGTGCATGGCAAAGGCGGAACCTTAACCGCGAAATATGGGAATGTCCTAAGGTCAGATTTAACTGACTATAGCAAT
Organism: Saprospiraceae bacterium; assembly: GCA_019694255.1. Taxonomy (GTDB): domain Bacteria; phylum Bacteroidota; class Bacteroidia; order Chitinophagales; family Saprospiraceae; genus Vicinibacter. The sequence goes on from JAIBCI010000042.1 coordinate 3,930, forward strand.
GAGGGCGTTCACACTAAAGGTGAAGCAGCTTTAGTAAAAACGAATGCAGCGGTTGATCCGGTGACGAGTACATCATCACATATTCATGCCATCATGGATAACCCTTCGCAAAATTCTGACCATATATCGGATCAGACAATAGAAAATGTGACGAATGCGCAAGTGAAGGAATCATCGGTGAAAACACCATCGGAGGACCACGAAGCCAAAGAATCAGATACCAAAATGGCTAATCCAGAGGATGAGAATACCGATTCTCCGGGCGATCAGAAACTGGAGAATTCTATCCCCAAATCAGAAATCGAAGCACACCATTCGACGACGCCTGCTTCTACTCAACTTCAATTTAAATTATACAACGGCATAGGATCCCTGACACATTTTATTTCTTCCTCTGCAGACAAACCCGAATATATCAACGAATATAAACTTCACAATTCAGTACCAGCCTTAAACCTCAGATTCATGCTGGATTATGGTACTTGGAAAGTTGAATCCGGCGCTGATTTTTACGCACTGAATTACAGTACCGGTAGTTATATCAATTTCTCACATTTCAAGGAAGGCGAACTGGTTGATATAATCAAAAATCTTAATTATAAATTTATACAGATTCCACTGAATCTGCATCATCAGATTTTTCAGCGCGGGCGCTGGCAGCTCAGCGGATTCGCAGGTATGAATCTCGCCATTTGCAACACGGCTGCTTATACTGTACAAACCGCACGCAAATCTATACAAAAACAGACCATTGGCTTTATTCCGGGAACACAACTGACCTTTATCGAACCAGTATATAATTACGGTATCAGCAAGGATCACAACCTGGGCAATAATACAATAGCTTACTGGAACATTGGATTTTTGGCAGAGTATGCGCTGGGACACGACTGGTCCGTGTACGCAAGAACAAGCTACAGCAACATGATGGGAAATCTTGGCTTTGGGCCCCTGGATGAGCGCTATCGCTTATTGGCGATGAATGCAGGTATTCTTTTCGCACTGCATAAATAACTGAATTGCCTCTTCAGTAACGGGTTGAAGGAAAAACTTTTTCAATAGCCTTTCAGTAATATTTCAAACAATCTTACAAAACCATAATCCTCATCAACCGTCAGGCCAATGACGCAAGAATCAGCCAGCAAACAGTAGAAATCTTTATTAATAAGATTTTAAAATTCTTGTTGCTCAGCTAGTCTTCGCCAAACTGTTTTTCATCGTGAAGTTTCTTGAACAACTGATCCAGTTTATAGGCTTCATCAAGGGTCTCATCAAGGTAGAATCTGAGGTCAGGCATGATACGAAGCTGCCTGGATATTCTGGAGTGCAGCGCGTGTCGGAGTTTGCTCACCTGATCCTCTAGTAAGAGAATAATCTCCTGCTTGTTCTCCTGGTTAAATACACTCAGATATACTTTCGCCAGGCCAAGGTCCGGACTCATTTTGACATCAGTTATTGTGACCAGGGGCTCGTATCCATAAATGTATTTTCCTTCGGAGTTCAGTACTGTACTGAATTGCCGGCGGATAAGTTCACCAACCTGTTTTTGTCTGATCGATTCCATGGACAGCGCAATTGAATATGACAATAATGCAAAGAAGCGCTAAAAAGTTTCAGGACCTGCAAGGTGTATACCATTTCAGGCATTCTCAAACCCATTCTGAGTTGAATAATTGAAAAACGTCGCCCTGATTCTGAGAATTCATCAGGAGTGGATTTATTTTGCAATTTGAATGGGATTACTCAAGCCGGACAGTTCAGTTGAATACCTCAAAGGTGTAGGGCCACAGCGGGCTGAGCTCTTGCGCAAGGAACTTGGTATTCATACCGTGGAAGACCTTTTGCTCTATTTTCCATTTCGGTACATCGACAGGACCGAGTTGAATACCGTGAAGGAATTAAACCATGTGGACTGGGCTTATCTCAGGTTGACCATAGGAGACATCTCAGAACGGGGTCATGCCCGTTCCAAAGTACTCGTAATCCAGGGCTACGATCATACCGGCACAGTAGACCTGGTCTGGTTTCGGGGTGGTCAGTGGGTCAGGGACAAAATTGAAAAGGGTAAGACCTATCTTTTCTACGGAAGGGTTCAGAACCAGGGATACGGGCTAAGTATTCCTCACCCCGAGATTGAAGGAGATGAAGATGTAGCCGGCAAAATGCGCTATGTGCCGGTCTATTCCAGTACCGAAAAATTGGGATCCAAGGGTTTGCACAGCAGGGGTTTGGCCAGGTTAACTGAGGCCCTGTGTCAGCAAATTGACTTTGGAGAGATCAGAGAAAATCTTCCGGATTACATCCTCGGCAGACACCATCTGATGTCGCGTGCGCACAGTCTTAAATTGATTCATTATCCCGCCACTGCCGAAGATATTACCAGGGCCCAAAACCGGCTTCGATTTGAAGAACTGTTTCAATTTCAATTGCGCATGCTGTTTAACAAAAGCCGACGCAAGCGGGAAAACAATGGTTTTCTTTGGACGACGACGGGTCCAATTTTTAACGATTTTTATAAGACGGCACTACCTTTTGAGTTGACCGGCGCGCAAAAACGCGTAATCAAAGAAATTGCAGGAGATCTGCGATCAGGCAAACAAATGAACAGGTTGCTCCAGGGTGATGTGGGCAGTGGCAAGACGATTGTTGCCTTGCTGACCATGTTGATTGCCGTGGGTAATGGATACCAATCTTGTCTGATGGCACCAACAGAAATTTTGGCGCAGCAACATTTCAAAAGCCTGAAGGAGCTTCTGAAAAAATTGCCGCTGGATATTGAAATACTCACTGGCAGTACCAAAACGCCGGCTCGCAAAGAGATTCTTTCACGGCTTAAGCAGGGTCAACTGAAGATCATCGTTGGGACGCATGCATTGCTCGAAGACCCGGTAATATTCCAGGATCTTGGTCTGGTGGTGATCGATGAACAACACCGATTTGGCGTAGAACAACGCTCCAGACTTTGGTCCAAGGCCCGGAATGCGAACCCTCACGTTCTGATCATGTCGGCTACGCCGATACCGCGTACCCTGGCGATGACACAATACGGCGATCTGGACATTTCAATGATTGATGAGTTGCCGCCGGGAAGAAAGGAGATCATGACAAAGCATATCAAGGATATTGACCGGATGACATTGTATAAATTTATGAAAGAGCAGATTGCAATGGGTCGGCAGGTCTATGTCGTATATCCACTTATTGAAGAATCCGAAGTACTGGATATCGAAAATCTGCAGCTGGGTTATGACAAGATGCTGGAGTATTTTCCTTTGCCGGATTATCGAATCAGTGTGGTGCATGGCAGACTGAAGCCTGCGGAAAAAGAAATGGAAATGCAGCGATTCGCCGCGGGAAGGGCGCAGATCATGGTGGCTACCACGGTCATAGAGGTTGGTGTCAACGTCCCGAATGCCAGTGTTATGGTCATAGAGAATGCGGAGCGCTTCGGCCTGTCACAATTGCATCAGCTCAGAGGTCGGGTGGGCAGGGGTGCCGATCAGTCGTATTGCATCCTGATGACGGCGGACCGGCTTGGGAAAGATTCCCTGGCGCGTATGAAAATCCTGTGTAACACTAATGATGGTTTTAAGATTGCGGAGGAGGACCTCAGGATGCGCGGTCCTGGCGATCTGAGCGGAACAAAACAGTCGGGACTGGTTGACCTTCAGGTGTCCGATGTGGTGCGCGACCACGTTCTTCTCGAGAGCGCGAGGAAACTTGCTGAAAAAATAATTGAAAAAGATCCGGCCCTGGACCATCCGGTCAATAGACTGCTCAAAATATTTATTGGCAGCCGCGGAAGAAAAATCGAATTTAGCGATATATCATAGTGTTAAATAACTGTAATACATATTATTACACATGATATAATTTAAATATTTGATTTTTTATCGGGCGATTGATACGCCATCCGGAAGGGCACTTCCAGACATTCCGTCATGGCATCCAAGGCGAGTTTGCTGAGGAAAAGGTGTTAGTAAGAAACGTGTTATTCGTCGCCAAAAATATTTCAGGAATCAGGCAACATTTGTTATTATTGTGGCCTCTAAGTATTGAACGCTTAAAATCTATATGATGAAGAAATTGTTTTTTGCAATCTGTCTGATACTGAGTACTGTAGCTTTTAGTCAGAATAATCTTCTGGAAGCGGTGCAGACCGGCAACTTTGCAGGGGTAAAGAAAGTATTGTCCTCTGGCGTTGATGTCAACCAGATTCTTGAGGTCAACGGTCAACGTATGACTTCACTATCGCTGGCTTCAATGCAGGGTGATGTTGAAATGGTCAATCTGCTGTTGCAGAAAGGGGCTATCGTGACCCTGGTGGTTGATCAGAAGGATGCGCTGATGTTTGCAGCCCAGAAAGGCAATCGTGAGATTGTGGATATTTTGCTCAACAAAGGGGCCAATGTAATGAATGAGACCCGCGACGGCATGACAGCCTGGGGATTTGCACAGAAGGGCGGACACAAAGAGCTGGCTGATATGCTTCTGAGCGAAATGAACCGTATCACTTCAGAAGCAAAGGCGAGGGCACACGCCAGAAAGAAATAAAATCAGGACTTAATAGTCAGAAAAAAGGAATCCGGTTAATTTTGGATTCCTTTTTTATTTTATGGCAAATTGGAATATTTTAATCAACGATGGCCTGGAAAAATCCGGCGTAAAAGCCCTGGAGGAAGCAGGCATCAACACTGACCTGGTAAAAAAAAATCAGGAAGACCTGGCAGGGATCTTGAATAATTACCAGGGCATCATCGTGCGTAGTGCTACCAAGGTCAGGAAAGAACACATCGATGCTGCCCCGGGCCTTCAGTTTATTGCGAGAGCAGGGGTGGGACTGGACAATGTTGATGCGGAATATGCCCGCAGTAAGGGTATTGAGGTCATTAATACCCCCGGTGCATCTTCACGTTCTGTGGCCGAGTTGGCAATGGCCCATCTGTTGTGCCTGACGCGTTCGCTACATCGCACCAATCGTGAACTGAATGGTGCTGATCGATTCAACAGTCTGAAAAAAGAACTCTCTTCATCGGGTGAAGTGCGCGCCAAGACGCTTGTTCTACTTGGATTCGGACGCATCGGGAGTGAATTGGCCCGTATGGCATGGGGTCTGGGAATGAAGATTGTCGTTGTAGACCCGTTTATTCAAGAAGCAAGGCTAAGTATAGACCTTGGGACACAATCAATAGAAATAGAATTGCCCGTCATGTCCAGAGAGCAGGCATTGCCACTGGCTGATTATCTCAGTTTGCATGCACCATTTACCGGGGAGTGTCTCATGGGCAAATCGCAATTTGAACTCCTGCAACCGCATTGTTTGTTGGTTAATACATCACGCGGTGAAAACATTGATGAAAGTGCTTTGCTGGAAGCTTTAAATAATGGACAGCTTGCCGGAGCAGGATTGGATGTATTTCATCAGGAGCCACAAATTAATCCATTGCTTCTTCAACATCCAAGAATTTCAGTCAGTCCGCACATCGCTGCGTCAACACGTGAAGCACAGGAAAGAATAGCATTAGAACTGGTAGATCGGGTCCTGGCCCTCTATCACATTAAATCACCATTGCATAGTGGTTCTCATTGACATTCATTGAAGTGAGATTAATTTATCTTATACAAAGTTCAAACATATAATCCAATGCCATGGTGACCATACAGGACAAACTTGAAAAATACAAAAGACCTATTAAGTTTATCCTCTATCTGATCGTTGTGGCCTGGATGTTTTATGACATCCGGTCAAATTTGCCTTACTTGATTTTACTGGTTCCTTATACATTCTATATTATTCACTGGTATTTATTCAGACCTAAAAAATATACTATTGATGAGACGCAATTGCGCATTGGCAATAGTGTAACCATACCTTTAAAAAATATTCAGTCGGCAGTCATCTCGTTGAGCGAAGGATGGTATCTGACAGAAAGCTATATCTACGTGGTGGACCGATTCGGACGTCACGAACAATTCTCACTGATCAATACCCTTGAATCATTCAATAAGCTGGAAGACGATCTCATCAAATACAAGGTAGTATACGTCCGTTACTACCCGGACAGTCATAATTTGGCAGAGGCATACGAAGACTAGGCTTTTGAACCTTTTGAAAACAGCTACTTAAAATTATTTTAAGCAATGTTGTTGTCAAAGGAAATGACATTGTATTCTGCACTGGATTGGTTTGTAAGAGAGTCGGTACCTTTGATGTATGGATCTTAATCGACACCGTGAACTGGTCCGAAGCCGTAAAAAAGATTTTAAGGAGATCTTTAAGCGATTTCGCCAAATGGATGATCATCGTCTCGATAATCTTTTTCACGAGGCGCATGAGCAGGCTTTTAGTGAAATAGATTGTCTGCAATGCGCCAACTGCTGTAAGACCACCAGCCCCAGACTATATCCCAGAGATATTGAAGAAATGGCTGCTTCGCTCAGAATCCGTCCAGCCGAATTTATGTCTAAATATGTGCGCATCGATGAGGATGGCGATTACGTTTTTAATCAGGCGCCCTGTCCTTTCCTGGCAGAAGACAACTATTGCAGGATATATCTTCAACGCCCCAAGGCATGCCGGGAATATCCCCACACCAACCGAAAGAAAATTTCACAAATCCTGGACCTGACCTTGGAAAACCTCAAAATCTGCCCGGCTGTACTGAACATGGTCAATAGGATAACTTCGAAAAATTAATATTGAGATAATAAAATATTTTTGTTTTTTTATAACTTTACCCCAAGTTCAGTTGATCGGCAGTTAAGAAGGGTTGTCTGAACGCCTAAGAAAAGTAGTAGTAGTAGTGAATATAAGATCAGTGTTTTGCACTGTGATTCTGTCTGTAGTATGCCTTCAAATGTCTTGCGGTACTAAACCGGTGGATGAATACAGACAGATTGCAGATTTCGAGAGCATGGATGCAATCTGGATGTCCTGCCTCAATAACCTCAATTACATGGCCGTAGAGTCAGACATGGTCGACAAGATGGAACGCAACATCGAAGTCAAGATCGCCATGGTTGATGAGCAATCCGAAAAGGATTGCAAGGATTTTTTCGATTTCGCCAATTTCAATTACGACATGATCAAGTACTTTACCTTTCGAGGTAACGATTACTGGATCAGGGATCATGGACCCGTATTCGTCTATAATAAAAAAGGGCGTTTATGTGTGGTTGATTTTGCATGGAATCAGTACGGCTATGAGTATTTTCTTAAGGATTTCTATTCAGGCAATATGGACCTGGTTCGAAAGAAAATGAACAATTACAATGTCGTAGCCAAAGGCCAGGTAGACAGTCTATTCGGTGTAAAACTTCATTTGCCAATTATCAAATCATGGCTTGTAATAGAGGGCGGTGCAATGGAAAGCAACGGCAATGGAACCCTGATACTCTCAAAGGCACTTATGCGTCAGCGGAATCCCGATTCAAGCATAGTTTCAATGGAACGAGAACTCAAACGCGTTCTTGGAGCCAAAAATATTATCTGGCTCAACGACGGACTGGCGGAAGATGTTCATATTGTGGGAAGAATTACTGAGAATTTTGTCGGAATGGGCACAGGCGGGCACACGGATGAATTTGTACGCTTCGCAGACCGCAAGACAATATTGTTAGCGAGTTATGACGCAGAAGAAATAAACCAAAATCCGGTGACAGCCATCAACTACAGACGGATGGAAGAAAATTATCAGATTCTTCAGGCTGCCCGTGATGTAGACGGTTCCAAATTTACAATTATACGGATTCCGCAGCCAAGCATGATTGCTGCCAAGGTGCGGTTAAATCCTGGCGAGACTGTAGACTCAACGCTCAACCTCCCGGTGGGTGTGCTTAAACCTTCTGATGGTTGGCAAGCTGGTGATTCGGTATGGCGGGTGGCGTGTACTAGTTACCTCAATTATTATCTGACCAACAACAAAGTTTTTTTCCAGAGTTATCAGAATTTTGGAACGCCGATGACCCGGGAGATACAGGTCATTAATATTTTCAAAAAAGTATTTCCGAATCGAGAAGTGGTACCGATTAATGCCAGAAGCCTGAACTGGTATGGCGGAGGACTCCACTGTGCAACGCTCAATCAGTTCAAAGATTCTAACTTGCCATAGAAGAATTGGGCGTGTAGGATAGTATATACCGATGGCTCAATATGACAAATAATTGCTGACAGATGTTCGCATACAGCGGAAGTCATCGCCAATATTTTTGTTAAAATTAAGAACAAACTGAATTTGAGTTAAAGATTAAATTCTTGTTTTGATTTCAACAGGACCTTGGCATTCGCTTTAGAATAGGGGAGAATGGTGCTTTTGATTGTCAAAAGATTGAAACGATATTTTTATCTACAAAAGAGAATAAAACCACATGGTTCAACTTATTGATGTAAGTACCAATAACTCAATAAAAAACAATAAATTGAAAATAATAGAGCGTTAGGGTGAATCAGACCGCAAAACTTTCGCCACAACCGCAGGTGCGTGAAGCATTGGGGTTGACAAAATGAAAGCCTTTTCCTTCAAGGCCTCCGGAAAATTCAAGTGTAGAATCAAATAAATAGAGGAAACTCTTAAGATCTGTTACCACCTTAATGCCCTGGTCCTCAAAAACCTGATCATTGGGAACCAACTCATCATCGAACTCAAGATTGTAACTGAGTCCGCTGCAACCACCGCTCGTGACAGATACGCGAATAAAATGATCCGGACCAACGTGAGCGGTCTGCTTCAGTTCGGTAATTTTTTCTATTGCGGAAGGAGCTACGTGTATCATGATAAATATAAATCAATCAAATGATCAGGCACCTGCCTCGACCAATCCGTTTTTTGTCTGATAATCTTTGATGGCACTTTTAATGGCGTCTTCAGCAAGGACAGAGCAGTGGATTTTTACTGGAGGTAACGCAAGTTCTTCAACAATATCCATATTGTCAATACGAAGTGCTTCATCGATATTTTTTCCTTTCAGCCATTCTGTAGCAAGCGAAGAAGAAGCAATCGCTGAACCACAACCAAAGGTTTTGAATTTGGCATCTTCGATGGTATTGGTCTGCGGATTAACCTTGATCTGCAGCCGCATAACATCACCACACTCCGGCGCTCCGACCAGTCCAGTGCCGACATTCGCATCATTTTTGTCTAGACTTCCGACATTCTTGGGATTTTTAAAATGTTCTAGTACCTTATCTGAATATGCCATAATAAAAACTTTTTATTAGTAACGCAAAATTATACTAATCAATTCCAAAAAGCTAAAAAAGTTCAATCAATGTGAACTCCACTGAACCGAAGTCAGGTCAACACCTTCCTTGTACATTTCCCATATCGGTGAAAGATCCCGCATATGGTTAACACCAGCCGCTACTGCATCAATTGCCTGATCTATTTCCTCTTCAGTTGTGAAGCGTCCCAGACTAAAGCGGAGAGAGGAGTGTGCCAGGTCATCACCGAGGCCCAAAGCGACAAGTACATAGGATGGCTCAAGGGATGCAGAGGTACATGCTGAACCTGATGACAGGGCGATTTGCTGATTAAAGGTCATCATCAGACCCTCACCTTCAACATGTTTGAAAGAAATATTGGTTACATGCGGCATCCGATGTTCAGCAGACCCGTTGACATAAACTTCTTCGAGGCGTGATTTAAAACCGTTTTCCAATTTATCCCGGAGCGCAGACAGTCTGATTCCTTCCTGTTGCATTTCATTCATGGAAATCTCCGCGGCCTTGCCAAATCCGACGATACCAGGTACATTCAGTGTGCCGCTGCGCATTCCGCGTTCGTGACCGCCACCATCCATTTGAGCGGTGACTTTGACTCGAGGATCCTTACGACTAATGTATAGGGCGCCTACACCTTTGGGCCCGTACATCTTATGGGATGAGAAAGCCATCAGGTGGACTCCGCAAGCCCTGGGGTTGACAGGAATCTTTCCTACAGCCTGTGTTGCATCGGACATGAACAAAATACCGTGGCGCGCACAGATTTTGCCAATTTCTTCCATAGGTTGTATCACACCTGTCTCGTTATTGGCCCACATCACGGAGACAAGAATTGTGGTAGGGCGAATCGCAGCTTCAAGTTCGGCCAGATCGATCAGGCCTTCTCTGTTGACCTGAAGGTAGGTCACTTCGGCTCCTTTCTTTTCAAGATTTTTACAACTGTCGAGCACTGCTTTGTGCTCTGTAGTGCAGGTTATGATATGATTGCCTTTGCGTGAATACATTTCAAAAACTCCCTTGATGGCAAGATTGTCTGATTCAGTGGCTCCGGAAGTAAAAATAATTTCCTTTTCATCGGCCGAAATCAGCGTTGCGATCTGCTTTCTGGCGTGATCCACGGCATCTTCAGCCTCCCAGCCAAAAGGATGACTTCTGCTTGCGGCATTACCCGGGTGCTCGTAGAAATAGGGTAACATGGCTTCTACAACCCTTGGGTCACAGGGTGTTGTGGCATTGTTGTCGAGATAGATTTTCTTAACGGACATGTGTTGTTTACTGCTTTTGAGTCAGCGTGCAAAATTAACGCCATTAATTATCAAATGGTTCAGCATCAGAAGGATACAATTTGCGGTAACACTACTAAACAGCCCCGATCTTGACAGCCACGTGGATTTTCCTTGGTATTTAAAAATTAAGGATATTTGTGGCTGTATATTACTATTTTACATATTATATTTATTTCAGTTGTATAATTACACTAATAATGAATTATTTATAAAACTTCTGAACGGAGAAAGGGCAATACTTTCCCAAATAGTTACGCTGGCTGAAAGCAGGCTTCCTGAGGATCAGCAAAGGATTAACGAACTTTTGGCATTGCTGCCTCCTGCTGCCCGGTCGGGTGCATGCCGAATCGGAATCACGGGATCGCCAGGCGTTGGAAAAAGCAGTCTCATCGACCGGTTGGGTTTGGAATTCATCGCGAGAGGGCACAGACCAGCTGTACTGACGATTGATCCCAGTAGCGCCATCACCGGTGGTAGCATATTGGGCGACAAGGCACGCATGCCAGAATTGTCAAAGGCCAAAGAAGCCTTTATACGTCCCAGCCCATCGCTCAGTGAACTCGGTGGTGTGAATCCATATACCCGTCGATCGATGAGATTACTTGAGGCAGCATCCTACGATCGGGTGATCATTGAGACCGTTGGCATTGGTCAGTCCGAAACTGACATCAGTGATCTGGCAGATATGGTGGTGTACCTTGTTCAACCAGCGTCTGGCGATGATCTACAGGCTATAAAAAAGGGAATCCTTGAATATGCCGACATTTTAGTTGTGACCAAATGGGATGGCCCTTTGGAGGCGCGTGCCGAAGAATGCTTCCGTGATCTTTCCCTGGTGATGCACAGCGGCAGCTTAGCGATGGCAGAAGATGCCGTATCCCTCGTCAGGGCTTCGGTTTATAAACCGGAAACGATTGCGCTGTTGGCAGATCATATTGAAAATAAATTTAATGTATTAGTCAATGAAAATAAATTATTTCCAGCGCGTTTAGCCCGCGAATCTCATTATTTTCGGAATCACTGGCCTCAGGAACTCAAAGCGCTGCTACAATCGAAACCCGAATTTGGTATTGAACTTGAATCACTGGCCAATGCGGTGCAAAATGGAAGTCTTAGTATTGAAAAAGCATTTCAAAAACTAATTCAGTTTATTTTTGCGCGCTGTTAGTAGTTAGATATGCTTAAGAAATGTACTTTCTTATGTTTGTTTTCTTTGTGTGCATTTAAAACTGGGAAAACAAACTACCTACCTGAACCTACCCCAATCTTCAATCTGGTGGCGCCGCTGCATCATCAATTATCCGTTACGGGGAGTTTTGGTGAATTAAGACCCAATCATTTTCATGCCGGAATAGATCTTCGTTCTCAAAAGGGAATTGAAGGTGATCAGATTTTAGCTGCGGCCCAGGGATTTATAAGCAAAATAAAAGTTGATTGCAAGAATTATGGTAACTCGCTATACATACAGCACCCGTCCGGATACACTACGGTCTATGCACACCTGAGCAGATTCCGGCCAGATATACAGGAACGCGTGAGAGCGTATCAATACAGTATACAGCAGAATGAAGTTGAGATTGAATTTGGACCGGAAGAATTTGCAGTCAGTCCAGGTGATTCAATCGGATATATGGGAAACACCGGAGATAGTCGTGGTGCCCACCTGCATTTTGAATTAAGAGTAACAGGTACAGATGAGGTATTAGACCCGGCAGATTTCGGTCTGCTTGCCGAAGACCATATCGCGCCTACGGTTCGCCGCTTTAAACTGTGTGGATTTGATCTGGATGGCAACACCATTTCCGAAAGGATCATTGGCAATAACAGTATTAAGTCAAAAATCATGATTCAGGGAGATGTCTTCGGAATGGCGGTTGAAGCCTTTGACCGCAACAACACTTCTTGGCGCATGGTGGGGATTAAATCATTGCAGATGAAGATTGACCATGGATTGTTTTATTCATGGAGCATGGACCGCTGGTCACTTGATGAGACTAAATATATCAACGCACATGTTGATTGGCGGAGTCAGTATCTGGGACGTTTTCACCGTTGTTACAAATTGCAGGGAAATAAATTTCCCATTTACAGAACAGTTGAAAACGATGGATTTTTTTATATCGGCGATGGGCAGGAGCATCTGGTTGAACTCACGATATCCGATGCCAGCGGCAATGAGTCTTCAAGATCGTTTACCATTCAGGGTACTGCATTTAGTAAATTGGTAAAGCCTAATCAATATCCTGAAGAAATAAGTTGTGATAAGAATTGGAATTACAACTTTGGTTTTGGTACTTTCGAATTACCATCCGGTTGTACTTACGATAATATGAAAGTTCGCGTAGACACCGTTTCGAACACATCTGAGAATGCCTATAGTCGGTGGATTGGCATCAAACCAGGAAATGAACCTTTGCACCGCGAACTTGCCGTAGCGATCCGTCCTGAAAAAGAAATTCCGGCTCCGCTTATGGAGAAATGTTTTATCGGTCTGAAGAGAGGCAAATCTTTTGTGAGCATTGGAGGGTCTTGGGACCATGGGGCCGTGCGTGCAGGAGCAAAAAATCTGGGATATTATGCACTCATGATGGATACGACACCACCGCATCTGGTAGCCAAGAATTTCCGTTACAATATGAGCGGAAAAAAATCAATGAGTTTCTCCATGTCTGACAACATTGCCGATATTACCAAAAATCGTCCGGGTATCAAATACAATGCTTACATCGATGGTCAATGGATCGTCATGCAGCATGATCTCAAAACACACACGCTCAAACACGATTTTGAGAGCTGGCTGGGTAATGGCACCCACGAGCTCTTAATTACGCTGGAAGACAGTCAGCATAACCAAAGTGCATATCGATATAACTTCTACTATTGATCATTATGGAAAAATATGAGCCTTCATTCCGGATTTTCGAAGGAGACCTTTTTCCAGTGGTAAATTTAAAGGATCAGCATGGTCGAACGGTGAAATTATCAGGATTGAAAAACAAGTTTGTTGTTTTTTATTTTTATCCACAGGATGATACTCCGACGTGCACAAAAGAAGCCTGCAACATCAGGGATAATTTTACAAGTCTTAAGCGCCGGGGAATAAAAATATTTGGTATTAGCCCAGATTCGGAGAAATCTCATTTAAAATTCATCGAAAAACACCAACTTAATTTTGATCTGCTGATTGACGAAGGACATCAACTGGCAGACCAGCTTGGTATCTGGGGTTTGAAGTATACTTTTGGGCGTGAGTACGAAGGGCTGCATCGTGTGACGTACGTGATCGGTCAGGATCGCCGTATTGTCAAAATTATTTACCCGGTAGAGTCAGGGATACACGCTCAACAGATTATTGATGCCGTGCATGCACGATAAAAAGTCAGACCATTCAGATGTATTAAAAGCTGTCAATGAATATTCGTATATATGATGCTATATCCTCATACAAAAATAAACGTTAGGTTATTCAGATATTCTGAAAATTAGATTGATCTTCGTAGATGCATATGGATATTTTTGAAAAAGCAATTGTTCTTCATGAAGAGCTGAAGGGCAAGATCAGTGTAGAGAACAAACTGGATATTAAAAGCACAGACGACTTATCGTTGGCGTACTCCCCCGGGGTCGCTGCACCATGCATAAAAATATTTGAGGATCCATCCAAAGTATACGATTACACTATCAAAGGAAATACTGTGGCGATTGTTTCAGACGGATCTGCAGTACTTGGACTCGGAAATATCGGAGCCAAGGCTGCCATACCGGTAATGGAAGGCAAAGCAATGCTTTTTAAGCGTTTTGCAGGAATCAACGGATTCCCGATCTGTCTGGAAACGCAGGATACGGAAGAAATTATTTCGATTGTGCGCAATCTGTCACCGGTCTTTGGCGGGATTAATCTCGAGGATATTTCATCTCCCAGGTGCTTTGAGATTGAAGAGCGCCTTCAGGATATTGGCATCCCGGTATTTCATGATGACCAGCATGGTACGGCCATTGTGGTGCTTGCTGCGATGTTAAATTTCTGTCGGATGACCGGAAGAAGAATGGAAGATTTGCGCGTGGTTGTCAATGGAGCAGGAGCCGCCGGGATTGCAATCAGCCAGTATATCGCCAAAAGAGATGAATCTACCCGTAACCAAAAAATTGTCCGGGATATGATTGTGTGTGATTCTGTCGGAATCATTCATCGCGGAAGAACAGATCTCAACCCGATGAAGATAGAATTACTACAATACACCAATAAAGAAAATTTTGAGGGCGGTATTCATGAAGCCATCCGGCAGGCGGATGTGCTGATTGGTGTCAGTAAAGCGGATTTACTGAAGGCTGAAGATATCAGAACAATGGCCAAAGATCCTTTAATACTAGCTTTAGCCAATCCAGTTCCGGAGATTTTGCCGGAAGAGGCTTATGCCGGAGGCGCTTTTGTAGTTGGAACAGGACGTTCAGACTATCCCAATCAGGTAAATAACGTGCTTGCTTTTCCGGGTATATTTCTCGGGGCCTTGCGCGCCCGTGCTCCAAGGATTACTCTGGCCATGAAGTTTGCAGCTGCAGAAGCTATCGCCTCGGGCATTCAGAACCCGAGCCGTGACCAGATCATTCCGCCGGTCATGGATGAGTCAATCGCGCAGAAGGTTGCGGATGCGGTATATCAGGTTTGTATGCAACCAGCCTGATTTGAATTAACTGCGATGCATTTGCCCTCAGGGAAAATTATTCAGGAGAACATCAGAAATATTTTTGATCAAATGGTGAGGGCCTTTGATGTCCAAGGTACGCCGGAATTGAAGCACAGGCGTGAAGGGCTGGTCCGTCTGAGAAATAAAATTGTAGAATACCGCGAAAAAATTCAGGAGGCGATGCGTGTTGATTTTGCGAAACCCTCCTTTGAGGCGGATGCTTCGGAGACACTAATTGTACTCAGGGAAATTCATGCTGCGATTCGTCTGCTGCGTTACTGGATGCAAAACCGTTCAGTTACCAGTGACTTGCTGCTGCCGGGTTCTGCTTCCTACATCCGATACGAACCCAAAGGTGTCGTGTTGATCATGTCACCCTGGAACTATCCTATTAACCTGTCTCTTTCACCGTTGGTGGCTGCCTATGCAGCGGGAAACAGGATCATCCTAAAGCCATCAGAACTAAGTAGCCATACCTCAGAAATCATACACAGGATCATTTCAGAGTCTTTTGATCCCTCAGAGGTTTGCGTTATTCAAGGTGGGGTTGACATAGCCTCATATCTTACCGCTCTTCCTTTTAATTTTATTTTCTGAATTAGGCATTTAACTTACTCTAAGCATTTTATAATAAGCAGGTTTATGCTTTACCATTCGAATCATTAAGTTGTCGAAAATATCACCATTCATTAAATGCCTATTATATCTGTAGCTA
>JAIBCI010000062.1 GCA_019694255.1 Saprospiraceae bacterium
TGATGAAAAAATGGCAAAAAACTTAATACGCTCCAACAGGCGAACATGAGGGTCCTTGGCTTCCTGCAGGACCCGGTAATTAAAATTCAGCCAGCTGAGGTCCCTGTCTATGTATTCATATTTCGATCTGGTGATAATTTCTTCCATAGCCGTTAACTGTTGAAATAATTATTCCAATCCTTGGCATATCGTATCATTAACGAAGCGTCCGGATGGTGTAAAATAAACTGCACGGCTGCCTCTTTCCTCAGGTTTGCAATATTTTTTTTCCAATCTTCAAGTCTCATTTTGTCATTGATTTCATTGCCGTCTGATACATAACGAACCAGCAGGCTATGGGAGCATATTTCCAGATGTCTTACATCCTGTCTGCCAGGTGTATCTGTAATGACCAGTCCACACTGTCTGCCAGCCAACAGTTGGCAAAGATCATTCATAAGCGATAAGTCTTTAAACCAAGAAGCATGCCGCAATTCAATCATGAGTCCGGGGCGTACCCAGTGACCGGTGATCAACTCAAAGAGCGTCGTTCTTCGGCTTTCATCAAAAAATTCGGGTAACTGCAAAAAACAAGATCCAAGTTGATCTCCGAAATGGGACATGCTATCCCAGAAACTCTCCCAGCCATCTGAATCCATACCCAAATGGCGGCTTTGAGAAATTCTGGAATTGACTTTAGGACAAAACCTGAATCCATCAGGAGTCTGTTCTTTCCATTTGATAACCTGTTCAGAATCAGGCGTGCGATAAAAAGTAGTATTCAGCTCAATGCAATTGAAGGTCCTGCTGTAAAGATTCAGGTACAGCGACGGTTTGGTTCCGGGAGGGTAAAGGTTGTCTCTCCAATAGCGCTCCGTCCAATTCGTACTCCCGATGAAGACTTTAAAGACCGAGGCCGTGCGATCAGTCCATAACCGGGCATCGGGCAATGGGCTGAAATGGTACGCTGTTATATCTTCCTTTCCGAATTTCATGCAAGGGACCTTCGCAAAAATAGATGAAATGATGGTAATTGGAAGGACCCGAATTGCGGCCTTTCGAGCGGCCATTTGCAAGCTGCGGCTTAATTTTGACGTCAAAGAACAGATGATGAAAAGACCCATCGTAGCGGCAAACTGGAAAATGAATGTTTTGCCGTCCGAGGCCTGCCACCTGGCTGAACAAATCAGGCATTCCACTACTGGCTTGGGTGTTGAGATTGTACTGGCTCCTCCGTACACACACCTGGCACTTTTGAGCCATCTTCGCTCACCGCAATTTAGCCTGGGCGCCCAGAATGTCCATAATGCCAATTCGGGAGCGTACACCAGTGGTATTTCGGTAGCCATGCTGAAGGATCTTCAGGTGGAGTATGTTATTGTAGGGCATAGCGAAAGACGTGAGGCCTTTCCTTCGGAAAAGGACCTGATCAGTGATAAGATTCGCGCCATTCTAGAAGGTGGATTAAAAGTTATTTATTGTTGTGGTGAAAACCGAATCGTTCGAGAATCTGGAAAGGAACTGGACTTTGTAGCATCACAACTCGCCTATGACTTCCGGGCTGTGAAGCTTTGGGAGCCAGACAATGTTGTGATTGCCTATGAGCCTATCTGGGCCATAGGCACAGGTCTTACAGCTTCCCCGGAGCAAGCAGGTACAATGCATACAGCCATCCGTCTATGGCTAAAAAGTCACTTTGGACACGAAAATGCGGAGGGTACAAGAATAATCTATGGAGGATCAGTCAAGGGCTCCAATGCATCAGATTTGGCTGCAATTGATGGTATTGACGGCGCACTGGTTGGCGGCGCCAGTTTGAGTGCAAGTGAATTCAGTCAGATTGCAAGGGCTTTTAGGACTCATCCACAATAGTTGAAATATTGGATCATAGCGTTTTTTCTAACAAAAGAATTCATCCAGAATAACTTCGCATCTCTTCATTTAAAGCAAAAAAAAAGGCTGCCGGTTACGGCAGCCTTAAAGTTATTATTTTTAAAGTCACAGAATTTTTTTGACTTCATCTTCTAATGCATCCCTGGGGTCAACGGCTGCAATTTTGCCATTTTTATCAATTAGAAATGTTTTGGGAATCGAACGCACACCGTACACTCTTGCAGGTTCACAGTCCCATTTTTTCAAATCGCTCACATGAGTTTCCCACTCAAGGCCATCTTTTTCAATAGCACCTACCCAGGCCTGTTTGGCTGAATTGGTAAATTCTGAAATGGCTGACTCGCTACCCAATTGAGACTTTGTGCGGCTGTCTACACCGTCCAGGGAAACAGAGAAAACAGTAAAGCCTTTGTTTTTATATCTCTTGTAGATATCAACTACATGTGGATTGGATCTTCGGCATGGCCCGCACCAACTCGCCCAGAAATCGAGTAATACAACTTTTCCTTTCAGGGAAGAAAGTTTGTAGTTTTTGCCTTTAGGAGAGGGTAAATCAATATCAGGCGCATCCATGCCAACCTGAATGTTTTCGGACATGCGTTCCTGCATGGCCGCCTGTTCTGTTTGAACGATAAAACTTTCGTAAGTCTTTGTGAATTCTGATTCCGGGTATTTGGTTTTTAATTCAGCGACAACGGATTTGTGCTGAGCTAGAAAATCCGGCCTAAATCCCAGTAGTTGTACTGCCAGAAGACCCTTTGATAATGGATTTGTAGCGCCATCAATTTTGGCCTTTGCAGATTCAATAGTCACTTGTCCGCTGTTCATGAGATCAGTCATGCTCTGATTCACTTCTTCAGCGACTTTTGATCCTGTAATAGTGAATTTACCCTGATTCAAACTTGCCAAGGTGCCTTCAATCTTGACATTTTTTTCAGAGCCGTCCAAGACAAACACTGCTTGTTGTTGTCCCATTTTGAGCCGGTAGAGTCCGGGTTTGGGAGCTTCTTTAAATTCCATACTGAATTTTCCAGCTTTCATTTGCTGGTTTTCAATGGGTGTGCTGCTATTGTCAAGACCGATCCTTTCCAGGTTAATCATCGCATCTCCTGCATCTGAAAAATTACCACTTACAGTGGTTTTATTGTTGCAGGAAAACAGCAGTAATGCAGAGAACAGAAGGGCTGTAAAACTGAAGTTCATTTTCATTTTTTAATATTTAATATTTAGAGGTATAGACAAGATCTTATCTGATAATCAGCACTATTAGTTATAAACCAACCACTTAACAAGATTTAAATTGGTAAGTGGAAGTTAGTTTTCAATTTTTTTGGTCAGAGAGGTTCGGAATATTTCTCCGAATTCAGCAACCGAACCGTAGTGGCGTCCATCAATGTTGAGAGATTGCCCTCCAGTCACTCCCAGTTGGTGAAATTCCACCCTGTGCGATTGGAGTAACGCTTCAAGCGAGTTTTTGTTTCGAGCCGCAACAGTCACAATTACCCGGCCCTGGGTTTCTGCAAACAAGAAAATATGCGGTTTGAAGGCCAGTGGGATCCCAATGCTAAAACCCATTCCGGAAGCAATCGCGCTTTCTGCAAGGCAAGTGAATAATCCGCCTTCAGAAATGTCATGGGCTGAATGAATTATGCCCTGACGAATCGCCGTGCGAACGCTGGTTTGCATTCTGAACTCATCTTCAAGATTAAAATGCGGCGCAGGGGCATGTATGATTCCATGAAAATGGTGAAGATATTCGCAGTAACCCAGATGGTTGTTTTGATCACCAATAAGGTATATCAAGTCTCCATCTTCTTTAAATTCAATGGTTGTTATGTGTTTTTTATCTTCAATGATGCCCAGCATGCCGATTGTTGGGGTAGGGTAAACCGGCTCTGTCTTGCCACCAATGACAGATTGATTGTAAAAACTGACGTTGCCTCCAGTGACCGGGGTGTCAAATCGAACGCAGGCCTCTCCCATTCCCTTTAGGGCGTGAACAAACTGATAATAAACTTCCGGGTTATATGGATTTCCAAAATTGAGGCAATTTGTAATGGCAACCGGAACTCCTCCGGAACAGGTAATGTTGCGAGCCGCCTCTGATACTGCAATCATTCCTCCGGTATGTGGATCTACATATACATAGGCCGCATTGCAATCCACCGTTAAAGCGAGGGCTTTGTCCGTGCCTTTGATTCTTACGATGGCCGCATCACAGGTCGAAACAGAGGTCATTGTACCCGTTCGGACCATTTTATCGTACTGTTCATAGATCCAGGCCTTTGAAGCAATATTCGGCAAGCCAATGATCATTCTGGCGACCTCGACGAGATCCTCGGGTTCATTGATCATGGATGGGCTAAAGTCTGCAACTTTATCCATATAATGTGGGCGAATGCTTTCGCGTTCATACACTGGCGCGCCACCGCCAAGAACTAGTGATTCTGCAGGCACATCGGCCACGCATTCGTTATCCATGTAATACTCCAGACGACCTGAGCCTGTCACTTCACCAATCTGTACGCATTCAAGATCCCACTTTTCAAATACTTGTAAAAGTTGATTTTCACCACCTTTTTTGCAGATTACCAGCATCCTCTCCTGAGATTCAGACAACAGGATTTCAAAAGGTTTCATATTGGACTGTCGCGTCGGGACGCGATCAAGCCAAATCTTCATGCCTGTCCTTGATTTGGCAGACATCTCCGAGGTAGAGCAAGTAATGCCAGCAGCACCCATATCCTGCATACCTATGATTTGGCCAGTAGCGATGGCTTCGAGGCTTGCTTCCAGCAATAGCTTCTCCTGAAAAGGATCACCAACCTGAACTGCCGGAAGATCTTCACTGGAATTCTCGGTTAGATCAGCAGAAGCGAAAGTCGCACCATGAATTCCGTCCTTGCCCGTTGCAGAGCCGACGATAAAAACCGGATTGCCGACTCCTTCAGCAATGGCCGAGACCGTCTCTCCGATTTTAACAATACCAACAGACATGGCGTTAACCAATATGTTCTGGTTGTAGCAATCGTTAAAATACACTTCGCCAGCTACGGTGGGGACACCAAAGGAATTTCCATAATTGCCTATTCCTTTGACGACTCCCTTGATTAGTTTGCGGGTGTGCGGCAGGTCTGGATTGCCGAAACGCAAGGAGTTGAGTGCTGCAATTGGTCTGGCCCCCATGGTAAATATATCGCGGTGAATTCCACCAACACCGGTAGCTGCACCTTGATAGGGCTCAATGGCTGATGGGTGATTGTGAGACTCTATTTTAAAGGCGGCAGCAAGTCCGTCTCCGATATTCACCAAGCCAGCGTTCTCCTGCCCGGCTTCAACAAGAAGTCGCGAGCCCTTGCGGGGTAGTTTTTTGATTTGCAGTATTGAATTCTTGTAAGAGCAGTGCTCAGACCACATGACAGAATAGATACTCAGTTCTGTAAAATTGGGTGTGCGTCCCAATATCTGACATATTTTGTCATATTCTGATTCCAGTAAGCCAAGTTTCTTAGCAGTTTCTACTCCGGGGATTTGCATGGTATGCACTTTGTGCGTGAGGCGCAAAGATAGTGCAGTGACCATAAATTTAAATTTATAATATGTGTGTTTGGATGAGCTGTTGGAGTGGTGGGGACAGCAATCTCATCCATTTGAAGGAGTTACTGCTTTGAGATTTGTCTGCGTTAGTATGGTGTCTCAACAACATTTTCATCCTGTTTCGCGAATGTGAGGACAGGTTTGTTTAGTTTTTTTTAAGTAATTCATGATCCATTGTAAACCTTTGGTCCTGGAGAAAAACAGTGTCTGTGAGTGTCTTCAAAAATTCAATGATATCTTTCTTGTCGTCATTGGAAATCGGGCCTATGCTTTGCAATCCCGGATTGCCAGAGGTTGTTGAAGATGGCAGGTCTGCATAGTGATCCAAAACGGATTCAAGTGTGTTGAATCTTCCGTCATGCATCCAGGGAGAGGTCACTGACACATTTCGAAGTGAAGGTACTTTAAATTTATAATAATCTTGAGGAGCGCCGGTAATCCTGGCGCGGCCACTATCCAATGTGTTGCATGCATAAGGAAGTCCGTTCAATTCAAACGTATTGTTTGTAAATAAAGGCGGCGTATGACAATGACTGCATTTATTGATAAACAAATTCAGTCCGCGTTGCTGTTCTTGCGAGAAGGATTTTTCCTTTCTGACATATTTGTCATAGTCTGAGTTGGCGGAAATCAATAACCCTAGGAAGATACTGATAGACTTAAGGGTCATTTCACTATTAATTACAGTATCCTCAAATGCGGATTTGAACATGGCCTTGTATTCGGGATTCCTTCGCAGTTTGATAAGCAAATTCTCCAGATTTTCATTCATTTCATCTTTATTGGTAAGTGGGCTTAGAGGTTGAAATTCGATGTGATTAATTCCGCCATCCCACATCAAATTGTCCTTCCAGATTAGATTCTGAAGCGATGGGGTGTTTCGAATGCCCAGCCGATGGCCTACGCCTTCGCTGAGCGGATGGCCCCGGTCTGCAAACGCTTCAGCAGGATGATGGCATGATGCACAACTCGTACTGCTGTCTGATGAAAGTATCGGGTCGTAAAATAATTTTTTGCCCAGATTGAATTTTTCGAGACTGATGCTATTATTGTAAAATAAATAATATGGTTTGGGAAATTCTGATGGGATTTCCAGTTTTAACTTTTTGGAGGGAAGTAGTATATGTTCATTGACAAAAGAGGCCGCACAGACATTAAGCACGGCCATCACAGAGATAGTAATCATCACTTTACCTGCCTTCATAACGAAGTTCCTTAACAGTAAACACATCTTTGTAATTATCGGCCATGAGCTTGGCATTTTTTCTGTCTGTGATGGTTGGCAAGACTGAGAAATCAATGCTGTTGGGTTTGTTTAAAATTTTATCGACTGCTGTCTCTAGTATGATCGACAGTCTTGTTTTGGTTTTTAATTTGGCTGGTTTGACAAATTGAAGCGAAGTGGTGCGAATACAGTTGTTGTCAGCGGTAAAGCCTCCAATATGATATTCAAAAAATTGCATTGGCGTGGAGCATTCTGCCGATGTCCCTTCCAGCTTTAGAAAAATATAACCTGAATTCCAACTCCAGAACATTCCATGAACGGGATCCAGTGCGCCGGATTGTACACCATTGCAGTTGTCTATGCTGTCTATCCCTATTGTAATAGACATCCCGGTATAATCACTGGCAGGAATATCATGAAGGGTAATAGATTTTGACATTTCATCTTCCTCGTTAATCAGATAATATTTCCTGTGGCGATAGCTAGTCCCGTTACTATTTTGCAAGATGATATTTCCGATATAATATTTGAATTTAGTGATACTAAATGGCTGGCCGACCGCATTGAAATACTTTGCGGTGTCCAACTTAAGCACATCATTATAAACCGTGTGTTCGAATTGAATTTGGACAGTAGTATTTTTGGAAAATGGAATAAATTTGGCGACTTCTGGCAAAAAAAATAATGTGACCAGGTAAGTGAGCGCCAAGTATTTTTTGACAAGTAACATTGATTAGAATATTGTAATTTTTTTAATCGCTGAGCCTTCGCCATGATACAGTCTGACATAGTACACGCCTGATCTTAGTTGTGGCAGCACAATGTTCGCTGGCTGATTTACAATCGAAATTGAGGTAGAGTATACTTCTTGCCCTAGTTCATTCATAATTGAAAATTTCACTTCTTTATTCATGTGATATCGAATCATTACTTTTTGTTCAGTTTCGGCGGGATTGGGGAATAATTCAAATCCAATGAAGTTTTGATTCTCGATATCATTCAATAAAGTGCATGACGAAGGTGGCGTGGGGTTGATTTCAATTTCTTTTTTTGGAGTCAGGTCAATGCCATTGAATGCGCTGAATGTAAGAGGATAAAATTCTGCTCGAAATACTGTATTCTGTGTTGGTTTTGTTCCTTGGGTAACAGGGCCCGTAGCATTAACAGGGTTGATATATTCCCAAACGATCTTTCCCGTGCTGTCTATTTCAAAGAATTCGCCTGAAGGTCCATCGGTAATAAGCAGAGCGCCAAAAGGTAAGGCAAGTGCACCACCAATATTGGTTGCATAAAACATGGAGGGTATTGGGGCTGAATAAGACCAGTCAACTTTCTCGGGCAAAAATGGCGAAGAGGAGTTAATCGTGTATGGAAAACCCGCGCGAAAAATATCGATGATATCCACAGAGCTATAATTGCCACCAGGCCTGTTGACACCATTATTGAAAACCAATACTTTACCTGCATTCTGAAAGCCACTGGGAATAAAATGTGCGTGATGTTGCTTGAACAACTTTTGGTCACTGATCGTGCCGCGTTGGTAGCTGACTGGATTTCCCCAACGGTAAAGCAAATCACCTCCTTTGCCAAAACGACCACCAGTATGTCCAGAGGCCTGTGTTAGGGTTGTTGAATGGTCAATAATCCAGAACTCCTGGAAATTATGGCTGCTCACAATAATCTGATTATTAAGGGTGTCGAAATCAATTGAATTAAAATGGAGCCAGTCAGAGTTGGACGGTGGGCCTTGAACAACATAATTTACATCAATCAGCTCGGGATGCTGACGGACTGTTCCGAAATTACTTTTTGTTTGATCAAATTCTTGTACTAAATGATCCCAGGCCCGCCACTGCCAGACGATAACAGCCTGATCTGATCCTGAGGGTTTTAGTTCAATGATTTTTTCGCTCCACAGCTCCTGATTGTTCAGCTGTGTGCTCACTGAAGGGTTTTTACCAGCTTGCGTCGCCTGGCTCAGGCTAATGCGTTCCCAGACGATCGCAAGTATATTGCCATTCGGTAGCACCATTGCATCGTGGTGTTGGCATTGGAGTGAATCAGAAATCTTGTATGTCCAGCGAAGTTGGCCTGCCCAACTGAATCGTTCAAGTATACCTCCTTTGCCACCACCGGTACCAAAATAGGAAGAATTGACCAAGCCAGTTCTGAAAAGGTCGCCGTTTGATAAGAGCGAGACGGATAGTCCTGGACGGTAATTACTACTCCAGTCGTTTATTTTTTTGCCACATTTGTCAATAAGATAAGTTTTCGTGCTTGAAATAGGTGAAAACAGGATATAGCCTTCGGTATTACCTGTCTCATACTGAATCAGCCCTACCGTGTTCTGGGCCTGCGCATTGATCGAGAACAAAAAAATGGCGGTAACAAAAGCTAGTATCATTTTTAGTTACAAATGTAAGTTTGATAGGGCACAGTCATCGCAAGGGCTGTGAAAATTGGGCGGTGGAATGTGCTTTTTGATGCATTACCAGGTGGTTATCTGAGGATTGTCTCTTTCACAGCGCTTTAATTGATTGATGCTTGATCGATTTTTTATTGGTGGGGATTTTTATTTTGTGATGAGTTTTAGCATTAAGCGCTGTAAACTATGTAGAGGCAAGCAGATAAGATGATTTGGCACATTAAAGTATGATACATTTGCTAAAATCAAAATTCAGTTATGAAGCTACCGCGTTCCAGGAAGGCAGTTCTCGAAATGTACCATCGCAATATTTTTCATTTGGCTTATCCCCGGGACCGCAGTGAGCAGCTAACAGCAGCGCGTGCATTGGACGAATTCAGGAAACTATATCTTTTGGCAGGTGAAGAATTAAGAGAGCGGATGCCGGCATTGGGACTCCCTGGAACAATTGCATATGGTTTCTTTTCATGGAAAGTATTGCATGAGCTGGTACGTGGTGGAGTTCACGGATTATTTATAGATGGTGCTGATGAAGAAGGTGTGCATCCACGCGAGATGCTGATTCATTTTTTACCTGCGGCTGAATATGAAAGCCTAGGTTCAGGGGACAAGGATGCCGTTACATTTCTCAAACAAATTAGTGGGATCAGTAGTGATGATCTTCTGCTAAAATGGCTATTGGTCTTATTTAGTAGGTCCCCTATGCCTGCCAAGATCAAAGATAGCCTCTTCGATCGTATGAAGCTGGTGATAGGGTTTGATGCAGGCAAAAACAATATTTCAAGAGAAAATGTGCGTTTGAATTTCGCTCCGGTCTATTTTCATGAAGATGGGCTTCTTAAAAAGTTTGATCCTGATAAGATTATTTCGGCGCCGCTTGATCCTCCCTGGAAGCTAAGCCCTGAAATGATAAAAAAAATATTGAAGGTCTCCAGGCTGGCACTATTGATGATCTGTCGCGAGACGGATCCAATTACTTATTGTAATGGCAAGCAAATTCGGTTTTATTCACTCGACAGAGGTTTTTCAATTGCATTATTTGGCCTTGATCAGGATCACAGGTTGCCACTTGAATCATATGTTGGGTATATGATGTTTAAGAATGGTATGCCGGTATCTTATGGTGGGAGCTGGATCTTTGGTCGGCGCGCACTGATAGGGATTAATATTTTTGATGCTTACCGCGGTGGCGAATCATCTTATTTATTTTGTCAGTTAATGCGAGCCTATGCGCATTGCTTTCAACTGGATTATTTTGAAGTGGAGCCATATCAATTCGGGTTCAATAATCCTGAAGGAATCAAATCGGGTGCATTTTGGTTTTATTATCGTTTGGGTTATAAAACTCAGGATGAAAAACTGCGACAGTTGGCTGCAATCGAATTTTCAAAAATTCAAAAACGGAGGGCGTATCGCAGCAGCGAAAAAACGCTAAAAATTCTAAGTGGATCATATCTTGAATTGAAACTGCACAGCCAGACACAAATGCTGTACCCTGAAGCTGCAGTGCTCAGTCGCAGGACGACGGAAGCGATTCAAATGCAGTTTGGCGGAGACCGGGAAGCTGCTTTTTCCTGGGCATGTAACAAACTGGAAAATGAATTGAGTGGACACCTAAGTTATTCCCAGATCAGGTCATCCATGCATCATCTGGGGCTAACCTTTGCGTTGCTTCTAAATTGGGATCGCTGTACTGCGCAAGATAAAACCCGAATTGCCATGGTTCTGGAGCTCAAATCATCTGAAGACCTTCGATGCGGAGAAGTTTTGGCTGGAGTGCCACTTGAAAATTTGATCAGTTGATCTTGGATAAGCGCTACTTTAGAAATTATTCTATGCTTTGATGTATTATTCTGAAGTCAATTATTGGAATTCAAATATATTGGCATTAAAACAAGCGTACCCTGTTGGGCGAAGATTTTGCATTCTGAATTCATTTTCTTATTGAATGATATTCTTGTTTAATTCTGGTCAAGGCACTGAAAATTTCAGATCTTCCTGTTCCAATGGATGCCTTTAAGAAAAAAATAATTATCTTTGCATCCCGTAACCAGATTTGCGACAATGACCAAATATGTATTCGTTACGGGAGGAGTAACATCATCGCTAGGAAAGGGCATTGTCTCTGCTTCACTGGCCAAGCTGCTACAGGAGCACGGATTCAAAGTCAGCATTCAAAAATTTGACCCTTACATTAATGTCGATCCAGGCACACTGAATCCATATGAACACGGCGAGTGTTATGTTACAGACGATGGGGCTGA
Organism: Saprospiraceae bacterium; assembly: GCA_019694255.1. GTDB lineage: Bacteria > Bacteroidota > Bacteroidia > Chitinophagales > Saprospiraceae > Vicinibacter. The sequence goes on from JAIBCI010000062.1 coordinate 11,384, forward strand.
AACAGATCTTGATCTCGGACATTATGAGCGTTTTCTCAATAGTCCAACTTCACAGGCCAACAACGTAACAACGGGCAGAATATATCAGACTGTAATTAATAAAGAACGCGCTGGCGACTATCTTGGCAAAACAGTTCAGGTAATTCCTCATATTACAGATGAGATCAAACGAAGAATTACATTGCTCGGGGATACAGAATATGATATTATAATTACTGAACTTGGCGGAACTGTTGGGGATATCGAATCTCTTCCATATCTTGAAGCACTTCGTCAGCTGCGAATGGAGCTTGGTGACAGAGATACCATTTCAATACACCTGACGCTGATTCCTTATCTTTCAGCTGCCGGTGAGCTTAAGACCAAGCCAACACAGCATTCAGTCAAGGAATTGCTTCAGGCGGGGATTCAGCCGGATATACTGGTGTGCCGGACAGAAAATCCAATTGGGGAAGACATCCGTGCCAAACTGGCTCTATTCTGTAATGTAAAGAAGAATTGCGTCATTGAAGCAATCGATGCTTCGAGCATATACGATGTCCCAATACTCATGCATTCTGAAAAACTGGATGTCAGAGTGCTTCAGAAATTAGGTCTTCGTTCGAAGAAAAAAGTAGAACTGAAGAAATGGAAGGTGTTTCTGGATCATCTCAAAAATCCTAAAAGAAATGTTACGATCGGACTTATTGGTAAGTACAATGAATTGCCGGATGCCTATAAATCGATTTATGAAGCATTTGTGCATGCAGGCGCAGCTAACCTCACCAAGGTAAATGTAGTGGCGGTACATTCAGAAGACCTTGAAGATCGTAAGATGATTCATCAAACACTTAGCGGGCTTGATGGGATTCTCATTGCGCCGGGTTTCGGAGAGCGCGGCATTCAGGGTAAAATTCTTGCTGTGCAGTATGCCCGTGAACGCAAAATCCCATTTTTTGGGATCTGCCTGGGTATGCAATGCGCCTCTGTTGAATTTGCACGCAATGTGTTAAAAATAAAAGATGCTGCGTCGACTGAGGTGCGACCAAATACAAAGAATCCTGTTATTCACATGATGGCAGAGCAGCTCAGGGTTAAAAACAAAGGGGGCACGATGCGATTGGGGGCCTATCCTTGCGCTCTGAAAGTGGATAGCTTGTCAGGCAAGGCCTATGGCAAAAAATACATTTCCGAAAGACACCGTCACCGTTTTGAATTTAACAATAAATACCTTAAAGTCTTTGAAAAAAAGGGTATGATAATCTCCGGGGTCAATCCGGATCGGTCGCTTGTAGAGATTATAGAGCTTAGGGATCATCCCTGGTTTGTCGGTGTTCAGTTTCATCCGGAACTAAAAAGCACCGTGGAGCGGCCTCATCCTTTGTTTGTAGACTTTGTGAAGGCTTGTGTCGTTCATCGCCAGAATGTCTGAACGCCATTGGTGGAAAGCACTCTGGTCCTCTGTGCTGGTCAGTCTTGGACTTCGGGTACAAGCTCAGGAATTGAGGACAGTTGCGATTGACTCTGTTAGAAGCATCATGCAGATTGTTAATTTTCAGTCTTCATTCGTAAGTGCGCGCAACATCGACCTCTATATTCCTCCGGATTATGATTCACTGAAGACGTATCGGCTCCTGATCATGCAGGATGGTCAAAATCTTTTTTGTCCGGATCACGCTTTTCAAAATGAGGTCCTTGGACTTGATTTGTGCATGGAGCGCAATCAGATTCGTGATGTGATCATTGCCGGTGTGTGGAACACCACCGATAGATTTCGAGAATATCTGCCGGATAAAATATATCGTTCCTTAAAAAGAAAAGACCGCAAATTAATTCGAAATGAGTATGGTGGCCCGGCACTTGGAGATCCTTACCAGCAGTTCATCAAGGATGAACTTATTCCATATTTGAGAAGCAGATATTCCATCTCGAAGGATCCGAAAGATATCGTAATCGGAGGCATTAGTATGGGTGCCTTAATCGCTTTTTATACTGCGATTCAAAATCCGGATATATTTGGTTCTTCACTCTGTCTGAGTACACACTGGCCGTTGAGCGTAATGCAACACAAGACATCAATAGAACATGCCTATCTGCCAGTATTGCATACATATATATCAGGGTTGAAGAGTGGTCGCTTTTATTTTGACCGCGGAGATGAGAATATCGACGCATGGTACGAACATGCACAAAAGGATATCGATGACTGGATGAATCGTGCGCTGCCTGATCCGGATCAACAGCTAATGAGCCGGGTATTCAATGCCACAGGTCATGAAATGAAAGACTGGTCTGCCCGAATTGATGTGCCGGTAAGATTTATTTTTATGAACGGGGAGTAGACACGTTCTTTCTAAAATCTTTTTTCGTTGTATAGATTAAGCAAGTATTTTATGATTAATAATTGAAAACAAAATATTGCAATTGAATGGATAACAGAATTTGATTAGATTCTTTCTAATTCAGGAATGGTGAGAATTAAAGGAATTTATTTCCTCCTAAAATAAATCATAAAATTTCGTGGTACCAGAAGAGATTCAATTTAGTTCTTTCCTTTGGTATATTGTATAGCGACCCGCTGTGCAGGCGGGAAACATGTATTCCGATGGACCCTCCAGCGTTGGAAGAATAATATAATCTACTTTCTGATCAAACAGAAGGTAAGTAAGATTATGATCATTGATTTTGTCAAAGCGCTCATCAGCTAGTTGCATCAGATTAGCGCCACTACGCCGATCATCCAATGAAATGCCGCAAATGCGCTGTACCCGGTCATACCATGGAATCAGGTAGCTGGTTTGATGGGCAATTGCCTTGTAGTCAATCCAGGAGGAACGCTCTGAAATGCTTTTGAATCTTGTAAACGAAGGCGGATAAACAAACAATGCATCGTTACGGGTATGAGTCAATGCCCAGCTAGCAAGTTTTTGCTCGTCCGCAAGAATTGCGGGATCTTCTTTTTCAGTAAAAAGACTTGCGATACATAAGCCGCCAATGACAATGGTCACAAGACCAATGTGATAATATTTTCCTTCTGGAAATCTAATTTGAGTGCTTACTGCTGACGATAAGGCAGTGAGACCTAAGAATTCTACCCAAATACTAGACTTGAGCCATTGAGATTGAAGTGCAATTTCATTACGCATCCATGTGCTCATCAGGATGTATACTAACAATATCGCTATCTGGAAAACAGTAAAATATAAAAGCCTTACTTCATGCTTGTACCACCACCACAATGCGATGCAAAATATCAGGATGTAAATCGCAATATTCAACCAGCCAGCATATTCTATAAAAAAATGATGACCGATTCTGAACTCAATAAGATCTGCCAAAGCTGAAGCATGGGTGTGAGGATTCATTCGGTAGTAAACAATGGCCCATGCTTGTATCGCAATGAAGGGAATCGGTAGCATAAGCCACTTACGTAATTGACGGTTCTCCTGATTTAAAATTGAATAAACTACACCGGAAGCCATTAAAAGAATAGACAATTGGGCTCCGGCCAGAATATGAAAACAAACGGCTATAGAACATAGTACACCGGTATAATGGGTTTTTTGATGGAGAAAGAAGTAAATCGCCCAAATGCCGGCTGTCTTGGCAAAAATGGCAGAGGTCGGCGAACTGTAAAACAATTCGTTGGCACCGACCGAAAAGTATCTGGCACAAAACAATACTGCAATGACATTGAGAAAGGCGAAGGCAGGATCAGGAATTAGTTTTTCCGAAATCCGATATAGCCCAGCAATCATAAACAGAAGGCATATCACGTAATAGAACCATAGTAACCAGGGGTATTGAGCTCCGGTAAAGTGAAGAAAATAGAGGTAAAAGGATCGCTCGTGCCATGGAATATGACTCATAAACTGCTGATAAAAATCTCTTGGATAAAGCCCGGGATGAGAAAGCATCTTCAGCCCAGGAATAATCTCAATCATATCCCCGCCCATGCCATTGTAGGGCCAGAAAATGAGATGCGCTAGAGCAATTAAAAGAATGACTAAGGCTTTTTCGTACCTTTCGGTTTGTTTCCAGAGTAAGTGTAGGGCAGTGATGGACATTAGGAAGCTTTCTTTAACGGAATTGAGTCGGGATACTCCGGATGAGTATCGATTAAGGCCAAAGGTAAAATTATATTTTGTAGCGGATCATATTCGTTCCGGTCACAATATCGGCGCATTATTTCGAATTGCTGATGCATTTTGTTTTAGTGGTGTGCATCTCTGCGGCTACCATTTTGATCCTTCAAATCCGGAGATTCAAAAGACAGCACTTGGGGCACAACACACTGTGCCCTGGCAGCACTGGCCCAATACGTCAGCCTGTCTGGATTGGTTAAAAAGCCAGGGTGTAGAACTCATTGGGATCGAACAGACCAATCAAAGTGTTCCATTGCAGGAATTGCCGGTAGACAAAGCGAAATCTTATGCCTTGGTGCTGGGCAATGAAGTACGTGGAATCAGTGATGAAGTTCTGATGTTAATGGATTCCTTCGCGGTTATACCTCAATTTGGTACCAAGCACTCCATCAATGTGAGTGTTGTGGCTGGTATAGCCGGCTGGGAATTCATTCGGAAAATGCACCTTCAATTTGACCCAAAGAGTATTATGTAAACAGGCTTTATTCATTTGATTAGTCTTTGATCTTAAAGATGAAGAACTTTATTATAGTAATGGTTATCGTGATGATCTGGGGCTGTGCTGAACGCCTTCAAAAGAAGAATTCAATGCAGGAAGACAAAATACAAAACTATATTGAGTACCCTTCCTTTGAATATGAGAAACAGCTTCGTTACAGTATAATGAAAGATACCCTCATCAACCGGGACAGTTTGCGTTAGTTTGAGATATTGATAGATCGTTTATTTTTAATTTGCCGTCCCAAATGATGTTCCTTTGGGTTAGAAACGCGATTTAGACTGATGGATTCTAATCCGCAGGCCTGCATGAATACTGTTGTGTCCGGCTTCCAGGACGGTATGATTGTCTATCTTGATTTTATCATTCAGTTCGACCTGGTACAATGCAAAGGGTGTTAATGTAAGACTTCGGTTGAGCCCTAGGTCAAGGCCCGCGCCGATACCCAGGACTGCAGTAGACGTAACGTCTGAAGTTGCGATGCTGTCATGGGCAATGTTCCTGCGGTTGACAGACAAGCCTGGCTGCACGATGAAGTGAAGGCCTTTTTTGAAGATGGTGCCTTGCTTTTTAAAAGTGGGGCAATTGCAGTCATCCTTGAAGCTCAGCGGATAAATCAGGACAGGGACAAGAAGGGCGGCCTGAATATTCGTCAGATTGTAATTCTGAAAGCTGTTTTTGCGGCCAATATCTGTGGCAATATGAAAACCGGGAGTGAATTCGACCCTTCGGTTTTTGAGCCGCCACCAATATTGTATGCCAATCTGACCACCGAGGCTGTGTATAGATTCATAAGGCGAATTGCTGCCGCTGCCATTTACTTGATAGGCGTGCCTTGAAAAATCGAGCTGATAGCCTACCTGTGCATTCATCCAGTTAGAACTAAAAACAAGAACCATTAAAAGTATGATGCATCTCATATAGATTGAACGCAGTGAATCCTTTTATATTTGCCCAAAATTAGGGGATTGAAGACAAAATCTTTCAGAAAAGAAAAAGTGCAGCTGATTACCCTTGGCTGTTCTAAAAATCTGGTTGATTCCGAAAATCTCATCACCCAACTGCAATACAATGATTACCGTGTTGAGCACAACCCAGAGAGTAGCAGGCCAGCCGATATCGTCATCATCAACACCTGTGGATTTATCGATCGGGCCAAAGAAGAGTCGATTCAAACCATACTCGATTATGCTGAACTCAAGCGTGAGGGAGAACTTTCTAAGCTTTATGTGACCGGTTGTTTGTCTCAACGCTACAAAGATCAGCTTGAAGAGGAAATTCCTGAGGTAGATGAATATTTCGGCACAATGGAAATGCCTGCACTGCTCAACAGGTTGCAGGCAGACTACCGCCAGGAACTCGTGGGTGAAAGGATGATAACAACCCCGGGCCACTATGCTTATCTAAAGATTTCAGAAGGGTGTAACAGGACCTGCAGCTTTTGTGCCATCCCTCTGATGCGAGGCAAGCATGTGTCTGTGCCTGTGGAGCTGTTAATTGAACAGGCAAAAAAACTTGCTGCCAATGGTGTCCGTGAACTGATCCTCATCGCACAGGAATTGACCTACTATGGGCTTGATTTATACAAAAAACGTACGCTTCCGGAATTGTTGGATAAATTATGTGAGGTTGAAGGAATTGAATGGATCAGATTACACTATGCTTATCCTTCTAAGTTTCCGATAGAAATAATCGAGGGGATGAAAAGGCAATCCAAGGTCTGTAATTATTTGGATATGCCATTGCAGCATGCTGCAGATCATGTGCTGAACTCGATGAAGCGGCAAATTACGCGTGAAGAAAGCTATAAATTAATTCACGAGATACGTCAAATACTACCAGAAATAAGTTTACGTACAACCATGCTGGTTGGGTATCCAGGCGAAACAGAAAGCGATTTTAATCAGTTGTGTGATTTTGTGCGGGAAATTGAGTTCGACAGACTTGGTGTATTCGAATATTCACATGAAGAAGGTACCACGGCATATGAATTGGAAGATTCGGTAGCTCCGGAGCTAAAGACTGAAAGAGCAGCGCGTCTGATGCAAATCCAGGAAGAAATTTCGCTTGCCAAAAACCAGCAAAAGATTGGAAAAACATACAAGGTGCTGGTCGACCGCAAAGAATCGGATTTTTATGTAGCCCGCACCGAAGCAGATAGCCCCGAGGTGGACAATGAAGTTTTAATTACTACAAAGCAATACCTTCGTGTTGGCGACTTCACGAATGTGGCCATTACAGACTGCACAGAATTTGATTTGTATGCCGTCCCGGTTGCTGAGGCAGGTGGCCTATCCGCGAATTCCAATTAGACTGAATCAAAATGAATTTTTCGCATATCATCTCCTGGTTGGGTGCATTCAAAAAAAAGCCACTGGCACAAGCAGTCATCGCCTTGATGTTAGCCTTGGTGTTGCAGAGCTTGACAGCGGTTTTTTGTTTATGGTCTGATCATCAGGTTTGTTCCGAGGAAGTGTGGTTGTATTGTCCGGCCATGTTATTGCTTTATATACTCTATAATGTACTGCGCGGTTTTTTTATTGAAGAGATGGGGTCATATTACAGCGCATCAGTATACGGAGTGCTGTTGTATCTTGGGTTAGACCTGCTGTGGTGTACATTCCTAACCGGTCGCTTCGTGGATGAGGTAGGTTCAATCGGTTGGATCCTGTTCGTTTTTGGAATTGTCTATCTGGTGTTTATGTCCATTTTAAACACGATCCGGATAATCATGAAGATTGTCATGAAACAAGATCAGCGTGCCAGGGAAGAGTCTGAAAACTGGATCGCAGATAAAAATAAGGATTCCTCTGCAGAGTGAGTAAGCAATCCAGATACCAAATATGGCAAGAAGAAAAATAGCAAAAGAGGTTTGCGATAATTGTGGGCATCAGCTAATGGTGAATGATCATTATTGCAGTCACTGTGGGCAGGATAACCATGCTCCGAATCAGCCTATAAGACATTTGTTGGTCGATTTATTTGAAGCTTTTACTCATCTTGATCACAAGGTGTTTCTAACATTTAAGAATCTTTTTTTGCATCCGGGAAAATACTCCCTGGAGTATGTAGAAAACAAGCGTTATCGGTACGTGCCGCCGGTGCGGCTGTATATTTTTGTGAGCGCCGTTTTCTTTTTTCTTATGCAGTATTTTTCAGTACATGCACTAGAGCATGAGTCCATTCATTTTCGAACCAATTCTTTGAGTGTCAATGATGGTAAAAGTGATTCGGAAGGTAGCGCCTCACATCAAAAGAATGGATTAAGTGTCGGGGAGTTTGCCAATCCTGATAGCGCGAAATCTTTCACTGAGGTAGGCCGTGATGTAAAGTCCGGGACCCAGCCCATTGAAGAAGATACACTGGCGTTTTCACTTCGCAATACAGATATCGAAATATCTGCAGGAACGGTTAGGTATCTGCTACATTCTGTTGAGGAGAAAAGAGATAGTGTACTGCTTGCGCATGGGGAAGAAACCAGTTTTATGAACCGACTTTTATTCAAGCAGGCGCTCAAATCTTTTGATAAAAAGGAAGATCTATTGCATATCATATTAACACAGGCTTTTAAGTATTTTCCCATATTGTTATTTCTGATGATGCCGCTCTTTGCACTCTTGCTCAAATTAATTTACTGAATTAGGCATTTAACTTACTCTAAGCATTTTATAATAAGCAGGTTTATGCTTTACCAT
>JAIBCI010000079.1 GCA_019694255.1 Saprospiraceae bacterium
TACAATCCATGCTGCACCGTACTTTTGTGAGTACAAATGATTGGAGCCGGAAAGAGCGATTACAATATTTATTATTATGAATATACGAAACACTATACACATTTGACTTTAATTAAAAATTATTTTTTTCATAAAGACATTTCCATTCTTAAAATTTATTTGTAGAAAGTAAATGCCTGAAATAATATTTGCCTTACTTATTAATAAATTAGTCTCATCAGTGGATTGTAAACCAGGGTACAAAGTAATATGATTTCCGTATACATCAATCAAATAACCATTTTCAAATTGACATGTTGATCTGACAAAAAGTTCCTGGCTACCGTCAATTGGATTGGGATATAACTTGATTTCACAATTATTATTAGTATTATCGGTATTTGAGTTTTGAAGCGCCAATTGTTGAGGAGCGCAATTATCGCTTAAGCTTTCTAAATGAAATATTCCCTCTAGCAAGGCATTTCCTTTATAGGCCAGACTTCCATAAATCTTTGGACATAGTCTTGATAAATATACTAAAAAATCATGATCTTCGTTTGAAATATCTTCATTCTTAAGCTTTTTGATTAATACTTTATAATATGATTTGTATAAACTATCATATTCATTGCTAATTACTAAACTGTTACATAAGGAGTATAGGTTATTGATTTCAATAAGCCTCAATGAATCTATTTGTAATATTCATTATGCATGGAACTTGCCCAAAAATAAGTGATGCTTTTATTAATAGAATAAATATAGACAGTATATTAACTCTGTTGAATCTTAAAATATTATTTTTCATCTTAAAGATTTTAATTAGTAAAAAAATAAAAGCAACTTTTACAATTAACCAAAAGCCTTAATTTTAAAGCATCTTTTAGCGAATAGAAGGCTTGCATCTCATTTCTTTGGGTGATCATGGGCTTCTTTATTGATTGTATTTATTTATTATTTACTTGGGTAGCAAGATGAGATAAACTTAATTTCACCATTATGCCTAACGAGTTCATTGCATCATTGTAACTAATCGGGATATCCTATTATAAGTCTATTTAATTAACTTTAAGTCAATACCAGATACTCACTATTTATATAGTAGTACTAACACTAAAGCAATGTAAGTCTCCTTCTTCTTCCTCCACAAAACAATCCTCTCAACGATGCAATTCATTAAACGAACGCAGCAATCTTTATCCTTTTTCTCCTCCAGGGAAGGTCATACAGGTGAAAGATGAAATTAGTGTTTAGCGCCGTTTGTATCGAATCCCATACCTTGCGGCCATGAAATTCGATTATATCATTGCAGGAGGCGGAACCGCGGGTTGCGTTCTGGCGAACCGGCTGAGCGAAGATCCACAAAACAAGGTGTTGCTCATCGAAGCGGGTCCACGGGGTCATCACCCGCTGATCAGGGTTCCGGCTGCTTTTTCAGAATTATTCAAATCCGGACTGGACTGGAAGGACGAGACTGTGCCTCAGCCCGGACTGAGCGGGCAGCGGATGTACAGCCCGCGAGGCCGTGTGCTTGGCGGTTGCAGTTCGATGAACGCTATGATTTTTCTACGGCCCCATCCAAGTGACATGAAGCGTTGGAATCAGCCCGGGTGGTCCTGGGAAGAATGCCTGCCGCTGCTACAGCAAGTTGAGCAACAGTTTGGATTCTATCATGAAGAAGGCGAAGCTTACAGCAGGGAGCCGTTTTACCAACATCCGCTGACTGACCGGTTTTTGGAAGCTGCATACCACTGTGGTTTTAACCGTGGGCTGCAAAATTCAACGGTACAGTCTGCCGCATTCCCTTTTCTCAAAAATATCCATCGCGGCAGGCGTTACAGTGCTGTTGATGCATACCTCAGGCCTGCTATCAAGCGGCCGAATCTCACTGTACTCACAGGAGCGTTGATCGATCGCTTTGAGATCCGGGACGGTGAAATCAAGCATGCAAGGATCTTACATCAAAAACAGATCAAACATTTCACTGCTACCCGCTCATACGTCCTTGCCGCCGGAACCTTTCAATCACCGGCTATTCTGCAGCGATCAGGCGCAGGACCATCTGATCTGCTCGACAGACTCGGCATTCGGCCTTTGCTGACCAATGACCAAATTGGCGCCAACCTTCAGGATCACCTGATCTGTGGCTTCGCATATCGCGTTAATCCCAATCAGAGCCTGGATGCTTTACAGCAGTGGACTCCGCGCCTGCGTGAACTTTGGCGGTGGATTGCAGGTCAGCAAAATATGCTCAGCAGCAATATTGCGGAGGCCGGGGCATTCCACTTTGATGCTTTCGGTGAGCCTACATTGCAATATCACTTTGGCCCGGTGTTTTTTATCCGACACGGATTTGTTCGAAGAGCCCCCCATGGAATCAGTTTTGGTCCAACGCTAATCCGACCTGAAAGCCGCGGAAGTGTAGCCATCTCATCTCCGAATCCCCTTTCTCCACTTCTCATAGACCCCCGATATTACGAAGCTCCGGGAGACATGGAGGCGATGCTGAATGAACTGCACAAGGCAATGGAAATCGCCCGGCAGGAGCCTCTTCGCTCGGTCATTGAACGAATGGAGCTTCCCGAACGGGAACCTGCAGATGAGCATGATTTCAAAACGCATCTCAGGGAGTATTCACAGACCCTGTACCATCCCGTTGGGACCTGCCGTATGGATTCGGCAAATGGTGTTGTTGACCCATTCCTTAAGATCCGCGGACTTTCCAATCTTCGTATCGCCGATGCTTCGGTAATGCCGCTGATCACGAGCAGTAATACCCAGGCAACGGTCATGATGATCGCTGAAAAAGCGGCACAGATGATTTTAGAAGAAAGGGAGTGAACAATTCAGACGCCCTGCGATTTTTATGATAAATAAAAAATAATGGCAGCTTTTGACTTTAAGCGCGACGTAGTGGATGTCAGCTTCCAGAAACCCGTCTTGATTGACTTCTGGGCTGACTGGTGCGGACCCTGTAAGATCCTTGGGCCTGTGTTGGAGGACCTTGAACGCGAAGACAAAGGCAAGTGGGCGCTGGTTAAAATTGATACCGAGGCATATCCAGATATTGCTTCGTACTTCCGAATTCAGAGTATTCCCAATTGCAAGCTCGTCCACGAAGGCAAAATCGTCGATGAATTCGCCGGTGCGCTGACGCGGGCGCAGGTTCGTCAATGGCTCGACAAGCATTTATCTTCACTGGTGGTGGAAGAAGCCGAGCAGATTCCAGATGATTTTGATGTAATCCTCCAGACGCAGGATCAGATTCCGGACAAGGAATTTATGGGTCGCGTAGAGGATTTTGTCAAATCACAGCCTGACCACGAGACCGCTGTGCTGACCCTGGCACGGCATATGGTTTTTTTTAAGCCTCAGCAGGCCATTCAACTGATTGAGCGTCTCGGGGATCACAAGGGTGCACAGGATTTATTACCCAATCTGAAATCCATAGGTGAACTCATTGAAATGGATCTTGAACATGAAGATGCTACTTCATCGGCGCTCAGCCAGGCCCGCACCGCACTTCTTGAAAAAGATGGGCAGGCAGCCATTGACCTCATCATTGAAGTACTCCAAAAAAACAGAAATTATGGCGATGACATCGCACGACGTGCCGGCATTGCGCTGTTCAATATCTGGGGACCTCAGCATCCGCTGACAAAAGAGAACCGAAAGTTATTTGATATGGCTATCTGGTGAGGATACAATTTTAAAATAACCAACTGACGATTTTATTCTTTATCACTTTTCTGATAAATGGCACTGAGACCACGCCCCTCCTGATGACAGTCCATGCCATACCCTATTACAAAGGAAGGACTAATATGCGCTCCTGCATACCAGACATTCAATGGCACCTCCAGTGACTCTGGTTTGAGCAGAAGGCAGACAATGCGAACGGATTTTGGATGCGACTGCTGAATTTTTTCTACGAGCCGGTGGATGCTTCTTCCACTGTCGATGATATCATCCAGCAAAACGACATGGCGATGTTCGAATTTTTGGAAGTCTATATCACTTCCCAACAGCTTAACCTCACGGCGCTGCATACCTTCATAGGACTGGAGGCGGATAAAATGCAGGCGAAATCGCTGATCCAACTTGCGCATTAGATCGGCTGCTAGCATAAACGCACCGTTCATGATGACACAGACCTCAATGTGTTCATGAACATCTCTAAATGTGTGAAGCAGCTGATGCGCCATCGCTTCCACCTTTGATTCGATCTCTTCCCTGGTCATCAGCCTGTCGAAGGTCATTCCCTGCAAGACGATCTTTTCCATAATGATTTTGTTTGAAGTCAGGTCGTATGATGCGAAGATCTGACAAGACTTTGAATGAGGAGGATAAATTTTTTCCTACTCGATGCAATTTAGAAGCAGCTGTCCGGGATTTTGGAAACAGTGGGAATACATACATTTCCAATACAAATTTTTAAAGAAATTCTTATTCCTGAACGATTGCCAATTTAGCTTTCAACATGCTGCCATTCAGGATTTATTGACAAAGAAAATTCACGATAGAAGTGGATTTATAAATCCTGATTGACTGGAAAGATTCCGCTGAAAAAAAGGTTTTTCTTACAGTTTTTCGTTACAGGTAGACTGGTATTAAATTATACAAAATATCTACTGAGCTATTTCCAAAATTAATGCTCCTGTAATCGCTCTACAAAATCCTAAATTTTTTAGTTAGCTCGCGCAAATCATTTTAGACTTATTCTTGTCTGTGCTTTTTACTTTTGCATCTGTGGAAAAGGACATCGCTGAACAAGGCATTTACGCCGAACTGGATTACATCGACATCATCGGTGCCAAAGAGCACAATCTCGACAATATCTCGCTTCAGATTCCGCGCAATCAGCTGGTCGTGATCACCGGCATTTCGGGCAGCGGGAAGTCTTCCCTCGCCTTTGATACCATCTATGCGGAAGGACAGCGCCGGTATATGGAGACTTTTTCGAGTTATGCGAGGCAGTTTATCGGATCGATCGAAAGGCCCGATGTTGAAAAAATCGACGGCCTGAGTCCGGTCATCTCCATTGAGCAAAAGACAACGGGCTGGAATCCCCGTTCAACGGTAGGAACCACTACAGAGATTTACGACCTTTTTCGTCTCTTTTACGCCCGGGCGTCAGATGCGTTTTCTCATGTCACCGGTGAAAGAATGGTTCGCTATACCGAGGAGCAGATGATCAGCACCATTCTCGAAAATTTTAAAGATCAGCAGATCAGTATTCTCGCACCATTGATCCGAAGTCGTAAGGGCCATTATCGTGAACTTTTTGATAGCGTGCGCAAGCAGGGATTCAACAAGGTGCGTGTAGATGGTCAAATCATGGAACTCAAACCAGGACTTAGCCTGGACCGTTTTAAAATTCACGACATCGAAGTACTCGTCGATCGCATTCAGGTTATTCCGGAACGGCTGGACAGGCTCACATACAGTCTGCAGACAGCCCTTCGTCTTGGTAATGATCTTATTTTTATCGAAAACACAGCGGACGGAAAAATCTCACCATTCAGCAAAAAGTTAATGGACCCCGTTACCGGTTTGTCCTATGATGAACCCTCCCCGAATTCATTTTCTTTTAATTCCCCATATGGTTACTGCCCTGAATGCAAGGGCCTCGGGAAGGTCCATGAGATTGATCTCAAACTGGTGATTCCGGATGATGGGCGCAGTATCAGAGAAGTTGGTATTGTACCACTTGGAGAGGTCAGAGACACGATACTTTTCAAGAACCTGAAGCAGATCGCCGATCGTCATAAATTCACCTTTGATACACCGGTGCGCAAAATCCCGAAAAAAGCGCTTGACTGTATCCTTCATGGCGGTGATGATTCTTACCCAACCGATCCCAGGCACGCCTGGATGGAGGACGCCTTCCACCTCGCAAGCGAAGGTCTGATCGGCATGCTGAAGCGCTGGTACCGCGATTCAACCTCCGAGAAAGTGAGGCAATTTGTAGAGGATTTTATGCGAATCAATGAATGTCCTGTTTGTCAGGGTACCAGACTCCGCAAAGAATCTCTGTACTTCAAGATCAACGACCGCAACATCTCCGAACTCGCTCAGATGGATATTTCTGAACTCCATACCTGGCTTTCAGGTCTGGAACCTAAGCTCAGCGAGCGACAGTTGCTAATCTCCAGGGATATTCTCAAGGAGATCAGGATACGCCTTGAGTTTCTTCTCTATGTAGGCCTGGATTACCTAAGTCTGGACAGACCCACCAATTCTTTGAGTGGCGGCGAATCCCAGCGGACACGGCTCGCCACTCAGATCGGATCTCAGCTAAGTGGCATCACCTATGTTCTGGACGAACCTTCCATTGGTCTCCATCAGCGGGATAATCAGCGTCTCATCCGCTCACTGATAGAATTAAAGGGTCTTGGCAATACGGTCCTGGTTGTGGAACACGACAAGGATATCATGCTGGCTTCTGATTATATCATCGACATGGGTCCCGGCGCCGGTTTCCATGGCGGAAAAGTAGTGGCTCAGGGTACACCGCCCGAATTTCTCCTGGACAAAAAATCATCTACAGCCCGGTACCTCTCCGGCGACCTTCGGATTGAAGTGCCTGTCAAGAGAAGAAAAGGCAATGGCCATTTTCTGGGCATCTATGGGGCCAGCGGCCACAATCTCAAAAATCTTAGTCTTAAGTTTCCACTCGGTTGTCTGATTTGCGTGACGGGCGTATCAGGCAGCGGCAAGTCGAGCCTGATCAATGAGACTTTGTACCCTATCCTCAGGGCCCATTTTTACAACAGTCTGCAAAGACCTCTGCCTTATCAAAAGATTGACGGCCTTGAGCATATCGACAAGGTCGTAGAAATAGATCAGGATCCAATCGGCCGAACGCCACGTTCAAATCCGGCAACCTACACGGGTGTATTTACCGAAATCAGAAACTTATTCTGTGGTCTTCCTGAAGCCAAAATCCGCGGATACAAGCCGGGACGCTTCTCCTTCAACGTCGCCGGCGGCCGCTGCGAAACATGCGAAGGGGCAGGTATGCGGGTCATTGAAATGAATTTTCTGCCCGACGTCTATGTACACTGCGAATCATGTCACGGCAAACGCTACAATCGCGAGACCCTTGAAGTATTATACAAAGGAAAATCAATCGGAGATGTGTTAGATATGACCGTTGAGGAGGCTACCTCATTCTTTGAACATATTCCGGGGATCTTCCGCAAACTCAATACTCTGACACAGGTGGGTCTCGGGTATATTACACTGGGACAGCAAGCCACGACTTTGTCCGGGGGTGAAGCTCAGCGCGTCAAACTCGCAGAAGAACTTTCCAAAAAAGATACCGGATCAACCTTTTATATACTTGACGAGCCAACCACAGGCCTTCACTTTCAGGATATTGAACATCTTTTGGCCGTTCTACAAAAACTGGTTGACCGAGGCAATACCGTAGTGGTCATCGAACATAATCTGGACGTCATCAAAGTGGCAGACGTTATCCTGGACCTGGGTCCCGAGGGAGGCCGGGGAGGCGGAGAAATAGTAGCTTACGGAACGCCGGAACAGATTTGCAAAATTGAACGTTCGGTAACAGGGCAGTTTCTGAAAAAGGAATTGTAATGCTGGACTAATCTCTCTGATTAGACGTTCGTATTAAATTTGAATTTTACTAATCAATATTATCCCATCACTGCAGCTCGTGCCCACTGCAGCAAGTTGTTGACTTCTTCTTCATGTTGTCCCTGGGCATAAATCCTCAGCACCGGCTCAGTTCCGGACAAGCGATACATAATCCATGCATCATTGTCCAGATAGTATTTGTCCCCATCCAGATTTTCATAATTACGCACCTCGTAAGGACCGAAAGAGGCAATTCGCTGCTGGCTCAGTCGTTGTTGTACTTTTTCTTTATCTGAAGCGGTCAGATGCAGATCGTGCCGATCATAACTGAATGCACCGACAATGTCATATACCTCATCGATGAGTTGCTGGAGCGTCTTGCCTGTCACGGCCATAAATTCGAGAATAGTGAGTCCAATCCATACGCCGTCTCGCTCGGGTATATGCCCCTTGATCGCCAGTCCACCCGATTCTTCACCAGCCACCAACACATCTTCACGGATCATGTATTCTGCAATATACTTGAATCCAATTTTGGTGATGATGGTATCCAGTCTATAATGATCCGCGAGTTTTTTCAATTTATTGGTGACAGAAAAACTGACAACAATTTTCCCGGTCATTTTTTTGTGGACGTGGAGATACTGGACCAGCAATAAAAGGATATGATGGGAATCCACCATCCGCCCTCTGTCATCCATCATTGCAATTCGGTCAGCATCACCATCGTTTGCAATTCCAATATACTGCCCTGGGTGTGCCGCGAGAAACTGCATGATCTCGCTAAGATTCCTGGTAATAGGTTCTGGTGGTGTATGTCCAAAACCTGGGTTGTATTCGCAGTGAAATGCTTTTAACTGAGGCAATATCTGCTGCATAATCCGCTGGCCGGCACCATACATGGCATCATACGCGATGCCGCGAAAGGCTTGAAGCCTGCTGAGATCAAAGTGGCAGGCCACATGATCCAGGTATTCCGCTTCAAGATCTACATGGCTGATCAGACCCTGTTGACAATATGTCTCATAGCTGACCTCCGGAAGAACGAAGTCCTCCGGAATCAGTCCTTCAACTTCTGCGATATCTGAAGGAATCGTTGGACCACCATAGGATGATTTGAGTTTGAAGCCATTGTATGATGGTGGATTATGGCTGGCTGTGATGACCACACCTAGTCCAGCAGCATGTCGGATCACCCCCAATGAAACCATCGGCGTACTTACAAATCCCTGGGCCGCCAGGACAGCTATACCATGAGCAGCCATAGTTTTAGCAGTTTCTTCCAGAAACATTCTTCCTCCAAATCTGCAGTCGTGGCCGATGACCGCTGACGTCATTCCCTTTTGTTTCATCCAAATGGCTGTACCGCTTGCAATACGCCTGACGTTGGACAGTGTATAATCCTCAGCAATAATAGCCCGCCATCCGTCGGTTCCGAATTTGATTGATTTCATTCGTTAATTTTATTTGTGACACAAAGGTCAGGAATTAATGGATCAGTCTGGCATGACCATTCTGTTAAGAACAATTCTCTTTCTTGAAGAATGTCCTTACTATTTCAATTCAGCGATCTGCTCCTCTTCAATTTCGGCCGAAAAATATGCATTCAGTATTGTTTTACATAAGTTTACGTCTGACTTTCCGGTAAGCTTCACGAAAGGTCTTCAAACCTTTATCTTCGCACCATGCCAGCGCCGGAAGACAATTACCGACAGAAAGGATTACGCAAAAAACTCATCGACGAACTCAGACAGAAAGGAATTCAGTCTGAGGAAGTGTTGAATGCCATGCTACGTGTGCCCAGACATTTATTTCTGGACAAGGCCTTCGAATCCTGGGCTTACAAGGACAATGCTTTTCCTATTGACTGCGAGCAGACCATTTCTCAACCGTATACCGTAGCCTTCCAGACCGAACTACTGCAGTTAAAGCCGCGGGATAAGGTATTAGAGATTGGCCTTGGCTCAGGTTATCAGGCTTCTGTATTATTTGAGATGGGCGCGAAGGTGTACTCCATTGAGCGGTTTAAAGCATTGCATGACCAGACCGCGGCCAGGTTACGTGAGATAGGATATATCGGCATCAGAACATTTTACGGTGACGGTTTTATGGGTTTGCCTGCATTTGCACCATTTGACAGAATTCTAATTACTGCAGCAGTACCCGAGATTCCCCAAGCATTGATAGAACAGTTGGCTAATGGAGGCCTGATGGTTCTACCGTTGGGCTCCTCCCAACAATTTCAGATCATGACCCGTGTATCCAAAGATGAGCAGGGTAGGATTACCAGTCAGCAATTTGGCAATTTCCGGTTCGTGCCGATGCTCCCCGGCAAAGTTTAGCTTATGAATCAACCTTCGCAGGGTTGCCTCAACTTATCTTCGCACTTCAAATAGAAATCATGTTTTTTCAATTATCCGAAGAACATCTGGCTGTACAGCAGGCTGCGAGGGATTTTGCCCAGCAGGAATTACTACCCGGCGTTATTGAAAGGGATGCCCAGATGAAGTTTCCTACCGAGCAGGTTGAGAAAATGGGTGAAATGGGATTCCTGGGTATGATGGTCTCCCCTGAATATGGGGGCGGAGGAATGGATACGATCAGCTATGTGCTGGCCATGGAAGAAATCTCCAAAATAGACAATTCATGTTCTGTTATCATGTCTGTCAATAACAGCCTGGTATGCTGGGGACTTGAGAAAATGGGGACCGCTGAACAAAAAAGTAAATATTTGCCCAGGTTGACTTCCGGTGAATGGATCGGTTCATTCTGCCTCTCTGAGCCAGAAGCCGGTTCTGATGCCACCAAGCAAAAAACAACAGCCATTGACTGCGGCGATCACTACCTTCTCAATGGCACCAAGAACTGGATCACCAATGGTGGGAGTTCTTCGCTTCATCTTGTCATGGCGCAGACAAATCCCGCTTTAGGAACCAGGGGAATCTGCACTTTTATTGTGGAGACATCCTGGCCAGGAGTGATCATTGGAGCCAAAGAAGACAAACTTGGAATCCGCAGTTCTGACACTCATACCATCATGTACAATGACGTTAAGGTTCCTAAAGAAAATCTTCTGGGGCCTGCGGGTGACGGATTCAAATTTGCCATGAGAACGCTAACCGGTGGAAGAATTGGAATTGCATCCCAAGCGTTAGGCATTGCATCAGGAGCCTATGAACTGGCGGTAAAATACGCTGGTGAGCGCAAGACGTTTGGCAAACCCATTATCGAACATCAGGCGATCGCCTTCAAAATAGCCGATATGGCTACCGAAATAGAAGCAGCACGCCTCATGGTACTACGCGCCGCTTATCTGAAAGACCAGGGACTTGATTTTGGGGTTGCGGCCAGTATGGCCAAACTCTTCGCTTCAGATGTGGCTATGCGACATACTGTTGAAGCCGTTCAGATCCATGGAGGATATGGATTTGTCAAAGAATATCATGTGGAAAGATTAATGCGCGATGCCAAGATTACACAGATTTACGAGGGAACTTCTGAAGTACAAAGAATGGTTATATCCAGAGCCATCCTGCAGGGACAATTATACCAGCCAATGTGGGTAAGCTAAACCGCCAATGATTGAACAAGCCATCCGGATTGGTACATTTGCCAATATTCCGGTAAGAATACACTGGAGTTTTTTATTGATCATCGCCTACATTGTGTCGGTAGGTGTGATGGACCAAAACAGCAGTCGCGAGATCCTGATACAAATTTGTTTTACGATGGCGATGTTTGCCTGCGTCGTACTACATGAATTCGGACACGCACTGACAGCCCGGCGCTTTGGAGTTCAAACTGAAGATATCATTCTATTGCCAATCGGCGGTGTCGCCCGTCTGCACAAGCTTCCCGAAAAACCAGTCCAAGAATTGCTTATTGCGGTCATGGGCCCTGTCGTCAATCTGATCATCGCCATTGTCATTCTAATCGCGCTATGGATGAAGTATGGATCCGACACCGGAGCATATCTGGAAACAGAAAACTATGAACATTTCAGCTGGGGTATTTTTTTGCCTTTGCTGATGATTTCGAATATTCTGCTGATGGTCTTTAACCTTATTCCTGCATTCCCTATGGATGGAGGCCGTGTACTACGCGCCTTATTATCCATGAAGACTTCGCGGCTCAACGCAACCCGCTGGGCTACGCGGATCGGTCAGATCATCTGCATTCTGTTTATTATCGCCGGCATTTATTTTGAAGCATGGACAACGATTCTCATCGGTATATTTATTTTTCTTAGTGCCTCAGCCGAGTATCGTCAGGTTGCACGCGAAGCAGCCTACAAGAATAAGACAGCAGCAGCGTTATGCCGCAAACCGGGTTTGATGCTGACCGAATATATCAGTATTGGCGAAGCCCGTGAGATGGTAATGCAATCAGGTCAGCGAAATTTTGCGGTGATGGACATCACGGGACGGATCACGGGTACAGTCTCTGCATCTATGATCGGTAAGGCCTTCAAAGAAAATAGTGATGTAAGGATAAAAGACATCATGCATACTCCACCGGCTGTGCTTATGGGATTTGACGAGGTACTCCACGCTATTCAATATCTGGAACAGGGCATTCCAGCGATTTTGGTTTTTGACCACGAGCAGTTAACCGGTCTGATCGATCTGGACAGTATCCGCGCTGCCCAGGAACTTGGTTAAACACTTCTCCCTTAATATTAAATTTATTTTTAATGTATATATTATTAAAATATATACACTTAGGTGATTTATATTCTAAAAATATATAATATGTTTGTGCCTGTTCATTATTCTGATGGAACAACAGATACGCATTTGGCAGGCCATAAGCTGGAAGACCATTTCAGACCGGTCCAAGGATCTGGCTATCGCTCTGGTTATCGCAACCATTGGTCTGGCCGGGAGCTATATCATTCTCGGTCGCAGCATACGCAGCGAGGTCGCGGATAATTCTGTCGCAGAATCTCCTTCCCTACAAAATAAAAATGCGTTCAGTTCAGATTCGCGATTACCCCTGGCACTAAAAACCTCTCATGAGGATCTTCTCGTCATACAAGGAAGTTTTTTTGCCAACCAGATACTCACCGTAAGCTATACAGATTATAAACCCGGTCACCAGTACATGATTGATTTTGGAAACGGCCTTAGACAGCTCTGCCGCAATAATGTATCTTATGTGAATTACCAGGAGCCTGGTAATTACTATATTATTTTCTATGAAATGCTGGATTCACGCTGGCAGATTGTTTCTTCTCAATCCATTACGATCAAAAGCTGAACTCATTTATTTGCGGTGTGTTGATTGTACAAAACATCGCCTATGTCAATGAATCACTCCCCGCTCGAAAGTTACCGAAAACAATTTCTTCTCTACAAAAATCTGGGTGAACGTACCCTTTCTCAGCTTCATCCTGAAGATTTACTGTGGCGGCCCAATGAAGAAAGTAATAGCATCGCTGTGATTGTTCACCATCTCCGCGGGAACATGGTGTCTCGCTGGACTGATTTTCTCAACAGTGACGGAGAAAAAGTATGGCGCAATCGAGACACAGAATTTATTGAAGATAAACCTTCTGCTGCGCTTGTCATGGAATGGTGGAATGAAGGTTGGGCCTGTCTGATGCAGGCGCTGGCTGCGTTGGGTGATGAAGACCTCATGCGCATCGTATTCATACGCAATGAATCCATGACTGTAACCGATGCCATCGTCAGACAGATCGCGCATTATGCTTCGCACGTAGGTCAGATTATTTACATCGGCAAGTCCATTCGGAATACAGAATGGAAGACCTTATCTATTCCGAGAGGAGGCTCCGCCACATTCAACTCCTCTATGGACAACAAATAGTCTGCCATAGGATCGATTCCGTTAATTATTACTGCAATTATTGCTATAAGGTTGAGTAATTCAAACAACTTTTTACGCAAAGTTTTTTTGTGATGAAACTGATTTTAAGTAAAATCAATTAAGCTGAAGTTTTGTATCAAATGTACTGCTACAGAGTAAGTACTATCCGAAAATTGGCACGGTTAAGGCATGAGCCATTTTTCAAAACAAATGCTGTTGTCTACTCCTTTGTAAGGACCATAGTTTGGAATTTCAACATATTGACAATTCCGGTACAATGCCACTGCCTCAACTTGTCTTTTGCCGGTCTCAAGAATACATCGTCTATATCCAAGTTCGGCAGACCATAATTCGAGTTCTTGAAGGATCAATTTCGAAATTCCCATTCTTCGGAATTCCGGCAGGACATACATACGTTTGATCTCCATGCTCTCCGTTCCAAAAGGCCTTAGCGCACCGCAGGCGACAGCCCCGTCTTCGCTCATTGTAAGCACAGCATGTTCGATTTTGTCCGTCTTGTTGTATTGCGAATAAAAACTGTGATCTTCTCCGTCGTACACGCGTAGTTCCTGATCGAGCCTGGCCACGAGATTCAGAAAGGCATCATCTCGACCATCTGTTCGGATTATTTTATAATTCGTTTTCACACAACTGAGAGCTTCTGACTAATTTTTATTGCGCAAATGCAAAATGGATGAGGTTAGCACCCATCCGCAACGCCTGCAATCTCACTTCTTCAGGATCTTTGTGCACCTCCTGGTCCTCCCATCCGTCGCCCAGATCACATTCATAAGAATAAAAGACCACCAGGCGTCCCTGGTAGAATAAACCAAATCCCTGCGGCGGTTTGTTATCGTGTTTGTGTATCTTGGGCAAGCCCTGCGCAAAATCAAATTTCTGGTGATATACAGGATGTGAGAACGGAAGTTCAACCAGTTCGGACTCCGGGAATACTTTTTTCAAACTGGGTCGGACAAAGGGATCCATTCCGTAATTATCATCAATGTGAAGGAAGCCTCCCGACATCAGGTACTGTCTTAAATTTTGCGCCTCCATATCCGAAAAAACCACATTGCCGTGTCCGGTCATATGCACAAATGGATAATTGAATATTTCAGCACTTCCAACTTCCACTGTT
This sequence comes from Saprospiraceae bacterium, assembly GCA_019694255.1. GTDB lineage: Bacteria > Bacteroidota > Bacteroidia > Chitinophagales > Saprospiraceae > Vicinibacter. The sequence continues at coordinate 14,549 of JAIBCI010000079.1, forward strand.
GCGTAATTGGGATCGATTTGTGTCTTTAGTTCTTTATTACAATATTTACTCAGATTTGATAAAGAGGTCGGATTAGCATACCAGTCGCCGCCACCGCCATATTTGAGTAATGCCAGTTTTAAAGGTGTTGGTTTCTCCGGCGCTGTCCATGCGCCAAGTATGAGCATTACATTTATAAAAAAAATGACTCTTCCCGTTTTCATGACATGTTTTGAAGCGTTTTGCAAATGAGTGCAGCTGCAATTCCTGCAGTTTCCACGCGAAGACGGTCTCTGCCCAGACCTGCTTCCTGATAGCCCGCACTGATGGCCCGGTTAATCTCATCAGATGAAAAATCCCCTTCCGGCCCGATAAGAATTACAGATTCTTGGTTACGATTGTACATTTCTCCTAAAAATGTCAATTGAGAATTTTCACAATGGCATATATAACGTTGAGGCGGTCGGCTTGTTGTAATAAATTTCTCAAAGCGTTGTAGTTCTTCCAGCTCCGGCAACCTCGCCCGAAGGCACTGCTTGGCAGAGGACATCATGATTTTTTGCCAGCGCTCTGATTTATCTTTCTTATTTTCTGTTCTGGAGCAAATCAATGGCACTATCCTGTCAACACCTGTCTCAGTTGCCTTTTCAACAAACCACTCAAATCTGTCATTATTTTGAGTCAGGCTAATGGCCAATGTTATCGTAGCCTTGGGGAGCGTCTGGGTGTAGATTCCGGTAATTCGTGCAATCACTTGTTCACCTTGAATCTCCTGTATCACGGCTTGCCATATAGTTCCGTTGAAGTCTGTTACAAGGATGCTGTCACCGTTCCTGTGTCGGGTAACCTTGATGCAATGATGAACTTCCATAGGATCGACAATGACAAATTGATCACCCATCTGTTGTCCCTGGAATAGCTGCATGTTATGAAGTTTCTGCTAATAAAAATTGTATAACAGGTCAGGACTTTATATATGGGCTGAGCTCTCCCGAGAAATATTGCAACGCATTCATAACCGGCAAGGGGATACCACCACCCAAAGCACAGAGCGAACCCCGTTTCATGGTATCGAGCAGATCATTCAGTAATTCTGTATCAATTTTAAACTGGCTGTCGGTTCTGGCTTTGTGGATCAGCTCTTTACCGCGCGTTGAACCCAGTCGACATGGAAAACATTTGCCACAGCTCTCGTGCGCGGTGAATTCAAACAGGTGTTCAAGATATTCGATCATAGGATATTCCTCCGGAACGCTGACCACGGAGGCATGTCCCAGCATAAAACCCTGATTGGAGAATGATTCAAAATCAACAGAAAGGGAATGTGCCATTTGAATGGGCACCAGTCCGCCCAAGGGTCCTCCGATATGCAATGCCTTGACTCTGCGGCGGAATCCCAGTCCCAGTTGTTCGATCACCTCATTCAATGGTGTCCCCATGTCTACTTCATATATTCCGGGCCTGTTGAAAGCGCTGTCCAAGGACATGAGTTTGGTTCCTGTCGAACGGACCGTGCCAATGGCTTTATACGCATCACCTCCCTGGGTACAGATATAAAACAAATTGGCCAGGGTTTCAACATTATTTACGACGGTTGGCCTGCGAAACAGACCTTCCTGTACAGGAAATGGCGGCCTGACACGAACCTCAGGACGTTGTCCTTCGATCGAGGACAGGAGCGCGGTTTCTTCTCCACAGATGTATGCGCCTTGCGCTTTAATAACCTTGAATTCAAAATTAAACTGACTGCCTAGAATGTTATGACCCGTAATTTTCTCCTGACGCAACATCTCCACAGCTCTTCTTACTGCTTCAACAGATTCCGGATATTCCGCCCGAATGTAGACCACGCCGCGTGAGGCTCCGGTGATGTACCCTGAAATCCACATTCCAAGCAGTACCAACAGCGGTTGTTTTTCGAGAAGGTATCGGTCAGAATAAGAACCAGGATCGCCTTCATCGGCATTGCAGACGATAAACTTGACATCACCCTCTGCTTTCATGCAACCTTCCAGTTTGATTCCAATTGGAAATCCAGCACCACCACGTCCTCGCAGCCCGGACATCTTAATTTCTTCGAGCAGGCCCGAAGGACCTTTACCAAGCATTTCTCTTAATCGAAGCAGTAATTCTTCAGGATCCGGCGCGGGTCCTGTCAGAATGGATGATCCCATGTGTCCAACGTAATATTTTTCATGGCTGCCAATCTGCTCGCCTCCTTTAATTTGTGTAATCTGTTCTACATCTGAGCCCGAATAATTGTGCCCATTGATGTGAAATGCGCTGTTTTCATGACATCGTCCCAGGCAACACATCTCACCAATTTCATCCGACCGATAATGTTGACCAAGCTTTAGCTTGAGTTGATCCTGCGTTCCGGCGACCAGACAAGCTGAACCATTACACACATAAGCCCTTTTGCCCGCATTGGCTTCCCTTGTAAAGTCGTAAAAACTTGCCGTACCAAATACATTGGCCGTGCCCAGCAAGTATTCATCTGCAATGTCCTTAAGCTCAGCAACAGTCTGTTGCCGATCTTTTCCCAACTGCCCGATTTCTTCGAAAAGATTGTCTTCCAGGCCTTTGCGAAATGAAAGATGGCTTAAATTTTTTGACATAACGCGGTATTATAGCGAAGGGTGAAGTTAAGTCAAATCCTTGAATCGTTTCAAAAGCGGGCGCGGGGCTGCAAACAAATCAATAATATTTGCAAAATATTTATATAATAAAATCAGATATATTATGTGAATTGGTTATTTTGCAGAGTAAACCAATTTTTTTAATCAAACAAAACAAAGAACATGGACGCAATCATGCCTTATCTACTGAACACCATTCTTGGCGCCGGCGGTGGCTGGCTTGGAAACATGCTCAAGAAAAACGGGCTTGGAATGATCGGTAATCTTGTTGCCGGAGCAGCCGGAGGGAATATTCTTCCATTGATTTTGAACGCGGTGATGGGCGCCAGCGATGCAGGCGACGGTGGTGGCATGAACTGGATGGGCCTTCTTTCTTCGCTCATTGGGGGCAGTGCCGGTTCGCTGATTGGCGGACTCTTTAAGAAAGCCTAAGATCTGACGAAACACACTCGAAGCTTAAAGGCTGCGGATTTTCCGCAGCCTTTTTTTTTGTTATGTACATTAGACGTACAGTAGCCTGATCTTCTGCCTAGAAATTATTGCTGCTTCTTGCTCAATAATTACACTCTTTAAAATGCAGTTACAAGTCATTTTGATGAGATCCTATTATTCTAAAATCACTTTATGTCAAATGTCATAAGCCCTTGTGAATCTGATATAAGTCGAAAGCTTAACTGTGCTGCTATTATCAGTTAAATTAAGTTTTACCTTTTGAATTTGCAAACCAATAAAGCCGAATGTTTCAAAACAGATAAAAATAATTCTTCAAAAGGCATACTCAATCAAAATTAATAACATATGAATAGAAGCACTATTAGCTAATTATTCATATTAATAACTTTTGTGACGTTTTAATCTTGCGCTTCATTTTAATTTCGTTCAAATTACAATAAATAAATCCAGTTTACTTCATAAATAAAACTTATGTGATTCAATATTATCATTATGTTGTATACTGCTTAAGTAATGAGGACGCCTCATATATTTGTAAAAACATTTCTCCGATGCGCGTCCCAATGCTGTGTCGATTTTTACAGCTTTTATAAATGTAGATAATATTGTTTATTATCAGACAGCTAATTGATGGACCTGTAATCAACAGCCAATTATGGATTTGAAAAACACAATACCGCTTTATCCCTTCTTGCAGCGCTTGAGATCAGACTGAATAAAATAACACATCGATGCACAGTATGCGCGTGCTTTGGCCAGGAGATCCTGCAGTGGTTCGACTCCCTGATTTGACATGATGTTCATTCCTGCAGATTGCTTAGACCATTCATAAAAGACTGGTTGATGTTCGAACCGAACCACGCCGTGCCGGTTCATACACAGGCTATAATTGATGATCGCAAAATTGTCTGCGGCTTGTTTGGAATCCAACAAATTGACGCCTGTCTTCAGATAGTTGGCAGAAGATAATGACACAGACATCAATGTCGGAAAAACATCTTTGTGCGATCCAAATACATTTATATCTGGATTATTATATTTTTTGTATTTGTCGGGAATATAAATAATAAACGGAACACTATGCTTTGCTAGAAGTCTTGTATCCTCAAAATTAAAAACCTGCAATGTGTTGTGATCACCTGAGGCAGCCACAATCGTGTTAGCACCCATTTCAGAATTGCGAATTGCTTCGATAAATGCGCCGAGACAATCCGATGCATATTGATAATTCGCAAAATTATCGATGGCCATGCCATATTCAACTTTAAAACGTTGCCGCAACGTTGGAGAGACTTTGAGAGGAAGCGGTTTATAATGCGAAGGGAGCTGAAAGGGTGGATGATTCGTTGTGGTCAGTAGATAAACGAAGTGTGGCTTTCCATCTTTTGTTCTCAACACTTCCAGCGCACGAGCAAACATGGATTCATCGAAAACACCCCAGTCACAGCGTTCAGTTCCTGGAATTTTTTTTAACAATACTTCGCTTCCCTCCGCCAGTTCAAATCCCTGATGGTGGGTAAACTTATCCATATTGCGCCATCCCAATGCGCCACTGGTGATAAAGGAGGTGTGATATCCGCAAGATGCATAGCGCGCAGCCACTGAAGACTGCAGTGGACAGTCCATGTAGATAGATTGCGAAAGTGGGGTCAATGGACTTCCTGTCAAAAGCGCCTCAAGACTGTGAATGGTGCCGCTGGTCGCAGAAAGAAAATTTCTAAATACAACACAGTGTGGAAGCTGCGTCTCAAGTCTTCCCAACAGATTAAAAGTATCATTGTGCAGATCAAGATAATAATTGCTGAAGCTTTCCATCTGAATAAACACGACATTGGGCGGATCTGCCTTCAGCAAAGAATCTTCATCCGTACGCGTTACCAGTCTTTGCGGATCTGCACGATCAACTTTTATCTGAAGGTAGTCTCTGAGGGCCTCTGCAGGATCATGATATTGATATTTATTGAGGCTTTGCGCGATATTATCATCAATGCTTTGGCGTGTTTTCTCGGTAACAGCATTCTTCAATGCAAAGACACCGTTGATCGCCAGATTATTGACAAACGTATTCCCAGAAATGATACTGTTTTCGTAATGCAGTGGAAAAAGTCCTGTCGAGCCCCGCAGTGTAAGTAGAAATAATCCAAGAATGAGCATCAGACTGCCTGCTTCGTAAAACCATTTCATGGAAGGAATAACTTTCTCTTTAGAAACAATTCTACCCGTCATTTTGAAAATCAACCAGTATAACAAAAGCATTGCAGCTATGATTCGGAGCACCGGATAATCATTCCAGATACCCGAAAGCACTGCCTTGGTATCATCATCGATAATACCGAAGAAAAGTATATTGAAGTGATTTTGAAAGTAAGCATAGTAGTACAAATCAATCATGCATACAAACAGCAGAAGGGTGATTACAGATGCACCGTAAATGCTGCAAAATTTCGCAAAAAACAATTTTGAACGCTCCTCATTCGAAATAATACGAAGGAAGATCAAGAGCAAAAAAGCCGGCAATAGGATATAACCGGAGACCATGGCATCAAATCGAAATCCAGTGACAAAGGCCTCAAGAATATCCAGCAGATGAACATTTTTCAAATGCTCTCCCTGAAAAATCAATAAGAATGCGATCCTGACCACCGTCAGAAAGGAAATCTGAAGTATAAATAACCCCAGGATCCATTGCAATCCTGAGCTGAAATCCCTGCGGTATATTCGGGGCACTGGCATTGTTCGTCAACCGCAAAATTCTTTCATCCAGTGCTAAAATCAAATCTTTAGCGCAAAAACATTTGGGCAACGCCAATAGATCTCTGTTTCGAACCAAATTGGCAGTTTTATCCTGCCCATCCTTCCCTGTCCAGACTTCTATAATGTATGGCTTCTGCAAGATGCTCAATTCGAATATCCTCTGTGCCGGCAAGATCCGCAATGGTTCTGGCGACTTTCAAAATGCGGTCATACGCTCTCGCGGAAAGCTGAAGTTTGTTCATTGCTGTCTTGAGTAGCGTCATTCCTGCAGTAGATACCTCACAAAACTCGTGAATCCTGTTGCTTCCGATCATGGCATTGGAATGAATATCTTGAAGTTGCTCATACCTGATCCTCTGCAATTCCCTTGCCCGCATCACGCGCTCGCGGATATCTGCCGAGGTCTCCTGTCCCTGTGAACGTTGAAGCAATTCATCAGAGGTTACCGGCGTAACTTCCACATGAAGGTCAATTCTATCCAACAGTGGTCCGCTGATCCGCGAAAGATACTTCTTAACGACACCTGGGCCACAAACACATTCTTTCTCCGGATGATTATGAAACCCGCAAGGGCAGGGATTCATTGATGCAATCAGCATAAAACTGCTTGGATAATCAACCGACACCCTGGCACGGCTGATCGTTACTTTGCGCTCTTCCATTGGCTGTCTCAAAACTTCGAGTACAGTGCGTTTAAATTCCGGAAGCTCGTCGAGAAAAAGTACTCCATTGTGCGCCAGCGAAATCTCACCGGGAGAGGGGTTACTTCCCCCGCCCACGAGTGCGACATCGCTGACCGTATGATGTGGCGAACGAAATGGTCTTACAGAGACCAGCCCTCCTTTGGACGGAAGAATCCCTGCGACGGAATGTATCTTGGTTGTCTCCAGTGCTTCGTTGATTGTCAGTGGCGGCAAAATCCCGGGCAACCTTTGTGCCAGCATGGTCTTGCCGGCTCCCGGAGGCCCGATAAGAATTACATTATGGCCACCGGCCGCAGCGATTTCCAGGGCTCTTTTGATGTTTTCCTGGCCTCGGACATCGCAAAAATCGCGGTCGTTTTTGCCTAATTGATAATTAAACTCTTCCCTCGTATCAAAGAGGACTGGCGCAATTTCTTTTTCCCCTTGAATAAAGGCCACGGCATCCTGGAGATGATCCACTCCGATCACATCGATCTGTTGCACGATTGCAGCTTCAAGTGCATTGGCGGAGGGAACAATGATGCCTTTGTACTTCTCTTTTCTGGCCTGAATTGCAATCGGCAATACGCCACGAACAGGCCGAAGACTGCCATCTAAGGATAGCTCGCCCAGGATAAGGTAATCCTTTAATTTACTTTCGTCGATTTGCCGGGTCGCTGCCAGTATGGCCAGCGCAATTGGGAGATCATAAGCCGAGCCTTCCTTGCGCAAATCCGCCGGGGCAAGGTTGACCACAAGCTTCAATCTGGGAAACTCCAAACCGATGTTTTTAATGGCCGCCTCAATTCGTTGGTAACCCTCCTTGACCGCATTGTCCGGAAGTCCTACCAGGAAATAGTTGAGCTTGCCCGCGGCAACTGTACCACCGGCATTGACTTCAACCGTGATGGTCCGGGAATCAACACCCTGCACAGCAGCTGAATAGGATTTGACTAACATAGATTTGTGTTCTTATAGTGTTGTGTAAAGTTAGGGTTTTAGGAACAATTGCCCTGTGATTCTTTTATCCGAATTGCTCAAATTATGCACTTCTCAAAATGCAGCAGTTCCTAACTATACTTGTAAATGCTGTCCCTAATAATACTTCTCAACACTTATTGTTCATCCCCAACTTCATATCGTGGCCTATAATAAATACCATCAGGAACGATAAGATGACAAGCGTCTGTCGCTTCAATACCAAATAGTTGTTTTCAATATCTATAATTATTTGAGGTCATATGTCATTTCTTTATAAATTTACCTCATCTCCTTGATACATCAATTGAATATAATTCGACACATCGTTATATTCAGCATGGCATTGTGCGGTATGCTGGACAATGTTACTTCACAAGATTTCTCACGAATCAGCCTGGAAATTCTGAATGAAGACAATGGTTTGCCGAATCAAAGCATCACCAGTCTTTGCATTGACCGGCACGGCTTTCTATGGGTGGGGACCCTCAACGGACTGGCTCGCTTCGATGGTGAAAAGTCAAAAATATTCCTGCATCTGCAAAATGACTCGACAAGTATCTGCAATGCTTTCGGTCAATTCATTATTAAGGACACCCGCAATAATCTGTGGTTGACTTATCCGCGTGCAGGGCTCAGTAGATATAATGAGGCATGCGAATGCTTTGATAATACCGCAGGCCAAGATAGTTTTATTGCAACGCAATCAAGAGGATTGGGTGCTATAAGAATTAACAGCGACCTTGATATTTTGCTAAATGGTTATAATAAAGGACTTCGATTTTATAATCTTCGCACAAAGACCCTTTTCAGCAATAGTTTGTCTGAGCTGGCGCCAGGACTCAATCCTGCATTCAGGGAATATGCCAATTCAATCAATCACATTTGTGAAGCAAGAGATGGCCTCTTATGGTTAGCTACAAAAAGTGGCCTATTTACGTATGATCCTTTGACCCGAAAAATTGCATCTGTCATAGAACACCTCTATAATCAAAAAGCGGATCAGCCAACTTCTTTCGGAAAAATTCTGCAGTTCGACGATGAACACATGATCATTGAAGCCAATGATACCAATCTTGTTGTGTATGACTTATGCCTTAACAGCTATCGTATATTACATGTACCTAATCCAAACATCGGAAGCAGTGTCTTCACTGTAAACGATTTTGCAATAAAAAACGAACATGAACTCTGGATAACGAGTTATCCTAATGGCATACTGACCTATGATATCAATACACAAAAACTGCAACGATTAAAGTTCTACAATAGCGAGCCTGAACAAGGGCTGCTTTCCACAGCAAATAAGATTTGTCCCGTCCATGAGAATTTAGTTTACATTGCTTCAGGTATTGGGTTATTGCGGGTGCGTTCTAGCAACTCCATTTTTTCTTTTGCTCCATTTGATTCCTCTTTCAGTATTATTCAGAACGATAGTTATGTTCATAGTGTACTGGATATTCCGCAAATTCATAGTACTGCACTGACCATTGCAAATCCCAGGAGAATTATTCTTGTAGACGTCCAGTCAGGCCGAAAGGAATTCATTGACGTAGACAAGGATATCCGGGCCACACCACAATTCAGGTACAAATTAAAACTATATAAAGACAACAACAACCACTTCTGGGCACTTAGCAATTTTTCACTTTACCAGTTTGACTATACGCATAAGACTTTACAGCGCGTAAACCTGCATAATGAAGATTCTCTCCTGACAGCCCCTGAATATAGCTCAATGTTTTTTGACAGCGACAATAACATGTGGATTGTAACTTATAACGGGGGTGTGCATAAAGTAGATCTGAGCCGTCAGGAACTTGGCATCAGCGTCACGCGATCCGCTCTTAAAGATGCTCCTCAGAATATTATGAGAGCATATAGCGCGGGCAACCAGAATATATGGCTGCAGACCAAAAGAAGAATATTTCTGTACAATATCCGCAACAATACATTCAGGGAAATTGCAGACAGCACAAAAAATTCATGGCATAACCAAGAGATCCAGTATTGTTGTACAGATCAAAAAAACAACCTCTATGCCATTATACCGGAGATGGGTATCATGAAATATTTGCTGGGGGAAAACTCCGTATGCAAAGTGCAAACCATTGGAATCGAAGATGGGTTGCCTTCGAATAATATCGTAGACATGATCGTAGATCACGAAAATTGTATTTGGTGCTCAACTTTCATCGGTATTTACAGACAGAATCCTGAAGCCGGCAGTTTTAGGAAATTTAAAAATGAAGACGGACTGCCACGCATAACCTATCCCTGTGTATTTTACAAAAACGGTGATTCAAATATCACATTAACCATCAGAGGGCAATATTCACAGGTGAATTTTGAGAATATTCGTCAACAGTCTGACAGACCTAAAGTCTACATTGAAAATATTAAGGTCAGACAGTCTGAAAAATACCGGTTAATTGTCAGCGACACTACTTTACATCTTTCTGCCGGTGATAATTTCATCAGCTTCGATTATGGATCCATTGATCTGCAAAACCAGCAATACAATTCATTTGCCTACAAATTAACCAACTGGGATCATGACTGGATTGTGGCCGGATCAAGAAAATTTGCAGGATATACCAACCTTGATCCCGGAGCATATACCTTCATGGTCAAAGTAGCCGGTGCTGATGGACAGTTCGGACCGCCGCTCTCGGTACACTTCACGATTGAAAAAGTATTTTACAAGAAAAACTGGTTTGTGGCCTTAGGCATTATACTGCTATTGGCTATGGCCCTGAGTATTTACTTTTGGCGAATACGGCAAATCAGAAAGACCGAGCTCCTAAAAACAAAACACAATGCGCAATTAACGGAACTTCGTATGGAGGCGCTCAGAGCGCAAATGAACCCGCACTTTATTTTCAACAGCCTCAATTCGATCAACCGATATATTATCAAGAGCGATGCCAAAAGTTCAAGTTATTACCTTACCAAATTTGCCAAATTGATGCGGCTTATATTGGATAACTCCAAAAGTAAAAAAGTGGTATTATCCAATGAACTTGAGGCACTCAAACTTTATATGGAAATAGAGTCTATGCGATTTGACCACAAGTTCGTCTACGAGATCAGGATTGCGGATAATGTGGATCCAAATATCCTTGAGATTCCGCCATTGATTATACAGCCTTATGTTGAAAACGCTATATGGCACGGTTTACTACCCAAAGACTCACCAGGAAAGATCAATCTCGATATTTCGATGGAGAATGATTTTCTACGCATCGAACTCACTGATGACGGTATCGGAAGAATCAAGTCTCAAGAATTCCGCAATGAACAGAACCTGACCCGAAAATCTCTTGGAATGAAATTGACCGAAGAGCGTCTCAAAATGGCAACCGAAAATATTGAGACCGCGGGCCATCAGGAGATAATCGACTTATATGATTCTTCGGGAAAACCAACCGGAACGAAAGTAATTCTCAAAATACCAGTCAATGACTAAATTCAAGACTGTCATCATTGATGACGAAAAAAACTGTTGCGAAGTACTCGAATGGCTTATACAGAATCATTGCCCCGAATTACACCTAACAGCAATTTGTCAATCTGCGGAAGAAGGAATAGCGGAGATTAAAAAATCAGCGCCGGACATCATCTTCCTCGATATTGAAATGCCAAAAATGAATGGTTTCGAGATGCTCGAAGCCCTGATGCCTATACAATTTGATGTAGTCTTTACGACAGCTTACGATTCCTTTGCGGTGAGGGCATTTAAATATGCTGCGCTAAACTACCTTCTCAAGCCAATTGATGCAGATGATCTCAGGGAGACCGTAGATCGCCTTGTCCGTAAAAAAAATGTACCGGAAAAGGAACAGATGGAAGTGCTCTTCAAGCATCTAATTAATTCGAAGCCCACCATTGACCGGATTGCGTTATCTACCGATGATGGTCTCATTTTTGTCCATGTCAAGGATATTGTGTATTGTAAGGCCGACAGCAATTACACCTTTGTGTATATGGAAGACGGACGAAAAATCCTGGTTGCCCGCACTCTCAAGGATATCGACGAGACCCTTTCAGGAAAGGATTTTTTCAGAGTACATAATTCCTATCTGGTCAATGTCAATCGGATTAGCCGATTTGTAAGAGGCGACGGTGGTTATATTGTAATGCCGGACCAGACGGAGATTACGGTCTCCAGAAGCAAGAGAGATGAGTTTTTCCAGCTTTTTGCCAAATTCTGACACCAACCACTCAGAAAAACAGCTATCCAATAAGAATTTACGCTAGTCACGCAGTCCTTTGACTGTGTTGTCTCCTGCGGTATCACTTTTGCATTATGATTCATAATCAAGGGTTCATGGAAGGCATTCCAATTACAGACACAGACTTCTGCCTGACCAAGGCATTCAAGATTGTTATTTCTCCCAAGTATCTTTTTGCTCATTAACCACAAAAAACGAATTTACTAAATTATCAAACATATGATCACAGTACAAAGCCGCCTCGAAGAAATCAGCCAAATTCTGAAACAGCAGGATCTCAAGGCGGACACCAATATACAGGCACTCACTCAACTTTATCAGGCGTGTCGCTCCAATGCCGTGAGCAATTCGGAGGATCTCCTTTCTTCTTTAATCCTTAAAGCGCTGATCAGAAGAACACACGCTGAAGCGATAAGCGGAAACATTTACGACAATACTACGGACACTCCCCAGATTGAGTTATTTAATATTCTCATTGAAAAATTTCCATTCGTAAAGTTTAGTCAGCAGTTGGTGAATGATGCCATCATCTCATTGCTGAGTCAGTCAGAAACTGCAACCATCCTTGATATTGGTATTGGTCAGGGCACTCAAATTCTGGGCATCTTATCCAGACTACCACGTGACAGTCGTCTGCGAAGATTAATCATTATCGGAGTTGAACCTTTTCCGGAAGCATTGTCCATCTGCACCCGCCGCATCGAGGAGATTTCTGCGCACAGCAATATTGATATTCAATTCTACCCGATTGAAGCGTTTATTGAAAAACTCGATTTTGAATTTGTAAGAAACCTATGTCAAGGGAATCTGATCGTCAATGCTTCGCTGGCCCTACATCACATTCAGACTGACATCCAACGCGTCAAAGTTCTTCAAGCGGTCAAAAATCTAAGGCCTGTTGGCCTGTATCTGATCGAACCCAATGTCGATCACATGGATCCTGATTTGTCCACGCGCGTACGCAATAGTTTTCATCATTTTCATGCGCTGTTTCAAGTCATCGACAGACTTGAAATCAAAGATCAGGACAAAAATTCACTCAAGCTGTTTTTTGGCAGAGAGATTGAAGACATTCTCGGCAAACAGGAGGCTGATCGATATGAACGCCACGACCTGGCTACCCGCTGGATTTCACATCTAGAACATTGCGGCTTTAAAAATAAGAGTGCGATGTTAGATCTTCCTGTTCGCAATAGCTACGGTGTAGAAATGAATTGCACCAACGAAGGATTTTTTGGATTCACCTATGATACAGAAACTGTATTGGCTGTCATTTATGCATCGTAAAAATTCAATCCGTATGATCAATCTAATGTTTAATGATTATCTGCTCAAGACCCAGGCCCGGATCAAGTCTATCAAACAGTCTTTTAAATTGCAGCTGGACAAAAATGAACAAACGCAGGATCTCGAAATGAATTTTAAAAAAGAAGTGATCGATGCCTTGGCGCAAAGCGCATGGAACCGCTATCCTGATCATGATTATGAGGATATTGAACAAAATATTGCCAGCTACTGCGGACTTCAGCCCGATAACATTCTTTTGTGTCCTGGTTCAGCAAGCATCATTACCACCCTTTTGAATTATTTTGCCATTAATCACAAGGACATTCATATTACTCAGCCAACCTATTCCCTTTTCGACTATCACTGCAAGACTTATAATATTTCTTATACGCCCTGGCTTCTGTCTGAAGATCTCGAATATGACTATGAGCATCTTCCACGCCTGAAAGAAAACTCAGTATTGATCATCACCTCTCCAAATAATCCTGTAGGTAACTGCTTTGAGGAGTCCTACCTCAGGGATATCCTGGCCCGCAATCCGCAATCGCTGATCATCGTTGACGGGGTGTATACCGAATTCTGCCACTATGACCTGACCCCTCTCGTTCGTGAATATGCCAATCTGATCCTGTTGCGCTCTTTTTCCAAAGCATTCCCCGTTGCAGGTCTTCGGCTTGGCTATCTTTGTGCATCTGAAAAATTGATACCCATTCTTCGCAAGTTGTTCCTTCAATTCTCCATCAGCGAATTTTCACTTTTATTTGCCCGCAAATTATTGTTTACAAAAAAATTCATGCAGCATTCCATGTGCAGGATAGCGGAACTGATCGGAGAAAGGGAATTTCTGAAACGTGAAATAACCAATAAATTTGACCGGTCCCAGGTGCAGGTATTTCCGTCAGGTGGAAACTTTGTGCTGATTAGGATTCATAATAGCCGTCTTCATGAAAATGTACTAAAACAACTCCAGCAAGACGGAATTAAAATCCTGAATACTTCTGATTTTCCCTTGCTCTATAATACGATACGGGTTTCTATTGGCACTCGTGGCGAAAATCAGCAATTCCTGTCAAGTCTATGGGCGGGTATTCATCGGCAGGACGGACTTAATATTCCAGCAGGACTTTTTACAATTCATTCAAACTAATCAAAATCCATTAGCATTTATTAACCAATTCGATATTGTATGTTAAAAAATCTTAACTTAATTACATTATTTTTGATCGCTCATCTCAGCATTGGGCAGAATCTCATATTTGATGATTTTAACTATCCCGTGAGAGACAGTCTGGAAGGTTACAGCAACTGGTTTAGAGATGGCCTGAATCTTCAATACAATATTAAGGTTAAATCTCCCGGATTAGAATATACTGATTACTCCGGCTCCGGCAAAGGCAATGCTGTGCACATCAGTAACAATGGACAAGGTGACATTGTGGGTCGGTCTTTCCCGTCACAAATCGATAGTGGTTCGCTCTACATGTCTTTTATGATTCAATTGGATAGCATGACCAATGCCACCACTTCCGGTGGCTGTATTTCGTTTAATCCTTCTGGCGGAACCTATCTTAATACTATATTACAAATTAAGCGCCAAACCAATAATACATTTGATTTTGGCATTGTCAAGTCTAATGGAGCTGTGTTTCTTAATTCAAGTTTTGAACTTCATCACACCTACCTGATTGTACTCAAATATACATTCATCAAAGGAGATAATAATGATGAATCCAGCTTATATGTATTTCAAAATGGTATTCCGGATCAAGAACCGTCGATGCCCGATCTTGTAAATACTTTTGGTCCTGATTTTACAGCCCAGAGCTTCGTCTACCTCATCAACAATTATGCGCAAACCGGTCTGACAGGAATTGATCTTACTATCGACGGATTGCGGGTAGGCACCAGCTGGGATTCCAGTGTCAAAGCTATTGCAACCTCCGTACAAGAGCCAACATCCTCATCCATAAACTCCATTTCGGTCAATCCGAATCCTGTAAGAGACATTGCGCAAATTGAATATCATATTCAGCAACAGGGGGATGTATCCATTCAGATTATCAACGCGTCAGGCGATGTGATATCCGAAACACGACGTGGATCTGAAGCTGCCGGCAAACACACTTTTATTTTGACTCCAATCAATTACACACCGGGGTTATACTTCTGCAAGATCACTAGCGAAACCGAGAAATACATTCAAAGATTTATTCTGGTAAATTAATGATCCAATAATTTCTATTGCAAAAATGCCTCTGGTAATGAGAGGCCTTTTTGATTAAATTCAATAGTTTATAGTCTAAAAATCTTCTTACTCAATAATATATTTTTAATTTATATTTCAAATTCCTGCCTCAGTTGCGGCATTTCGATATTTCTGAATCCGTAAGATTCAAGATACTTCTTATAAATGGGCCTGACTACTTCTTCGCCGTGGACGAGAAATAATTTGTGTGCGGTATTGCGTTGATTACTTAGAAAATCCAACATCTCCTTTTGGTCACCATGTGCAGAGAAAGAATCCAATATTTCAATTTTTGCCCTGACCTGCTTGACCTCGCCGAAAAATTTCATTTCGGTAGCCCCTCCACGCAGAGCACCACCCGGCGTCCCCGGAGAGCAATACCCTACAAATAATATGGTGTTTCTTTCGTCTTCCAGGTTGTTGGCTACGTGATGCAATATCCTTCCTGCATTGACCATTCCAGCTGAAGAAATGATTATGCATGGTTCCTTATTCGTATTCAGCGCCTTTGATTCTGCAACATCGTGAATATAATGAAGACTATTGAAGCCAAACGGATCAGCATCCTTGAGAAGATATTGATGTAATTCGAAATCAAAACATTCCGGATGAGATCGGAATACTTCAGTCGCATTGACAGATAACGGGCTGTCAACATAAACCCGGATCTGTGGCAATCGCTTTTGATTCACCAGTTGGTCAAGTTTGTAGACGAGCTCCTGTGTTCGGCCTACACTGAATGCAGGAATGATGACCTTGCCTTTACGCCCGACGCAGGTATCCTGAATGATTCGAAGGAATTGCTCGAGTTCATGTGGTTTATCTTCATGCAATTTGTCGCCGTAAGTTGATTCACTGATAATAATGTCTGAAGGCAGCATTGGATGCGGATCCTGCAGGATAGGCCTGTCAGGTCTGCCAATATCACCGGTAAATCCCAACGTCAGATCATCTCCAGCACGACGGATACGCAGGTTGACACTTGCCGAACCCAGAATATGTCCGGCATCGGTAAATAGCAAATGAATGCCTTCATCTATGGTCATGAGCTGATCATAAGACATGGCCACAAACAGGTTCATTGTATTGGCAACATCTGCTGCATTATACAAAGGTTCAACCTTGACACCTTTATAATTTGGATTCTTCTTCTTACGGTCAGAAAGTTTTTCGTTGTGGTACTCCGCATCTTTTTGTAGAATATGGGCTGTATCCATGAGCATAATGGACGCCAGATCTCTGGTGGCATGTGTGCTAAAGATTTTGCCCTTAAACCCTTTTTTGACAAGCAGTGGAATTTTTCCACAATGATCAATATGCGCATGAGAAAGGATCAACAAATCTATTTCTTCCGGATTAAAAAAGAAAGTGCTATTGAGTTCATCGATGTTCTCCACTCCCCCCTGAAACAAACCACAGTCGAGCAGGACCTTAAATCCATCGTTGAAGATTAACAGATGTGAACTTCCTGTCACCTCGCCAGCGGCACCACAAAATTTTATTTTCATAATGATTTATTCAATTGATGTAGAAATCGGTTCATCCGCTCAAGACAAACAGACTGTCCCAAGGCACCCATCATGGCATAGATATCCGGCCCCATTGGCACACCAGAGAACATCACCCTCAGGCAAGGCAGTACTTCTCCCATTTTTAACTGATGCCCATGCATAAATTCTTTGATTTCTGGTTCCAGTTCTTCTTTATTCCACAGTCGACATTGGCTGAATCGCATCTGCAGGAATTCATAAGCCGACTTCCAGGAAGGTTGCCACTTCTTGACAAGAAATTCCTGTTGGTATTCAATGTGATCTTCTACAAGATATCGTCCCTGTCTATAAAAATCGTTGATCAGCTGCACTCGGTCTTTATACAGTGTATAGATCTGTTCTGCCCTTTCATCGCTCAGCTCAATGCCTTTGGACTGAAAATACGATTGAATGATGGTTGACATCTGACCTGCATCGGCCTTTTGAATATACTGTGCATTAAACCATTTTGCCTTGTCAAAATCAAATCGCGCGCCTGACTTGCCAATTTGTTCTAATGAGAATAAACCGATCATCTCTTCAACCGAAAAGATCTCCTGTTCTGTTCCTGGATTCCATCCAAGAAGGGCCAGAAAATTAAGTACTGCCTCAGGCATAAATCCCCATTCTCTGAATCCCGGAAGAAAATCTTCTCCCTGATTCCAATCCAAAGGAAAGACAGGAAATCCAAATTGCGCGCCGTCGCGCTTTGATAATTTGCCTTGTCCGTTGGGCTTAAGAATCAGCGGCAGGTGCGCAAATACGGGCATTTCAGATTCCCACCCAAAATAACGATAGAGCAGGACGTGATGCGCTGTGCTGGAGAGCCACTCTTCGCCTCTGACAACATGACTGATACGCATGAGTCTGTCATCAATCACATTGGCCAGATGATACGTCGGTAAACCATCGGATTTGATCAGCACTTTATCATCGAGTTCTTCCGTGCGGAAGGTCACCTGCCCGCGAATAACATCCTGGATTCCCACCTGTTCGTCCTGAGGTACACGAAGTCGAATCACAAAATCAGTTCCTTTTTCGAGTAGCTGCCGTACTTCTTCCGGTGGCAAGGTTAGACTGTTACGCATATGCATCCGTGTATGAAAATCATACTTCGGCATTTTATTTTGCTCAGTTGCAAACCGCTGTCGCATATGCTCCAGTTCTTCTGCTGTATCAAACGCATAATAAGCGTGTCCCTGATCAATTAATTTTCGAACTTCGGACTGATAGATTGCACTCCGTTCGGATTGGCGGTATGGACCAAAGTCTCCTCCAAAAGATACACCTTCATCAGGTATCAGTCCTGACCATTTCAGACAGTTGATGATGTACTCTTCTGCACCTGGTACAAAACGCGTCTGGTCTGTATCTTCAATCCGGAGGATGAACCGTCCGCCCATCTTCTTCGCCAATAGATAATTATACAATGCCGTCCTGAGCCCACCGATATGGAGCGCTCCGGTAGGGCTTGGTGCAAATCTCAATCTAACTTCACGCATCGGATTGCTAAAGATTCGTTAAAACCGGCAAAGCAGCATAAATCTGCTGATTTACAGGTACTTTTAGGTCGCAAATGTACCAATCTTCGCTCAATCGGCAACGTTATGTACTTCAGTTTCACGCCTAAATTTGTGCAACACCTGATGCCACAACTTCAGTGGCGGGTGGAAGATGCCGGTAATACTTTGTACCTGACATTTGACGATGGACCAATACCAGAAGTTACGCCCTGGGTATTGGATATCCTCGCAAAATGGAACGCAAAAGCAACGTTTTTCTGTGTCGGTGAAAACATTATCAAACATCCAGAAATTTTCGAACAACTCAAATCCGAAGGGCACAGCATCGGGAGTCATACACATAATCATCTATCTGGCTGGAGCAGTTCCAACAGGGATTATCTCAGAAACGTTACACAAGCCGCCACATTGGCCAATAGTAGTTTGTTTCGCCCGCCTTACGGACGCATTACACCGATGCAGGTGCGGTTATTGAAAAACCGATACAAGATCGTGATGTGGGATGTGCTGAGCGGTGATTTCGATCCGGCTATCGAACCGCAGGATTGTCTGGATAACGTCATTCGCAATACAAGATCAGGATCCATCATTGTCTTTCATGACAGTATCAAGGCCAGGAAGAATCTGGAGTATGCCCTTCCTAAAATTTTGGAGCACTTCTGTACGAAGGGATATGTGTTCTCCTCGCTCAAAAATTCAATCACTGAGCAAGAGAATGCAGCAGTTCATGCCGTGACCACTATGCAAATATCGAGTATGGCGAAGTTATAAGATATTATAAATAAAAATGTCGAACAAATTGAAAAACAAATACAATGATTTTTGGATTCTAAATATGAAAGATATTGTAATGTAAATGTTTACTTTAATTATCTGGCTAACAGATGAAAAATTTGTTCCGGGAACACTAAAAACAAACAAGACAATAAGCTAAATTTTAAATTAATGAAAAAGAATTCCTATTATTTGATGTTCAGTCTAATTATTTTGTGTGTCTCTTGCACCAGAAGTTCATTAGAAGATGAACAAAAGGTAAAAAAATTATTAAGTAGAGAAAGTGAATTAAGTTTAGCAGATGAATTAGAACGAGTTATTTTACAAGGTAATTCATATGATTCATACCTTGATGTTGTGGTTATTGGTAATGAAGGCCAGAAATTAACCAATTGGCAGAATTATTCATTTAACTCACAGCCTGTACAAGCTCTATTCACAAAACAGGGCCCAAATGACCCACAAATTGATTGTTGTATGATTAATTCTAATACTAAATTAAGTCAAATTTGCGGTGAAACATTGTTCGTTCATCTTATTGAAAGGGGATTAGATTGGGGAGAAAATATTCATCAAGTTATTAAGATTCGTACTGATAAATTTATTAATGGAAATTACGTCTATATTGTTGAAAAGGAATTTCCATCTTATCAAGAATTTTATCATGATGCATAATTTTCACAACCAATCACTCATGGCATGCTATTTTTTTATATGCCTGGAGAACTTACATGCGGTCATTATAAATTGACTTATAAAAAAGGATTTTATGTGAATGGTGATCCTGATTTTGTTCAATGTGATGAATATGTTGATCAAGATATTTCATATCTGCCTTAAAGTATTTTGGCTATTTCTTAAACAAAATTTAGTAGGTATCTAAATAGTTATTAAATTTAGTAAATGAAAATAGTTAAAATATTAATTGTATGCCTCATTAATTTACAAGCTTATGCTCAGATTGTAGAATTTCAAGGTCATCAATCAGGTGGCAACCCATGGAATCGTCGCATTGATACAGTCACTTTCGGGTTTAGTGCTGGAGCTAAACTAGGAATCGATGAAGCTTATGGGGAAGAAAATGTTAAAAATAGGCCAATAGATAGCCTAGAATTGAGAATATTTCAAAGAACAAAACTGACTTATAATTGTCTCGAAGATACATCTAACAATAAGATATACTTTCCTGTCGACCTTGAATTGCGAAAAGACATCAGATCGCTAAATTCGACTGGAGATGAATGCTATTTTGAAGTTGTTAACCTAACAAATAATTTTACTGAAGGATATGTAATAAATTTGACGAAATATCATACTCCTACCCGTCAAAGTACATATTTTGGTTTTAATGTTGTTTCTGAGTGTGGGACAAAAAAGATTCAATATTCAAATGCGCTTAAAGACATTGGATCTACCTATATTTGTTGTATTGTTTTATTTCCAGGAACGATAAATGATACTGACTTTATATATTATAAATATTTTCATTTTCATCTTAAACCTGAGAATTCTGTAAATTTGACTGAAGAAGATTCAATAGATTCACTATTAAAAGCATACCCAAATCCAGCCAATAATTATATAACAATTGAATGTGAAGAAGCTACTGAAATTTTAGATTTAAATAGTAAAAAATTATTTTCATTTCCAAAAAATGAGAAAAAAAGAATAGTAGATTTATCTTTACTTCCTTCCGGAACGTACATAATTGCTAAAATAAATCCTAATGGAACAGTTGGATCACATATAAGATTCACAAAAATATGAATTATATTTTTTTATCTGTCTTGTACTTAAAAGTGACGAAAATTACATCTGATTCTAGCGATTTTTCGATATACTTATGTACATCGTATAGTCGTGAGAAGTTGATTTAATCTTCAAGCGCCCCAAATTTTCCATCCTGAAAATCTTCAAAAGCCTGAATCAGTTCTGCACGTGAATTCATGACAAACGGGCCATGTGCTGCTATGGGTTCTTTAATCGGTTCTGCACTCAACACGAGCACTATGGAATTTTTTTGTGCTTTTAAGACAAAAGACTCTCCGTCATTCTTCATCAGTACAAGCTGATTTGCGACCGCCTTGTGCGTATCATTGATCGTGATCTCCCCTTCGATGACCAACAGACAGGTATTAAATGTCGATGGATATTCCAATGCGAGCTCAGCATCAGCATTCATCATCACATTGGCCATATTGATCTCGCTGTGTGTCTTCGCAGGTCCGGTCCATTCCCGAAATCTGCCGGCGATTAATTCAATCCGTACATTATCTAACGTTATTTGTCTTATGTTGTCCCGAGTAATTGCCTGATAACTTGGTTTATCCATTTTGTTGGCAGCCGGAAGGTTGACCCACAGTTGCACCATCTGGAAATCACCTCCCAGCTTGCTGAATTCACGTTCGTGATATTCTTTGTGCAGCACGCCGCCGGCAGCAGTCATCCATTGTACTTCGCCTTCTCCAATAGTCCCCGAGTGTCCGTGACTGTCATGATGTGCAATGCGACCATGATATGCGATCGTCACCGTCTCAAATCCCCGATGAGGATGCACACCAACTCCTCTGGGGTTGTCCGTCGGAGGAAAATAATAACGGCTATTATAATCCAGCATGATAAAAGGATCCATGCGCTGCATGCTCAGCTGTGGGATTCCCGGAATAAAATTGTGCACCCTGAAACCATCGCCCACCATGTGCACCGGAGGCGGGTTAAAAATACTTTCTACGTTCTTTGGACTCGTATTCATTGCGATAGATTTTATGAGCAAATTATAACAGGCGAAAATGAAAATGTTCTAACACGCGAGAGCTTTAATAAAATTATAACAACTGTTTAATCTTTGAATTTGGCTACCCTAATAAACACTTCACATTGCGAAAAAATAATTGAGATTACTAACAAATCGAAAAGGACATTGTTGTTTGCTAATCCTAGTTTAAAATCCTAATGGCCTTAAGTCAACGCAATTACCTTAATTAGATCTAATCCTGTAAGGCGAGATTAAGAATTGGCCTGTTGCGGAGTTTGTACCAACTGAAGAATAAATTTTTGCTCAAAGGATAAAGTATATGTTACAGTTCAATTGATTTCCCATTATATTTTTGACTATAAAGAAATAAAAAGACTTGTCAAAAAAAGTGAATATTGATTCGCATATCCGATGGTTAATAAACGGTAGCAAAAATACTGCACAAAAAAAGTTTGGAATGACATGCTCCTCACAAATACAATGGAATTTTTCACTCACGGAAATCGCATTTTTTATGACGATTAATAAATTTTTGACATCATTAATTCAGATTGTAAAGACCGCATCCTAAACCAAAGTGATTCCATGAAAAGACTTTAAGTGCTGTTATTTTAATTACACTTTGGATTATCAATTAAAGAAAATCACGATCACAGCTGCATACTTTACTATTTATTATTTACTACCTACTATTATTTCTGGTGGCATTTTTGCATAATGCTTACAAAAAAGAGTATAAGATATTCGCATTCTGCACAGCAGTAAATGAAAGCGTAATTATTTACACTATCCTAAGTTAATTTGTCGAACTCCCTATCGTATTAATTAAAAATTTGCCCTGATGCTGGCGCGGCCGGTCTGTATGGCATCGCTGCCCGAGGGCTTACGTAAGGAATATGAAAACTGCGATGAGATCAGTTTGGTAAACCGGTAATCGAGTATGCATTCTGCCGTATAGTTTGAACCGTTTTTCAATCCTTCAAGCATAACGTATTCAACAGCAGTGCCTGATGTGCCGCTGTAATCAATGCGGATGTATTTGAATTCTATCCGCAGCGAAGCCTTGCGCTGAAAGCTCAGTTGTGACACCGTGTACAGGTCATGCACCAGCGCCTTTTCGTGCAGGTTATCCTGCTCTTGGGATTGCCGCCATTTCCATCCCCACTGCGTGCGCATATCGCGGTTAATTCTCCATGTCGCGGACAGATCGGAAGTACGCGAGGCTATGCGGTAATTTTGCTGGGAGTAGCTGTTTGTCAGACGCTGATCCTGTTGAATCCCCAGCGTCGCCTGACAGTCGATCTTCGATCTCAGGCTCCATCTTGTCTTCAGGTTCAGATCGCGGCGATCCCTGGTCTCAATCCCCGACAACAACAGTATTTTGCTGGCCTGATTGAGATAATTGAGGCCCAGCTCATAATTCGGGTTCGCGCGGTTGAAGAAGAGCTGCTCATTGATACTCTTCTGATAGCTGATCAGTCGTCCGGTCTGGTCTCCGAAGCCGACAGGATCAAAACGCGCGGCCAACGGCGCATCCTCGTTGATTTTGCTGATAAATCGCAACAGCGATTCAAACGAAAATTTCTTCAGTGTTGTGAAGTTCTTTTGGTCGGCCAAAACCCTACCCATGTCTACGCCGAGGATCGAACTCCATGTACTCTGATAAGCCTGCACATACGTTGAATTAAAAAGTTGTATCCTGACATAGCGCGCAGTATCAATTTCAGGTGCATATACATATTCCTGAATCTGACGTATCCCATCGTGATTGAAGTCAATGTAGATGTAGTCGCCATCTCCAGGTCTGCGCTCTTCATAGACAAATTCAGTCCTTGGTTCAGCACCGGATTGCAATGCGTAGATGTTCTTGATTCGCAGTCCGTTTCGAAATCGGCTTAACGAATGATCGAGTTGTCCGATAAAACTGATTCTCCCCAGACTGTCATTAAGTTCCGGGCGGGTAAATTGCAAGTGACGTGCCGTCAACTGCAAATCCCATAGTCCTGTCCGAGTAGAATTAATAGCACTCGCCAACGTCCATTCATCAGACGTACTCCAATCTGAGAATGTTTTACCACTGGCAGCATCATCTGTCCTGCGCTTCCATTCCATCCGCAAATTTTGTTTGTCTCCTGTAGCATACTGCAGCGAGGCAGCAGTGGTCCTAAAAGAAAAACTGCTTGCCAAAAGACTGTCCGTCACCGGAGCAAAACGTTCATTTTTTTCTACTTCCCAACGGGCAGCTAAAGTCCATTTTTTAAAAAACTGCCGCGCAATGACAATGCCCGGACGGAGATACTTTGATCGCTGGTTCGTCCAGTCTGTCTGTAACAGATCGTACCTCGCAGTATAATTTTGAACACTGTCTTTCCAGCCTGCTTCCAGCTGATACCGGTCCCCGCTATTCTGCTGATCCCTGTTAAAGCGTTGTATCGTGAATGAAGTCCTGGTTTTCGCTCCATAGCCCAATGTACTTGACAACCTGAACAGTCGGTCACTGTAACCGGTCTGAGCATCGATATTCCAGTCCCGGTTAAATTCAGGATTGCGGTAAGGATTCAATGAGGTCCACTGTCGGTCATTCAATTCGGCCGATGCACTGTTCTGCCAATTCCATTTACCTTTTTCAATGATCGGCGCCCTGATCTGCGCCATCATGGCAAAGCCCAGATTGTCAGTATCCCCAAGACTCGAAAGACGGTTTTTATCAAGGTAACTCAGTGCTGTTTCAAGATTCATTTCAAGTCCTTTTTCATTTTTGGGAGTAATCCTGAACCCTGCAGTCATCAGTTGTTGATTGCGTGGAGCAATCAGAATCTTATAAGGCGCATAAGAACCCAGCGGCAGACTAGTACCCGGTGCCAGCCCAACATATTGGTATATTCTTCCATTGGCATTGCTCTGCACAAGCTGGTATTCTCCTTTGCCTGGGCCAAGCTCAGAAAAGACCACCTGAAGTGCATTGGAATCCGGATGTTCCTCATACCGAAGTATTCTGATCAACTCGCTGACACCATTGCGGATGACCACCGTATCAACATATCGGTAATACACCCGATCTGGCCTGAAACTGCTGCCGGACCTGCCGATCCGAAGGCTTAACGCGCCACTAGGATCGTCACCACTTGCGGCAAGGGCCAGTTGGTCCAAAGAGTCCAGATCGCTTGATACGGAAGGTCTCTTACTATCATTCTCGCGGTAGTAATTAAGATAGGCTGACAATCCTTTTCGCTCTGCGCTGACATTCGTGGTTATCAGCGAGCGCAGATAGTTCTGATCAGTATATTCAAATTCAATGATCAGCCTCATCTGTGCCGTCACCAATCTTCTAGGGGTAAAACGAATCTCTCCGAGATTATAATCCATCACATAATCTGCATCGTCACCTCTTACCAGCTGGACTCCGTCCAGAAAGACTTTTTCACTGGCTGCCAGAATAATGATAAAATTCTCACCGTCACGGCCACGGAGACGATAGGGGCCCTGATTGCCATCTGCGACTGGTATGGTGATCCGGTTAAATTTTCCCTTGGAAATACCGATGGAAGCCGATTCTTTGATCTTCCATTGTCCCAGCATATGCTGATGCTGAATCCGTCCTCCCTGGGATTTCTTAAAATAATTCATGAAATATCCCTGAGGCCTGTTGAGGTCAAAATCACCGGCGATGAGTGAACTGTTGTTTTTCTTGAGTTCGATATAAAGCCTGTCAAACTCCTGGATCTGCCGTGTATTGCCTTCGGCCTGCACCGGCAGCTGGTTATCCGAGATCGCTCCGGTGATACGTATTCCATCACCCAGGTCACCGGCAAGCTGAAGGTTGAGCGCTGAATTGAGGATCAGCGACTGGTTACTTCCAATGCTTAGTCCACGATTATAAGAACCAGAATAGGCTATTCCCGGGCTGCTCCACGATTCGGAAGAGCCCTGCGCTGTTCCTGATTTGCCCGGGAGCGAATAATCGGGAGGCAATGGTTCGTGGTGATCACTGCTGTCATACAAAAAATAGTAGCGGTTGACCGGATATGGAAAAGACCTGTATTCAATCCACACTGAATCCAAGGGTAATTTAATTGTCAATAGAATACTGTCTCCGCGATACACATAATCGTCCTGCGACAGCCATTGTGAACTATGCAGTGGTCTGATGCGTACCGAAGGAGGATAAATCCACAGGCTGTCTCCGAGGTGGATGGTGTTTGATGTAGGCCTTGTAATCTGATGCAGCACGGCATTTTGGGCTCCCAAAGTAAAGGAGAGAAGCGTACCCAAAACCAGCCAAATTAACTTCATACTGTGCTTAAAATCAGAAATTTATACATTAATTTGGCAAACATAACAAAGAATACATATTAATTTAAAAATTAATATGTTAAATGCCATAAAATTAATAGCCTGATTTTTATCTTTGTCCGTAATACCATAACGGATGCTTATGCGGAAATTTTTACTTGGAGTAGTTTTAATGATGGCATTGGTGCAGGGGATTAACGGACAAGCCAAGCGTTATATTTTCCTTGAGCACGTAACCAATTCCAACTGCGGAGTGTGCGGAGCCAGCAACCCCGGCTTCTATTCAGTCCTCAGTGGATATCAGGGAAGTTATCACCATTTATCCATTCATCCTTCGTTTCCTTATACGAGTTGTGTTTTCTATCAGGCAAATAAGACCGAGAACAATGAAAGAGCTGCCTACTATAATGTCAATAGCACGCCAACCGTTGTAATCAATGGCTTGACCAAGAAAGCTGCATCACAGGTAACGGCTTCCGTGATGAATGCAGAACTCGGCAAGACTTCTCCCATTGAAATTGTAGTGAAAGAGACCAGCGGAACCAACCGCACAGTCAATGTAGAGGTTCGAACAGTTGGCAATAAGCCAGGCGGAACCTATAAAATTTATGCAGCCATCGCAGAAAAAACGCGCAACCAGACCACCGGCAACGGCGAAAAAGTGCACTACGATGTTTTCCGCAAATTCATCACTGCATCTTCAGGTGATAATATCTCCCTGGCAGACAATGGTTCTTCCGTCAATCTAAGTTATAACTACAACGTCACATCTGCCTGGGTTGAATCCGAGACTTACGTCATGGTGTGGGTACAGGATGTCAATACCAAAGAAGTTCTGAATTCAGGCAACCGCTTTGATGTGGCGAGCTCAACAGGAGATATTACAGCTTCAGACATTAAGATCCTGACCAACCCGGTCAGATCTGATCTCAGCGTTCAGCTGACAAGGCCTCTTGACGGCAATTACTACATCTTAAATATCATGGGACAGGTGATCGAAAAAGGTAGTCTCGAACAAATGGGAAGCCGATTCGACATTCCCGTAGCACAATACAAGAGCGGAATGTATTTCCTCAGAATCGAAAGTTCTTCCGGCAAAGTGACCAAACGCTGGATCAAGGAATCTTTCAATCCGTAATTTTCTTTTGTTCTCCAGGTTATTGTTTTGATTCTTTCTACAAATTGGGCAATGACTTAATGTCAACATTGCTTTGAATTAGTATTTTAGACCAAGAGATAAATATTCAGGTTATATATTTGTTGGTACAGCTATTCGTTACATAAGAATGAGCATATCCTATGTTGTTTAATTCATTAGAATTTCTCATCTTTTTTCCAATTGTAACCCTGATCTTTTATTTCTTACCACACCGTTTTCGATGGATACATCTCCTGTTGTCGAGCTGTGTATTTTATATGTTCTTCATTCCTCAGTATATACTGATTTTGTTGCTCACCATCCTTGTGGATTATTATGCAGCAATTTGGATTGAGCAATCTGGTGACAAAAGAAAGAAAAAGTATCTTGTGCTTAGCATCATCTCCACCTGTCTCATTCTGTTTATTTTTAAATACGCCGTTTTTTTTCATTCGAATGCAATATCGCTGAGCCATCTGTTCGGATTCAATTACCCGCAGAAGACCCTGCATATTATACTGCCGATAGGACTATCCTTCCATACTTTTCAAAGCCTGAGCTATGTAATAGAAGTTTACAAGGGAAGGCAACGTGCAGAACGTCATTTTGGCATTTATGCACTTTATGTCATGTTCTATCCACAATTGGTATCAGGACCAATCGAACGACCCCAGAATCTGTTACTACAGCTCAGGCAAGTTAAATCATTTGAACTTTCTAATTTGATCGGTGGAATGCGGCTCATTATGTTTGGACTGTTTGTCAAAATGGCCGTCGCCGATAACCTCGGATACTATGTTGATCAGATCTATGATAACCCGGACAAATACAACACTCACAGTATAGCTACAGGCCTTTTGTTTTATTCCTTTCAGATCTATGGTGATTTTTTTGGTTATTCGACCATTGCATTGGGCTGTGCACTCTGTATGGGCTTCACGCTGATGGACAATTTTAAAAATCCTTACTTTTCCAAAAGCATCACGGAATTCTGGCAGCGATGGCATATTTCATTGTCAACCTGGTTCAGAGATTATGTTTATATTCCATTAGGAGGAAATAAAATCAGCTGGAAATTTTGGTTGCTGAATATTCTTATTGTATTTGCTTTAAGCGGATTCTGGCATGGCGCAAGCTGGACTTTTGTACTCTGGGGACTCCTACATGGTATTGTCTATATCTCCGAAAAAGCAATTTCGAAATTCAAAACTAAAGTTGCTATTTCATCACTGCCATGGCAGCGCATTCAAGATGCATTCAGGGTGATGCTGACATTTATGCTGGTCAGTATCTTATGGATATTGTTTAGGGCCAGGAATACCGAAGAGGTCAGTGCAATCATTCACGCACTTCTTTCACCAACCCAAAATGGGAGCAATATATTTATCGAATGGAAAGTATGGATCTTACTAATTGCATTCGTCTTATTTGATTTCATGTTACTGAAAAACCGTTTTGACAGGTGGTGTTCCGGAATTCATCCCGTAGTGAGATGGTCTGTCTATGCCGTGCTGATTTTTTCCATTTTAGCGCTCTCGAGCGTAAATCAATTTCCCTTCATTTATTTTCAATTTTAAAACAGATGAAGTCTTTTTCACTGATTTTAAAGCCCATCCTTATTCTGATACTGCTGCTGGTTATGAACTTTAATTATACGGAATATTTTTTTGAAAATGATCTTCAAAAATATTCTTCGAATATCAATCTCATCCGAAAAGTCATAGATCAACATTGTGAAGTGGTGTACTTTGGTGAGTCTTCCAACAACACATTTCATCAGGATGATATTGATCAGCGATCCATCAGTGAAATGCTGACAGATTACTATCCGTATAAACTGACAGGTCATGTGACCATGGAAGCCTCACACGCAGGGATTTATTACGAATATATCCGACAGATTCCAGCGCAGTCGAATATTCAAACAGTTATTGTGACGATGAATCTGAGATCCTTCGACGCCAGCTGGATCTATTCTAACCTGGAGACCGCACTACAGAAAAGTATCGTTTTGCTCAAAGACAGACCACCATTGTACAGTCGCTTTCTTTTGTCGTTTAAAGGATATGACATCAAAACTGACAAGGAACGCGAACAACAATACAGGAAAAAATGGAAAAATGATATTTTATACTTTCCCTATCCGGTCCAATACAAGAATGTCACAGAATGGGAACGGGTTATTGCTTCTCGTGGAATAAAAAATGAAGTAAGTCAAAGAGATTCTGCGTTGACCCTTTTGGCTCGGCATTATATCAAGACCTATGCTTTCCAGATCGATACACTCCATAACCCTCGTATCAGTGATTTTGACCGTATTGTCCTATTGGCGAAGGAGAGAGGCTGGCATCTCGTCTTCAACCTGATGTCTGAGAATACTGACAAAGCCGAAAAGCTGGTGGGGCATGATCTGACATATCTGATGCGAAGCAACCAGCAATTACTGATTGAGCGTTATCGGCGAATGGGCGTCATGGTCATTGACAATCTGGACGCTGTAAGGGATGAAGATTACATTGATCAGAACTGGACTACTGAACATTATGCAGAAAGGGGAAGAAGAACCATTGCCAAAAATCTTGCTATAGGGCTTAGAGAAATTTATCCTACAGACTATAGAGATCCAGAGGTATTTGCTCATTCCCGCATCAGATTTTATAATGACTTGGAGGGTGGGGTAAGCTGGAGACCAATTGAATCCATTACTGATGTCAGGTCATTTTCAGGTAAAAAATCTTCAGCCTGTGGCAGCGGCCAGGAATACAGTGCGACGTTTCTTTATCCTGTACAAAATTTACCCGATCCGTTATCCCATCTGGAACTTAATGTTCAGCTATTTCAGGAGACAATGGAACCAAAAGCAAATTTAGTGATTGAGTTAATCGGGAAAAAAATCAAAAATAATTATACGGGGATCCCTCTCACTAGTATATCACAAGTAACCAATGCCTGGACCTCTGTGCATCACTCCTACACCTTGCCTGCTGATTTCAATCAATATGAACTGATTAAAATCTATTTTTACAATCCGGGGTCATCCAGAATTTATGTCGATGACATCGGCATTGAGTTTAAATTCAAGTGAAGGAATTAACGTTTGACTCAACCAAATTTAAATCACTATTTATTCCTCTCCCTTCATACGCTCGATGTTCTCAGCGACACGTAGCGCTTCGATGATATCATCGATGTGGCCATTCATGATGTCACCGAGATTATAAGAAGTGAAGTTGATGCGGTGATCGGTCATCCTGTTTTGAGGAAAATTGTACGTGCGAATTTTATCAGAACGGTCACCAGTACCAACCAGTGATTTGCGTTGTGCCGCCATGCTGGATTCAAACTGGGCAACCTGGCTGTCTCTAATCTTCTGCACCAGTCTGCCCATCGCGATTTCACGGTTCTTGTGCTGGCTTCTGCTGTCCGTACTCTCTGCCACTATACCTGTCGGAAGGTGTGTAAATCTTACGCCGGACTCGGTCTTGTTGACGTGTTGACCTCCCGCGCCACTGGAGCGAAATGTATCAACCCTCAGATCAGCTTTGTTGATATCTATGTCTTCGACTTCCATCTTGGGGATGACCGCTACCGTAGCGGCTGAAGTATGGATACGACCGGACGCTTCGGTATCCGGCACACGCTGCACGCGATGTGCCCCGGATTCAAATTTGAGTTTGCCATACACATCTGTGCCGTTTACGTCCATCACGATTTTGCTGTAACCACCTACTGATCCTTCAGATTCTGTCAGCACTTCGTATTTCCATCCCTGCATATCAAAATAACGGGTGTACATTCTGAAGAGATCTCCCGCAAAGAGGCTGGCTTCATCTCCACCAGTGCCTGCCCTGATCTCAAAGATCACGTCTTTGCTGTCTTCAGGATCCTTCGGTATCAGATCAATTTTGAGCTTCTCTTCCAGCGACAAAAGTGCTTCTTCAACCTGCTTAACTTCTACTTCTGCAAAGGCCTTCATCTCGTCATCGCCGGAGTCCAGCATTTCGCGCGTTGAATCCAGGGACGCCTGTAATTTTTTGTATTCAACATAAGACGAAACCACAGGTTCGAGTTCCTTGTACTCTCTGCTGACTTTCTTGTACTCGTCCAGATTGGACAAAACTTCGGGGTTGGCCAGTCTCTCTTCGAGAAACTGGTACCTTTCATAGACTGCTTCTAATTTCTTAATCAAATCCATAAAGAGCCCGCAAAACTAATAAAGCCTTCTTATACGGATCCAATTCGTTCCGTTAAGCTGTCGCGATATCAAAGAGAACCTTAGACGATATGAATTAAATTATTTCTTCCAGTGAAGTGCAAGGATTGCATTGCCTACAATTCCTCCCTGAGCCACTCCATCGTCAATGGCCTCACGGTAATGAATACCTCCGTAAAGTCTGGATATGGCTGCTTCGTCAGCCATGGCCTTAAACGAACTGAAAGTCCGCGCTGTACCGTTGATATCCGTTCTGGCTTCATGGGTATGGTCAGTGAAACTGTAATTTGATCCAAACCGTGCAGACATCACTGCGGCAAAAGCACCTGATTGTACTGAGTGGCCGCTTGTAAATTCTGGAAATGGAGGAGTGGCAAGCAATGTCTTCCATGAAGGATCGATGAGGGCGTTGATGTATGTTACCGGCCTAAGCAGGTTATGAATATATTTAGTCCTCCAACAGCAAACAAATGCATCGGATAGCGCCATGCTCACTTGTGCATAAGTCTCGGCACATGCCGCCAGATTGAGATTCTCACGGGATGCTATTTGATTCAGGACTGAAATACTGTGTCCGGGCGGTGTACCGGGTAGTCCTGCATCGTCACTCCAGTATTTGGCAATGATTTCCTGTTCCTGGGTCAGGTTCTCAGAAGTATTGTATACTTCCAGGGCTTGTTTATAAAATGCTGATTGTCTGTCTTCAGAGTAACTAAGGTCAAGCGGAGGCGTTACTGCTTCGGCTTCTCCCAAAACAAAAGTCCGGTTATTGCCCCAGTATGGTTGCAAAGGAATCTTCTGAGCAGAAGTCGGCACCCATAAACCAGGACCTTGCGGAACTACATAGTTTGCGGGAAAATTCTTGCTATAACCCTCATGACCACCATCTGTCTTTGACCACTCAAAGATCTCAGAGGATACGTTGGTTCCGTAAGCTATAGCCTTGTCAATGTCCGCCTTGGGCACATCCTTCCCAAAGGTGTTCAGATTATCTGATTCGAGTTTGTTGATCAGATTTTTCATGCTATCCGTAGCAGTAGGGTACAATAATCGGCACATGTTGGCAAGGGCCGCGTTGGCTACAATATCCCATCGATAGTTCAATGATTCATCCGGTCTGGTCTTCAGAAAGCCAAGATCCGGAAGTTGGCCTTCCAGGCTAAGGTTTTTTGGCATTCCTGCCACCAAGGACTGATAGAGCGCTATCCCGCAGTAACCCATAGCTCTGGAGGCAACCGGAGGTGAGAAACCGGGCGTTGTCTTGGTCAGGCCCCGGACCATTTCAAACCAATCAGAGGCCACTTTGCCGCTATAGTACTTGACGGAATAAACCGGCTTGTCATCATCATTGGTACAGGAATGAAGACCGAGGGTCAGAAATGTTAGACACAGCAAATAAGAATACCACCTGGACATACCTAATTTTTTTCAAAAATATGGATTTTTCATTTGCCATTTAATATTTGGTTGACCAAATTTCTTAAGAATATCGGTCCAGCGGGGTTTTTGAGAAATCAAAATATCCTCATGCATTCTGCAAAATGTCAATTAATTCATTAATCATGGAAAGTCTGAAGTGGATTTAACATCCAATAATAGAACAGATCTAACTTTAATTTTTTAACATGTCCTGGAAGTATGTTTATTGACATTTATGTCATTACTACTGTTCCAATCTTTAGAATGGTAGTTTGGCCATCAAAGAAAAACTTCTTCCTTCAGCGTCTGAATAATATCTAAGCCGGTTAAGATAATCGCGGTACCTGGTATTGAATAAATTGTCTGAACGCAACTGAATTGACAATGTCCGCTGATGTAACTTGATATTCATACCTGCATAAATATTCACGAGAAAGTACTCATCGGGTGGCGGCAGGAAATCCTGCGACGGATAGACATTGCTTTTGCCTACATACAATCCTTCGATTCCAGTCTGAATATCCTTTATATTATTTTTCAATGGAATCACATATCCTATGCTGTGAAAGGCGTTGAATGGTGGTAACGCAACCAAAGGTAATTCTGCGCTGATAACCTGACCAGATATCCATGAATACCTACCGGTAATATTCCATCGGTGATTCCATTCGTAACGCGTAATCACATCGATACCGGATATTGTTGCATTCGTTTGCCTGTACTGAAATACAGGGAATGCGCCGCGAATCGTGAGCCGGTAATCACTCAGGGGCTGAAGGTAAATGTAATCTCTGATCCACTGAGCATAGGCATTGACTTCAAAGCTCAACATATCGCTGAGTCTTAAATTATACGTAGCACTTGATTTCCACGATTTTTCAGGCACCAGATTTTGATCGCCCTCTTCAATTCCTGCCACCGCCTGATGCAACCCGTTACTGTATAATTCATTAATTTCCGGTGCGCGCTGCGTCCAGCCTGTAATGAATTTGATCTCATGATGTCTATTCAAGGATGTACTGACACCCGCAGAACCGGAAAAATTATTAAACAAAAGCTGATCCCTAAGAATGACAGAAGTATTGTTGCGCTGATAATAACTGACATTGTCGTACACGAGATCATAACGAAGCCCCAGGTCAAGCTGAATATTATTCCAGTTGGTCTTCTGCTGAATAAATGCTGCGGGCACTACACTAAGATAGTCTGGTATCAGCGGATATATGCCTGTTCCGGGAATATTGTAGTTGTAATTTATTCTTGACTGTAAACCAACAAGCCATACCGTGTGACCAAATGTAAATCGGTCTTTTGCTTCAAGCTGTGCAGACTGCATCAGCAACTGCAACGCTGGTGTATTACTTCTGCTGCCACGTCGTACATCATATTCCGAGCGGAGATTGACCTGCAGTGAAGCATTCAACTCCATCAGGTGCTGCTTCCTGTTGCGCTGTAATGAATAGCGTCCAAGCCAATGATGTACTTTCTGTCGGGGCGAACCAATCGAATAAGAAAAATGAGGATTGGTGAACAATGGCGTATCCCTTTGCAAGGCTGATTGAAGATCGGTCAGATTACCAATATGTGATCCGCGAAGTATCCCCAACTCTGTAAAAAAATAACTCAAATAAATTTTTTCAAATTTATTTACTCCGCGATCATGCATTAGATAAACGCTGGTGCTGATTTCTCTGTTACCTGTGTTGGACAGAAAATAATCCGGACTGCGACGGTCACCTCCGAATTTTGCACCCAGGGTGGTTCTCCACCGCCATTTCTGATTCGCCCTTTCGAGTTTGGTAAATTGAGAAAACTGCCTTCCATTATTCTCATAAGCCCATTGCGAAGTTCCATGCAAATGTGGATCCTGTGCAATGGCAGAGGGTTCCATTAAAACAAGACCTCCCAGTCCGTTGCCACCATATGGAATGGCATCAACGCCCTTAATTACGGTAATCTGGTCACTGGCCAGCGGATCAACTTCCGGGGCGTGATCCGAGCCCCACTGCTGGCCGGCCTGAACAGCACCGTTATTCATGATAACAATGCGGTTGCCGCTCATTCCCTGAATCACAGGCTTTGCAATGGTAGAACCATTCTTCAAAGAATAAACTCCTGCAACAGACTCCAGAATCTTACTTAAGGGTCTGCCAAGATTCTTTGTGATCTGATCTTCACTGATTGTATTCCGATGCGCGGATTGCTGTAGATTCTTATGATCTTCTATCGTTACACTCTGAAGATAATATTCGTGGTGTTCTAGTTCGACAATAATTGCAGTGTCTCTGAGCAATGTAATAAAAACAATTTTTCTGCTACAGAGCGCGTGATCAATATGCAAATGGTACTTCCCGGGACAAACGTTGGAGATCTTTGCCATGCCCGAAGAATCTGTTTCTGCGCCCTGCGATGACTCTTCAAGGAAGACAGTAGCATATTCAAGAGGTTCTGAATCATGGGGGTCCACTAGCTGTAATGACAAATTGATTGGACAATTCTGAGCCAATAGACTTCCCCATAAAAACAAAAAGGAATAAATAATATACCTCATTTTATTGTACTTCAATATTGAAGCTGACTTCCAGGTCTGACTCGCCTCCGGCATTTCGGATATCACCCGCTGCGACGCCGGCCGCCTTTTTATCCGGTAAGTGGCGTAGGGTTATTGTTAGCTTTCCCTGCGCTGCACCGGCAGTCAATAATTGTGTTTTGACTCCCAGGGGATCACCTTTGCTGTCCGCATCCTTGTAAGACACTGCGATTGAAGCCGTATTGTCGTAAAAAAACTGATGATCGACGGCTTCTTTCATAATTTCCTGTGTAATATCAACTGCGGGTGTCTGCGCTTCATTTTTTAATTCAATGACGCCTGAATAGGTCATATTTTTTTTCAGTGGACCGGAGACATTGATAACGGGTGCAACGCCGCCATCACCATCCAGATCTTTGAAGACCAAGATGACCTGTTGTCCTGATGTATCTGTAAGAACGTAATTGAGTGAAGTAATGAGTTCGGATTCATTTTCAGATTGGGTACAATTGCCCATAAAAAAAACGATTGCTGCAACGAATACATAATATATAATTTTCATCTTATATTTTTTTGGGTTGGAATTCATTAAAATAAATACCAGCAATTCTTTGATAATAGAATGCTGTTAAAATAGGTTGGTATAAAATAAGAATCAGGCGAAGTGTGGGGGCCCCTTATTATCAAAGTAGATATTTCGGGAAATGATTTCCTTATTTAAAAAAAAATGTATGCTTAGACTGAATCTGTAATCGAAAGTGTATAAGTAATGAGGAAGGTCTGAAATCTGTACCACATACTTCAAATCCTTGCACACACAACTTTGTTCTTTATTTGACAGGTGGGCCTTATGGTGACATCCCTTTTTGAAATCATGATGAACCATTGCAAGATGACATACATCTTTGGCGCACTGATTCGGATCCAAATCACAATGCACTTCCAGATGTAAGGCACGATGATAGTCCGCAATGACAAAGGAAAGTATCGAGACAAAATAGCAGCACAATAGGAACACTGCTCCCAAGTGTTTTTTAGCCTGTCTTTGATTAATCATCATAGTGGAATACAATCAGAACTAGAATTTGTTTTTCCACATCATACTTTCTACAGGGACTGCCTTGCGTTCATTATATTTTGCGCCAGCCTTCCGGTTGTAAAAATTAGCAATATCGCCTTCAACGCTAAAATAAATCAATTGCCCAATGGGCATTCCGGCATAAATACGTACCGGTTGTACGCAACTGATTTCGAGCGTCCAGTAATTGCAAAAACCAACATCGCCTTTACCCGCTGTGGCATGAATATCGATTCCCAGACGTCCCACACTTGACTTGCCTTCTAGGAAAGGCACAGCATGGTGTGTCTCGGTGTATTCTGCGGTGACCCCTAAATAAAGGGTGCCAGGTTGCAGCACAAATCCTTCAGGAGGAATAGTAAAAAAATTGATACGGTTGTGCAACCTTGCATCCAGGACTCTGTCGGCATAGGTAGCCAGCGTCTCACCCAAATGAACATCATAACTATTGGTGCCAAGGCAATCTTTATCAAAAGGCTCGATCACAATATTCCTGTTTTCGATAGCCTCCATTATTTTCAAATCACTTAATATCATCCTTATTCTATTATCCAGGCCTTGACCTGTTGGTTATCAGAGCCCGAAAGTAATACGCCCTTTTCTTTCAGCCAAAGCAATTTATTGACGGAGCGATGATGGCCATTGTATTTGTATTCTGTAATTGATGTTATAGGACTTAAGGGATCTCGTGTCCAGAACCTGATGCTCCGATCCCGACTGGCTGTGGCCAGAATTTGCAATTCATCGATCCAGATCAGATCATTGATCGTCCATTGATGCGCCGGGATAGCCTCGCCCATTATATCCATATTGTCAAAGCTGAAAGTGCGCAGACGGGCATCCATCGCGCCAATCAATATCTCATTTCCTTCATCAGGAATAGCAAGTCCGAAAATTGTCCTTGCTTCAGGCCAGTATGCAATTCGCTGCAAGTGCTCAAGCCTGGTATTGATTTCAAAGATCTGACCTTGTTGACACCCCAGTATGATTGATTTTCTGGCTTTGCACCAGGCCATGCTTCTGATCCCTTCAGGGCTTGTCTTTAATGCCTTGATCAGTTCAAATTGTTCCGGCGCTATTTGTGCAATAATACCATCCGCTGAAGCGGAATACAGTGCATCTTCAAGCCAGAGCAAAGCGTGGATTGATTTACGGTGAAAATCCATCCTTCGCGGAGCGGTCTGGCCTTGGGGATCGATGCGGTACAATCGGCCACCTTGCGTCCCGGCGAAGACCCAATTGGGCGTATGCAAGAGTGAGAAAACAGGTTCACCGATATTCGCCAACGCCTTTCCATCTTCTTTGCCTAATTGCCAACTTACTATAATGCCGTCACCGCCGGAACTGTAAAATTCACCCGCAACATGTCCATGCGTTAAGCAATAGACCGCAGCCGAATGACCTGAATATTGGCTATGAAAATTAATATTCATGGGCCAAAACGGGTGACAATTTCTGAAAGGTTTTTCCGGTGAATGTCCGGCACTTCTGCGTCGTCTGCCGGATACCCGACGGGAATGAGCAAGTAGGGTTTCTCCCACTCAGCACGTTGCAGGATTCCCTGTAAAAAATTCATTGGGCTGGGTGTATGGGTCAGCGCTACCAAACCACAGTATTGAATGGCAGCGAGAAGAAAACCACAGGCTAGTCCAACGGACTCCTGTACATAGTAGTTTTTATGTTGGCCTTGTTCGTCAATGTCGTATGGCTTGCGAAATACAACAATGAGTGCGGGGGCTGTCTCCAAAAATTCTTTGTGCCAGTCGGTGCCGAGATAACTTAGGTCATTCAGCCATTCCTGGGGCATCCCACCATGATAGGCCTTGTATTCTTCTTCTTCTGCGGCCTGCCGGATCCGGCGTTTGAGTTCTGCATCGGTGACAAGACAAAATGTCCAGGGCTGGCGATTTGCACCACTGGGTGCTGATCCTGCCGTTTGTAAAACATAATCCAGAATACCTTGCGGAACAGGCCTTTCTGAGAAGTGTCGGACGGATCGACGCTTTTGCATCAGCTCAAAAAATGAGCGTGCGCGCAACATCATTTCCTCTTCAGAAAATCGTATGGGTTGGTAAGGAATAGTGCGGTAATTATTCATCATAGGTCTCCCAATTGCGGGCGCAATAAAATTTCTTCAATGACTGCGGATGGGCTCATTTTCAATTGGGCAGCGATCGCTTCAGCGACATCACTGGCCTGCATGATCCGGTCTATTGGAAGATCGGCTCCCTTCCAGGAATCAGACCAGGTTGCCCCGGGATAAATCGTACAGACTTTGATTCCGTCTTGCATGAGTTCTTCTCTAAGACATTGACTAAACCCAGTCAAAGCAAATTTACTGATACAATAAAGATGCCCGCCAGGATAAGGTTCGAGACCCGCTATACTTGACATATTAAATATATACCCAGGAGTGTGTTTGCGAAGCAATGGCAACATCAGCCGGGTCAGGTGGAATGCTGAATACAAGTTGGTGGCCATTAATTTCTCGAGCATACCATCCTCTGCATCGTTGATGTTTCCACGTAAATAGGTGCCTGCATTATTAACCAGGATATTGATTTCGCTGTGATGATAATAAATTTCTGCTGCAAGTTTTTCAATATCCTGTTTATGACTCAGGTCAGCTGTATAACAATCAATCCTCAGATTATGATATTCATCCTGTATTTCGCTTTTGACACTTTCCAGTTCAATCGCATTTCTCGATGTTAGAATAAGTTCAATTTTTTCCTTTGCCATCCTTTTGGCAATCGCAAGTCCGATGCCTTTACTGGCTCCTGTGATCAACGCTTTCATTGGGTAAAGTTAGTATTCAATTGCGTGCAGAAGATTCATTACACGAGCTTAATTCAATTTTCACAGGATATCAGATCCTGAGTGGTTTTATCCCCAATCAATCATTGCAAATGCCGTGTAACCGCTATGCCTCTCCATCTGCTGATGTTAACAGATTTTCAGTCTACCAGACCAATGTTCTTTCCTATCTGTAACGGGTGAGGTTCAGTAATCCCAATCGTTGCAACAGATGCTCAACAGATGTCTTCAGAACGCCAATGCCATATTTTACTGACCTTCTGAAATTAATGGATGATGCTTCTTCAAAATACTTGGTCGGGCAGCTGATTTCGGCAATATCAAATTTTTTATAAATGATCTGTGACAACATTTGATTATCAAAAACAAAATCATCGGAGTTATCCATATAGCGTATGGACTCCAGCACTTCCCTACTGAACGCTCTGTATCCTGTATGGTATTCGGAAAGTTTATAACCCAGCAATAAATTCTGAGTGAAAGTCAGTATACGATTGGAGATATATTTATAAAAAGGCATTCCACCCCGCAAGGCTCCCTTGCCGAGAATTCGGCTGGCCAGCACAACGGGAAAAATATCTTTACCGATGATATTGACCATACTCGGGATTAACATAGGGGTATACTGATAATCGGGATGAAGCATGATTACGATCCCGGCACCGCCTGACAACGCTTTGTTGTATAAAGTTTTTTGATTGGCGCCGTAACCTTTATTGCGGTCATGGCGCAATACCTGATCGACCTTTAGATGTTTGGCCAATTCAAAGGTCTCATCACTGCTGGCATCATCGCACAGAATCAATTCATCAACAAGATCACGAGGAATCTCGTTAATTGTTTTCTCAAGTGTCTTCGCAGCATTATATGCAGGAAGTACAACCACTACCTTTTTATTGTTGTACATGATCGTCCCGACGAATGAGTTCGAACGATTTGAGCTGATGGTACCATCGGACACACTTCTTCATATCGCGGGCATGTACACGGTATGGGTCATAATCAGGAACTGCATTTTCAAAAAACTTCCTCAGATCTGCTTCCGCAGCATTGTCCTTCGGAACTTCATGCTCGGCTTCCCTGGACAGAAAAAGTTCATATACCTCACGTAGAGGCATCGTACCACCCATGGTATACAATCCCATGGAGTCCAATGGCGAAAACTGATATAACCTGCCGGAAAAAAAACTGTTCTTGCCTGTGGAAAGGTCCTCGAGAATTAAACCATTACCCTTGGAAGCAATGGCTTTATAAAGTGTTGCGTGATTGCTGACTGCGATGATTTGATCCAATGTGACCATGACGCAATATTAAGCATTCATAGACTTTTAGCAAGCTGTTTTGACTTTGAACTGCTAAATTTAAGCCGTAGGAGTTGAATAAGCCCGCAGGCTTTAGTCATTAGTAAGCCAACA
The DNA here is from genome assembly GCA_019694255.1 of Saprospiraceae bacterium. Lineage (GTDB taxonomy): Bacteria > Bacteroidota > Bacteroidia > Chitinophagales > Saprospiraceae > Vicinibacter. The sequence goes on from JAIBCI010000079.1 coordinate 55,286, forward strand.
GTCCCGAAAGGCTGCCCCTGAGTCTGCTCTTGGCAAGAAACTGCTCTTCGAGGGGAGCACAAAAAGGTACCGCCGTATCGAGTGAAGCGCATCTCATCACCGGTGCATCCAGATATTCAAATACATTCTCAGTAATCAATGCACTGATTTCAGCACCGAGGCCTCCAAACAAAGTATCTTCATGTAGAATAAGTACTCTGCTCGTCTTTCTGATGCTGTCCAGAATGGTTGCGGTGTCGAGCGGGACAAGCGTCCTCAGGTCGATGATCTCAGCATCTACACCCAATTCTTGTACAACCGATTCAGCCCAAGACACTCCTAAACCATAGGTGATCAATGTACATGCCGAACCTTCCCGGACTATTCTTGCTTTGCCAAACGGGATGCGGTAATATCCCTGTGGAACCTGCCCTTCTACTGAACGGTACAGCGCCTTATGCTCAAAAAAAAGAACTGGATTTGGATCATCAAAAGCCGTCAGTAAAAGTCCTTTGGCATCCATAGGGGATGAAGGGTAGACAATTTTGAGGCCAGGGACATGGGCGAACCATGCTTCGTTGGTTTGAGAATGAAACGGTCCGGCCTGAGTACCAGCTCCGCAGGGAAGACGCACCACGACATCCGCCTTCTCACCCCACCGGTAATGCAGCTTCGCCAGATTGTTGACAATCTGATTAAAACCGCAACTTACAAAATCGGCAAACTGCATTTCGACCATTGATTTGAATCCTTCAATGCTTAATCCGAGCCCGCAGCCGATCAGAGCAGATTCACAGATGGGTGTATTGCGCACTCTTTCCTTTCCGAATTTTTCGACAAAGCCTTCTGTGATTTTAAATACTCCGCCATATTCGGCAATGTCCTGTCCGATAAGCACAAGATCCTTGTGATGCATCATTGCCTGCATTAACCCATCCCGGATCGCATCAATGTATCTTATGGGTTCGGAATAATCTTCGGAATTGGATACTTCAGCGTATTCATATGGTGCAAATACGTCATTCATTTCGGTCTGAACTGAGGCCTTAACTTCAGGCCAGGTAAAAACTTCTTCCACATCATGTTGAATGGAGGCCTTAAATTCTTCATACAGGTTTTCCTTCAATTCACCACCGAGAATTCCTTCTGAGGTAAGCCAGCTTTCATATTGCAGCAGTGGATCGCGTTTCGCCCAATGCTCAAGCAGTTGTTGCGGAACATATTTAGTTCCTGAAGCTTCCTCATGTCCACGCATTCTGAAGGTCATACATTCTATAAGCACTGGATGTGGATCATTTCTGATCTCCTGGGCAATACGCCGGACAGTATGATATACCTCGAGAATATTATTGCCGTCAATTGTTATGGCCTCCATTCCGTATCCCTGCCCACGGTCTGCAAGACTTTTACAGGCGTATTGTTCGGCGACCGGCGTTGACAATCCGTATCCATTGTTTTCAATGATAAAAATCACAGGAAGTTTCCATACCGATGCCAGATTAAGCGCTTCATGAAAATCACCTTCGCTGGTTCCTCCTTCGCCCGTAAAAGCCACTGATACTTTTCCAGAACCATTCAGGCGTGATGCCAGCGCTGTGCCATTTGCAAGTGTAAGCTGTGGACCCAGATGGGAGATCATGCCTACGATATGATAGGCCTTGTTGCCGAAATGAAATGATCGCTCTCTTCCTTTACTGTAGCCATCAGCCTTTCCTTGCCACTGGGCAAATAATCTTGTCAGCGGCATCTGCCTTGATGTAAATACGCCAAGGTTGCGGTGCAGGGGAAATATATATTCATCTGACCGCAGTGCTTCAGTAACTCCAACGGCAATAGCTTCCTGCCCGATTCCACTGAACCATTTGCTGATTCGCCCTTGTCTTAGGAGGCGCAGCATTTTCTCTTCGATCATTCGCGGATATAGCATGCTGCGATACAAATGCATTAATTGTTGATCCTGCAGCGATCCCCTCTCGAATTGAAATTTCTCAACCTTCATTGCTATTCTTGAAAGCTCAAATATCTGTAATTATTAAAAATACATTGCAGGACACCAGAAGTATTTTAATGAACATTAGGATATTATTACCATCACACAAAGAATTTGTTTTGTTATTAAGGTGGACGAGGTCAACGTTTAAATCAGCTTACCAGATTACAATGAAAGAATTCTCTGACAGAAAAAACAGTTCTCTTATTTTCTCTGTTTATTACATCTTTTTATCAGAATAACCTCTCCAATTAACAATTAAACTTTTTATCATGAAGTTACTCAGACTGAAATTATATCAGTATCCACTTGAATAATCGGATCTCCAATATTTTCTAATTATTTTTAAAGCCAAAATTGCAACCCGAACTTCAAAGAGTTGAGGTATCCGGTATTTATGCCACCAACATAACCGCTGAGGTAATTATTCAATCCGTGAAAATATCCTGCAGTGAAGCCGAATTTATTTTTACTAGCTCTTAGTTCAATACCAGGCATCAAGTCCACTTTGATAGTACTTCGATCTTCGTTGGTGCGATATTCTATTCCTTGAGTGGTGGTGGCATGGCCCCGCTCTTTGCTATTTATGATATACCACAAGTTGAAAGACGGTGATACCGCTAATTTCCATTGATTCAGAGACCATTGCCTGGTCAATGCTACCGCCAGTCCAGTCATAGTACTTACGAGATAGGTATTTCCCTTTGCTGAAAACTGCGTATTTCCATTGCTTTCACTGACTTTGATAATATTGACATGTGTCGAAGCCAATTGCAGAGCAGGTCCCATTTCAAGCAGCCATCGATCACCCAAATGACGTTGCAGGAAATAATTTAGCGAAATTCCTGCGCCGGGCAGGCTACCATACGGACTATTGGTGTAAGCTTTAAAAGTGCCGCTGTTGATACTTGAATATCGTTGCGCAGAAGAGCCAGAGTACCACGATCCAATGGCAGAAATACCAAATGAATGACTCCATTTTTGAGACAAGACGTAAGATAGTGCGCCACAATTAAAAAATAGAGTGACCATAACCAGTATTAAATATTTCATCTTAGGTTAAAGGTCTTATACACTGAGTGCTTTAGCGGCTAGCAGTCGATGGAGGATTACGATTTGTCCTAGATGATAATGCAAATGCTCGATTGTACCCAAGACGTTTCTGTAATAAGTGCCATATCTTTCGTCTGTAAAAGATTCAAGAAATTTTTCATCCGGTGTTTTTTCAAGCATCCTGGCAGTATCTTCTGCCGTTCTCCAGAATTTCATCTGCAGCTTACTCCAGTCTTCATCTGAATGCACCGGCGGATGATTAAAACTGTACTCGTCATGGGCATTCAGTTCTCTGCCCGTTAATACACCATGCAATGCTTCAACATAATAGAAGGAATGATAAAAGATTCGGAGAATATTGTTTACCCCCTGTACCGGATGAGTCGCCTCGGTCCACAAAATTTTTCCCATTACATTTTCAAAATGTACACTGGTCCAATTGCCTCCGAAGCAGACCTCTCTCAGATGTCTTGCCAACTGTATTCCTGTCTGATTCATGATACGAACGATAATGTTGCTGCCACCCTGAGTGGACGATCAAGTCCCGGATCGCTGAATAGTTACTGAATGCAATTTATTACATACTTTCAGATTCTGCGGAAATAATTTTTACTGAATTAGGCATTTAACTTACTCTAAGCATTTTATAATAAGCAGGTTTATGCTTTACCATTCGAATCATTAAGTTGTCGAAAATATCACCATTCATTAAATGCCTATTATATCTGTAGCT